>CAYMZP010000011.1:0-25342 GCA_964395025.1 uncultured Candidatus Saccharibacteria bacterium
GCGAAGTGCGTCATACCCTTCACCAAGTTCTTCCTGTAACTCTTTCTGTAGCTCTGGTGCGTGACGTAGAAGAAGTACGGAGCGCATAGCTTCAAGCGCAAGCGAAAGAAAAAGAACCATATCCACCTCATCGCTTACTGCTTTGCGAATGGCACTCAGTGCATCATTTGCGTTTCCTTTTGACAGCGCTTCCACGAGCCCTTGCACAAGCACCCCACGAGGCGCACCGAGCGCTTTCTCCGCTTCTTCTTTCGTAATTGTTTTATCTTTTGAGCCCGAGAGTACTTTATCAAGCACCGAAAGCGCATCACGATACGAACCGTCTGCAATAAGTGCTACTAAGTCTGCAACCCCACCTTCAAGGGTGGCTCCTTCTTTTTTTGCAATACTGTTCACCAGCTTCACGAGCCCTTCACGAGACGGTTTTTTGAACTGAAAACTCTGACATCGTGAGCGAACGGTTTCTGGAATCTTTTCAAGCTCCGTT
This sequence comes from uncultured Candidatus Saccharibacteria bacterium, assembly GCA_964395025.1. Lineage (GTDB taxonomy): Bacteria > Patescibacteriota > Minisyncoccia > Phycocordibacterales > Phycocordibacteraceae > C7867-001. Next base: position 488 of record CAYMZP010000011.1, read on the forward strand.
GTAGCCATAATAAAAATGGCATGTGCCGGAGGTTCTTCCAATGTTTTAAGAAACGCGTTCCATGCACTCTTAGAGAGCATGTGTGCTTCGTCCAGAATGTAGAGTTTGTATGGCGACTCAAATGGAAGCGTGTAGACGTTTTCTGAAAGCCCCCGAATGTCGTCAACGCTATTGTTTGATGCTGCGTCTATTTCGTACAAGTCTTTATCTGTAACTCCTAGCTCGTTTGCAAAAATACGAGCCACACTCGTCTTTCCAAGACCACGAGAACCGGCAAAGACATATGCATGCCCCACCTTCCCTGCTTTGATTTGCTCCGCCAAAGCTTCTGTTACCTGAGGTTGACCAATGACTTCCTTAAAAGAGTGGGGACGGTATGCGCGATAGAGAGACTGATGTGCCATGGCGAACAGTATAGCTCACCCTATGTATATTCCTCCAGAACCGCTTCAAGCGAAGCCAAATCATTTGTTTCCATCATTCTTCCGCGTAGTTCTGATGCGCCGTCAAACCCATTCACAAACGCTTTAAAGTGCTTCTTAAGAATATGGAACGACTTCTTTGGGACGAGTGCATCAAAACCCTGCGCGAGCTCTCGTAGTACTTCTAAGCGTTCTTTGCGAGAAATATCAGCAAGCGGACGGCCAGTGAAAAGCCACGGGTTACCGAAAATAGCACGGCCAAGCATGATGCCGTCAAAACCACTTTCCTCTGCTTTTTTACGTGCATCTTCAAGGTCTGTCACGTCTCCGTTTCCAATAAGAAGCACGTCACTCCTACGTGCTCGTACGAAGTCATGTATTTCACGTGCTAGTTCCCAGTGTGCAGGCACTTTTGACATTTCTTTTCTCGTGCGCAAGTGAAGCGTAAGAGCAGAAATATTTTCTTCAAGGAGATGTGGCAACCACGTTTTCCACTCTAACGAGTTAAACCCGAGGCGAGTTTTTACAGAAACAGGAAGTCCATCTGCACCCCGAAGTGTGGCGCGGATAACTTCTTTCGCTCGCTCAGGGTCTTTCATGTGTGCTGCACCGGCACCCTGCTTTTGTATAGATGCGTCCGGACATCCCATGTTTATGTCTATGCCATCAAAGCCATGCTCGCGCGCGTAGCGCGCGGCATATTCCATGGTGTCCACATTGCTACCGAAAAACTGCGCCACAATAGGGTGCTCACCTTCTGTGTACCGGAGGTCACGCACCAGCGGATTTACCGCATCCTCCATGACACCTTTCGTGCGAGTGTGATAAAGCCCGTCTGCAGACACAAACTCGGTCCACGTAACGTGCGGAGGATGTATCTTTGCTACGAGCGTTCTAAACGCAGAGTCAGTTACGTCCGCCATGGGCGCAAGTGCAAAAAAGGGTTTAGGAAGTTTGTTCCAGAAAGACATAGTGGCACCCTATCATTCGTACCGCTTTACATACAATGTGTCACCAAAACGCACGTCAACATATTCAATACTTCCATCAAGGAGATTAAGACTTGGAAACGCAGCTTCAGCTGCGCGCGCCGCTTCTTCTTCACGTCCCAAAACATAGCGTATACGTGTTTCCGGCGTTACAAAAAGCGTAGCTTCATCTCCTACAATCTCTGTAGAAAGCACGGGAATACCAAGTTGCTGGATAGCGCTAATAAACCGGAGCAGGTCAGGCAAGTGATCAAAACCAACTACTTGTGCACGAAGCGGATACTCAGCAGTTTCTACTGCTTCTACAGGAGCATAGATGCGCAGGCGTTCATTCGTTTTTGGCGTACTACTACCTGCCTCAGTTTCAGAAAACGGTGCGGGAGAGAAAATAACGCCGTGCGCATCAGCTTCATAGCAAGAAGAAAGTGCAAGTGAAAATGCTTCACCGGAAGTACCGCACCAGTAGAAAGAAGTGACGCGACGCATACCAGAAAAAGAAAGGCTTTCAAACGATGTACGTGAGATGGACACTGCAGAAAGCGAAGGAAACGCATCAAGAAGTCCACTTCGCAGTTCCTGTTCAGGGTATAGAAAGATTGAATTGCGTGGCAACAATCCGAAATACGTGCCGGAAAGGATACTTTCCACACGCTCATGTGCCCGGTCTTTATCCGGCATATTTTTTATTTCAAAATCTGTGATACGTACTTCTGGTCGCCAAAGCCCATACACCGCAAGTGCGCATACGCCAAAGAAAAGCACGATGACTACCCCACCTGCAAAATTGCGCGCGGCACGGCGACGCTCACGCAGTGAACGTCGCCGAACTGTAGGCGGTTCTTTCACCTTCTCCACCTTCACCCGCTGAGCAGACTTCTGTTTTTTCTTCTGCGCAGTGCGGGGACCAATGTCAAAGTTTTTACTCGGAGACATTATGTAGATAATCGCACACGAGAGGTAGCTTACGAAGAGATTTTCTCTTTACCCATGTACGGCACCAACACTTCTGGTATGCGTATGGAACCATCTTCTTCTTGGTAATTCTCCATAATCGCAATAAGTATGCGCCCCATAGCAAATGCGGTCGCATCATTCATATGCACATGGGTGAGACGCCCCTCTGCATCGCGTATACGCGTATTGAGACGACGCGCTTGGTAGCCACCCATATAGTCAGACGTATGCGTTTCGCGATACGTATCTTGGCCGGGCATCCACGTATTGATGTCAAACTGGCGCTGGTCTGGCTTCCCCATGTCTCCGGTACAAATCGCCATGAGTTCGTACGGAAGTTTGAGTGACTGCACCAAGTGTTCCTGTATAGCCACAATGAAATCTTGCTCACGGTACCCGTCTTCTGGACGTGTGAATGATTCCATCTCTATCTTGTCAAACTGATGCTGGCGCAAAATACCACGTGTATCTTTACCCGCAGCCCCTGCTTCACGACGGAATGCTGGCGTATATGCCACATACCGCAATGGGAGCTCTGCTTCTTCAATAATTTCGTCCATGTGAAGCGGACCGAGCGTGTGCTCTGCACTTCCAATGAAAGCCATGGCATCTTTTTCATACACATACCGTTCGTCCATAGGATGGAGGCGTGCCATGCGACCCATAACTTCTGTGCGCATCAGAAGTGGCGGGATGACGAGCGTAAACGGTTTCGGGTCAATCTCTATGCCTGCATCCTCAGCAATTTTTGCGAGCGCTTCGCGCGACGTGAGGATTTTGAGTGTGTGTTGGAACAATGCATTTTGCAAAAGCGCCAAGTCACCTAAAAGGTAGTTGAAGCGCGCACCGGAGACTTCCGCTGCTTTCTTTGTGTTTATGATGCCGAGTGCCTCACCAAGTTCAAAGTGTTGTTTGGGGGTGAAAGAAAACGACGGTTTTTCTCCCCAAGAACGAAGCACAACATTCGCACTTTCATCCGGTCCTTCTGGCGTATCTGGAGAAGGAATGTTTGGTACCGAAAGCATGAGCTTCGTCCATTCAAGATCTAACGGCTTAAACTCCTCTTCAAGCTCAAGCATGCCTTTCTTGAGTTGTTGCATAGCATCTATAAGTCCCTGTTTTTCACTTCCCTCAGCACGCGAAATGCCGTAGCTTGCACGGTTTTGTTCCGCCCTCTTCTCTTCAATGCGCTGAAGGAGCTGCTTGCGCTCTTCGTCCACTGCCAAAAGGCGGTCCACGTCTATATCGACGTTTTTCTTGCGTGCCGCCTCCTTAACGATATCGGCGTGTTCGCGTATAAAGTGAATATCAAGCATAGAGATATACTTAGATGAAGCATAGTATGGGAGCCCCTCTACGACAACTTGCACCAAAGGAATATCCGCCTTTACTACGGGAAATACCGGACGTACCCCCACATCTATACGTACGCGGAACACTTCCCCCGCCTACTCTAAAAACATTGGCTGTGGTGGGTTCGCGCGCACTTTCAAAGTACGGACGCGAAGCGTGTGAGCGCCTCATTCATGGCCTTGCTGGTTACCCAATCTCTATTGTCTCGGGTATGGCTCTTGGTGCGGATGCGTGTGCACACAAAGCAGCCCTTTCAGCAGGACTGCATACCGTAGCAGTGCTCGGCTCCGGAACCGATGACGCATCGGTATATCCGCGAAGTAACGCAGGGCTTGCCAAAGATATTTTGAACGCAGGAGGTGCGCTTGTTTCAGAACACGAAGATGGATACCGTGCACGACCAGAGGATTTCCCAAAAAGAAACCGTATTGTCGTTGGTCTTTCCGATGCTGTTTTGGTGGTGGAAGCAGGACCAAAGTCAGGCACGCTCATTACCGCCCGTCTCACTCATGAATACAACCGTGATCTCCTGTGCATACCACACCGCATCGGCGACCCGCATGGTTTTGGTGCACATCTGTTTATACGACTTGGTGCCGGCCTAGTGTCAGAGTCAGTACATATCCTAGAAGCACTGGGTATTTCCGAGAATGCGGTAACAGAAAAAGCGCTACCGAATCTTGCGGGCAACGAAAAACTCATGTATGAACTTCTCTCAGAACCACGAGAGAAAGATGAGGTGATACGTGCCTCTCAACTCTCCGCTTCGGACGCCCTTACCGCACTCGTTATGCTTGAGTTACAGGGTCTTGCGAAAGAAGAATTTGGTGCGTGGCGCCGTACCTAAACAACTCCCTGTACCCGCTCTCTGCTTGACCATACCTATATAGGTGCGGTATGTGTTAGCCACATGAGCAAGAAGTTACTCATCGTTGAGTCCCCAGCAAAAGCGCGGACCATAGGACAGTACCTCGGAAAAGAATACGAGGTACTTGCCTCCGTCGGCCACGTACGGGATTTGCCGAAAACAAACAAAGACGCCGTTGATATTGAGGGCGGGTTTATACCCCGCTACGTTATTCCCGCAGAGAAACGAGACGTCATTTCAAAAATACAAAAAGCCGCCGCAAAAGCGAGCGAGGTATATCTTGCAACCGACCCTGACCGCGAAGGCGAGGCTATTTCTTGGCACATTAAAGAAGCGGTAGGGCTTAAAAAACCACACCGCGTGGTCTTTCATGAAATCACTAAAGAAGCGGTAGAAGAGGCCCTCATGCACCCACGTACGATAGATGAAAACCTGCGCTACGCACAGGAAGCACGACGTGTGCTTGACCGTTTGGTGGGATACGACCTCTCTGGTCTCATTTGGAAAAAAGTACGCTACGGCCTTTCTGCAGGTCGTGTGCAATCTCCTGCGCTACGCATTCTTGCTGAGCGCGAACGCGAGATAAAAGCGTTTGTGCCAGAGACATACTTTGTACTCAGTGCTCGTTTGAAAGCGAAAAACGGTGAGTTTACTGCCACCTGTGTAGAAGAACCAAAAACAGCAGAGGAAGCGACGCGCATAGTGACCGAAGGTAAAAAAGCATCTTGGAAAGTGGCATCCGTTACGGAGCGGGCGGAAGAGCGCGCTCCTCGTCCTCCTTTCACCACGTCCACCATGCAACAGACTGCTTCAACGCGCCTTGGGTTTACCCCCTCACGCACCATGCGCGCAGCGCAAAAGCTCTACGAAGCGGGACACATTACCTACATGCGCACAGACTCGGTAACCCTTGGAAAACAGGCAGTCGCAAGCATGTGTAGCATCATAGAAAAAGACTTTGGTACAAACTACGTGCAACCACGCGTATACAAAACGAAATCAAAGAACGCACAGGAAGCACACGAAGCGGTGCGCCCCACAAATCCATCCAAAGCAAAAGCAGGTACGACTGCGGACGAACAGGCACTCTATGAACTGATTCGCGTACGTGCGCTTGCGTCACAAATGAAAAGTGCGGGCGTGCTTCGCACTAAAATAGAAGCGCAAGCAGATGCAGATATTCCCCGTTTTTCCGCTACGGGCTCTCAAGTTACCTTCCCCGGCTGGCTCGCACTTGATACTCGTGCGCGCGGAGAAGACACGGAACTTCCGAAAACTACTGAGGGCGAATCACTTTCTCTACTTTCTCTAGAAGACACCGAGAAACAAACTGAGCCACCAAACCGCTATACCGAAGCGGGCCTTATTAAAGAACTTGAAAAGCGTGGTATCGGACGTCCTTCTACCTACGCATCCATTATGAAAACAATTCAAGACCGTGGCTATGCAGAAAAAGACGGTAGAACACTAAAACCAACTGCTACCGGTATGGTGGTTTCTGGCTGGCTTGAAGAAAACTTTGCGGAATACATCAGCGACTCATTTACCGCAGAAATGGAAGATGAGCTGGATGAAATTGCTCGAGGTGAACGCGAGTATGAAAAGACGATGCGCGAATTTTATGGTCCTTTCAAAAAAGCGCTCGAAGCAAAAGAAGATTTGCCGAAAGCAACATCTCTCGGAGACGTGTCTAAAGAATTTCCCTGCCCTACCTGCGGAAAAGATATGGAGTTCAAACTTGGTCGCGGTGGCATTTTCATGTCGTGTAAAAACTATCCGGAGTGTAAGGGTGCGCGCGAAGAGAGTGGTGCTGAAGTGAAGGGTGACGAACCTATTGGTGTACATCCAGAAACCGGACTTCCTGTATACATACGCACCGGACGCTTTGGCCCGTATGTGGAAATGCCTGATAAAGAAGAAGTAGATAGTACAGAGAAGACACAAGGCAGTGCAGAGAAAGCTGAAATCAATCCAAAAACTGGAAAGAAAAAACGAGCAACAAAGAAAAAGAAACCTGCATTCAAAGGACGACGTGCGAGCGTTCCGGCTGGAAAAGACTTGGCGACGGTCACCCTAGAAGATGCGGTGAAGTACCTTTCACTCCCACGCGAGCTTGGCGTGAAGCCTGAAACTGGTTTACCAGTCATTGCAAACACCGGACGCTTTGGACCGTACGTGGGTCACGATGGTGAATTCCGCTCTATTAAAAAGGGTGACCCATACACCATCACCCTTGAAGAGGCGCTTACGCTTCTCAATACACCAAAAGCACCACCAAAGGGCGCGACTATCGCAAAAGAGCTTGGCAAACACCCAAAGACCGGTAAACACCTCACGCTCTACAAATCAAAGCAGGGTTACTTTCTAAAAAAAGGTCTCCGACGTATCTATCTTCCTGAAGGAACCGACATAGAAAAAATGGATGCGACCGAAGCGTCTACCTACCTCGCGTAGTAGGCTTCACTTACTGAGTTTAGTAATTAGTTTCAAGAAAACGATTGCGTGCAGTAATCATGCACCATCGTTTTTTGTCATTGTTTTATCCCTTTTCCTCTTTTCCCCTATCTCTCACGACCGTGAGAGATAGGGGAAGTGTGTATGCTCTATGTAGAATCGGGTATGATGGCGGTATGACTACGGCAAAGCAGATTGTGGCCGCGATGCGCGACGTCTCCCCTGCCGGCAGTGCACTCATTGAAAAAGCATACGCGTTTGCTGCAAAAGCACATGAAAAGGACGTGCGCTATTCTGGAGAACCCTATTTCATACATCCCTCCGCCGCGGCACTTATTCTTGCTGAACTTGGTATGGATGCGCCCACAGTCGCAGCCGGTCTCATGCATGACGCGATTGAAGATGGAAAAGCATCTTCAGAAGAAGTTGAGCGAGAATTTGGCAAGGAAGTGCTTTTCCTCGTAGAAGGTGTTACGAAACTTGGAAAACATAAATACCGTGGTGCGGAGCGCCATGCAGAATCGCTACGACGTCTCCTTGTTGCCACCTCAGAAGATGTCCGTGTACTCATCATCAAGCTTGCTGATAGGTATCACAACATGAAAACGATTGAGCATGTGCCCGAGCACAAGCGTAAACGCATCGCACTTGAAACACTTGAAATATATGCACCGCTTGCAAACCGCCTTGGTATGGGACGTATGAAGCGTGAACTTGAAGACATGGCGTTTCCAGTTATTGATCCCGATGCATACCAACACGCGGTAGAAGTGCGAAAATTGAAAACAAAGGAAACTGAAGCTGGTTTAGTGCGTGTACAAAAAGATTTACGCAAAGAGCTTGCAAAACGTGGAATCCAGAACTTCCGGAGCGATATTCGTATGAAAGGCTATTTTAGTTTGCATCAAAAACTAAAACGAAAAGGAGACGATATAGACCAAATTCACGACATCGCTGCACTCCGTATTATCGTGCACACCATTGATGACTGCTACGCCGCTCTTGGAGTTATTCACTCTCGTTTTAAGCCTATGCCCGGTGAGTTTAAAGACTATATTGCCTTCCCAAAACCAAACGGATACCAGTCACTCCATACCACCGTCCTCACTTCGGAGGCAGGAATTGTGGAAATGCAGGTACGCACAGAAGACATGCACCAGCGCGCGCAGTTCGGTATTGCCTCCCACATGTCGTATAAACAACTTGGAAAGAAAGCAGGAAAAGGTGCATTTGAGGCACTTTCTTTTGCGTGGGTAAGAAACTTAGTTCCGACACTTCTGAACTTTAGTAAAAAAGCCTCAACGAAAAACACGAGTGTTAAAAATCCACCACCAGCACCTAGATGGCTTTCTGAGCTTGCAGATGTGCATGAGTCACTTTCTGGCTCTACAGAGTTTGTAGATAGCTTGAAAGAAGATTTCTTTTCTCATCGCATCTTTCTTTTCACTCCAAAGGGCGACGTGATAGACCTCCCTACCGGCTCAACACCTATAGATTTTGCGTACGCAATTCACAGTGACCTTGGAGACCATATGCACGGGGCAAAAGTAAATAACAAAATGGTGGCGTTTGATACCACCCTTGGAAACGGAGACATCGTGGAAATCATTAAGAAAGACTCTGCGCGTCCTACACCAAAGTGGCTTGATATGGCAAAAACATCTTTGGCACGAAAACACATTCGCTTAGCGATTGAAGCGCATGAATCACCAATAACAGGTTCTGCACCGGAAACACCAACACGCAAACGAAAACTTACTAAAAGCACTCACGATAAGCGCACTAAACGCTAAAGTTCTTAATTCCGTATGGGTCTTCTTGTTCTTTCGGTAGTTCTTCTGCCATAACAGGAGTGGTCATGGGCGCAGAAGCATCTACCGTCTCCGCTGGTAGAGGCGTTGAAGATGCAGTTTCCACACCCTCTACTGCCTCCTCTCCCTGTGGTTCATGCTTTTCTGCAAGTGTCGCTACGATATGCGAAAGGTCTTCCGGAGAAAAGAACTCAATGTAGAGACGCCCGCCTTTCGGCCCATTATGAATCACCACGCGCGTGCCGAGTGTTTCGGTAAGCGACTTTTCAAGCTCAAGCATTTCAGAGGTTTTATCAAGCTTGCGCACTTTATCTACCGCAATACGGCGTGCGAGCTGTTCTGTGATGCGTACTGATGTTTTCTTCAATACTATTTCTTTAAAGAGTGTTTTTTGTTCTTCGGGACGATCGGAGAGCATGAGGAGTGCGCGCGCATGACCTTCGGTAAGGTCTTTGTTCAAGACTGCTTGCTGTATTTCTTCCGGCAGTGCAAGGAGGCGAATAGAGTTTGAAACAAATTCACGACTTTTCCCCATCTTTGCACCAATTTCTGCATGGGAAAGACCGAATTCGTTTGCAAGCTGTCCAAGTGCTTTTGCGCGGTCAATAGCATTCAAATCTTCACGCTGAAGGTTTTCAATGATAGCGAGCTGGAGCTTCATGCTATCGGTCTCTTCCCCGACACGAATTACTACCGGCACTTCGCGAAGACCAAGCAGTTTAGATGCACGTAGACGGCGCTCGCCGGCAATAAGTTCATAGCGACTTTCTATTCCCCCATCCTGTTTTTCAACATCTTTACGCGTGACGGTAAGTGGTTGAAGAATGCCGTACTGGCGAATGGAGTCGGCAAGCGATTTGAGTTTTTCCTCATCAAACTCCTTACGTGGTTGGTATGGGTTTGGAGTAATTTTATCTACTTCTACCCAATATACGGAATCGTATTTCGTCGGAAGCTGTCCTGCGTTCATGGTGTGTGCATTTTAACATGAAGGTGAAAAGCATCGCGTAAAATGCTAGTGTGAACAGCGTTCGCCGGGATGGCGGAATTGGTAGACGCAACGGATTCAAAACCCGTCGACGCGAGTCATGAGAGTTCGATTCTCTCTCCCGGCACATGAAGCTTGCAAAAGCGGGCAATTGACCAACAGATATTCATTGCGTACAGTCTGCTCGGACTGCACACAGAAAGTTGAACTTAAAGTGAAAGGACTGTGCTATGCCTGCAACAAAAGCTTGGCAAGAAGACGCGAAAGAACGAATCAAGAGGCTCCCTCCTGGTACGTTCTGGCATCATGACGGAAACCCGGAACGACCCTACGTACGACTGAGTCGTGGCACGATTTCTAATGTCTACTTCGACGGCGGAAAGGTCAGCGAATGGCCCTACGAGCTCAGCGAAATGGCCGACGAACTGTTTGACGAATTCAGTGCACGAAACAAAACGACTGACACCTTCGTCAACCGTGCCGACCGCGTCGTCGGTCCGGCCATGGGAGCGATTCCTATCGCCTACGCATCCGCAAGGGAGATTTCGTGCTTTCAAGAGAAGAGTGTCGCTTTTTCCTACGCGGAAAAGGACGGCGATGCGTTCGTGTTCCGGCGGAATCCACCGCAAAACGGCGAGCTCATTCTCTTGGTGGAAGATACCATCACGAGTGACGGAAGCCTCCTCAAGGTGCGCGACGCCGTTCTTGCGGTGGCACCCGAGGCCATCATTCTCCCCTACGTGTTTGCGCTCTGTAACCGCTCAGGCAAGGAAAAGGTCGGCGGTCTCGAGATCATCTCGTACATCGACGGCGATTTCCAAGACTGGAACGAAGGCGAGAACCCGTTCACACCAGACAGGCGTGAGCTCGTTCCGCCGGTGACGAACGCCAAGGAGCAGTGGGACCTGCTGACGAAGGTGTACTAGCGCACTTCGACTACAGACCACAAGAAGCCCTCACATCCAAGCGATGCGGGGGCTTCACATTTGCGTAACTTCTTTTAAATCTTCCCTACCAAATCCATCCCCGGTTCAAGCGTGTCGTCACCGGGTTCCCAGCTTGCCGGACACACTTTGTCGCCGTTCTTTTCCACGAACTGCGCTGCCTGCAACTTGCGGAAGGTTTCTTTTGCAGAGCGACCAATGGAGTTGTGGTGTATTTCTGCCGTACGAAGTACTCCTTCTGGATCAATGAGGAAGGTGCCACGCTGTGCAAGACCTTCGTCTTCCGTAAGCGCCGAATCACCTCCTTCTACGAGTACCCCAAAGGCATACGACACTTTCCCAGAAGGGTCTGCACCCATCGGGAACTCTATCTGCTTTATTGCGGGTGAGGTGTCGTGCCACGCTTTGTGTGTAAACACTGTATCGGTTGAGAAAGAAATGACTTCTCCTCCCATCTCTTTAATTTTTGGATATATCTTCGCCATGTCCTCAAGCTCAGTGGGGCATACAAAGGTGAAGTCTGCAGGATAGAACATCACCACGAGCCACTTACCACGGTAGTCAGAAAACTTTACCGACTTTGTATCGTCGTTCTGGTATATCTCAAACTCATAGTCGGGAACCGGTTGGCCCACACGAACATACGAAATAAATTCGCGTTCTGTTTCGTGAAAGTCTCCACATCGTTCACAATAGTTGCTTTTCTTACTATTCGTATCCATAGGGGTGTCACTCAAATGCCAGTAATGTAAAAGGCATGATAGCATCAGCGACGATGGAAGAAAAACCAAGCATTATCTGCGTCGTTGGTCCTACGGCGTCTGGAAAAACCTCACGCGCAATCGCGCTTGCCAAAGAGCGTGATGGCGAAGTTATTTCAGTAGACTCCCGCCAAGTATATAAAACACTTGATATTGGCACGGAAAAGATACGACCTGAGGAAATGCAGGGTATCCCCCACTACCTTATAGACATACGCAAGCCAGAAGAAAGCTATAGCGCAGGCGATTTTGTTGAAGACGCAGACCGACTCATTACCGAAATTATTTCTCGTGGAAAGAAAGCGATACTTGCCGGCGGAACGCACTTTTATTTTGATGCGCTTCTCTACGGACTACCACCAAACACTCCCATAAACCAAGAACTTCGTGCCACTTTTGAAGAACTGCCGAACGAAGAATTGTTTGCGCGCATAGCGCAAAAGGATGCACGGCGCGCAAAAGACCTAGACCCGCACAATAGACACCGACTTATACGTGCCCTTGAGATACTTTTTGTGCATGGAAAAGTACCTACTCGAGAGCGTAGAGAGATGCGTTATGTCGCCGAGTGGGTAGTTATAAATCCTCCGATGGATGAACTTAAGGAACGTATTAAGACACGCCTTGAAGAAGCGCTCTCTCGTGGACTTATAGAGGAAGTAAAAAGGGTACGAGAGCGCGTAGGAGACACGCGCCTGAATGAGTTTGGGCTTGAGTACAGAGTTATTGGAGAATATCTGCGTGGTGAGCGAGAAGAATCTTCACTTCTGCCAGCGCTTACGGCAAAACTTTCACAATATGCGCGCCGGCAAAAAGCGTGGCTCAGAAAGCTTGGTCACTGATTGAGATACACAGAGAAGTGCGAACCGCTGATTGCAGAATATGATGGGTCTGTTCCCTTGCAATACGATCGAATGTTTTTTTGTGCGAGCGCTTTTTGAATAGGGCACGTTTGCGAGTCTTCTTCAAAATCAGCACGGAGACCTTGAGCACGAGCAGCAACTATAAACTCTTCTACAGTTTCTGCAGAATACGTAGTTCCGCGGAAACCAACATCCACACACGTGCCGTTTCCGTGACACTGATTTCGGTGTGAGCGAGTTGGTGGGTATGCCTCAGTTACTATCCAACCGCCAGAGAAAGAGATGTTGGAAAGCTTATCTTTAAGTGATGGTACGACAGTACAGCTTGCTGCAGACTTACATTCAAGTGACGAATTCGTCTTTAGATTCACGCACGTTGCACAACTACCTCCTAGGATAGGGTCTAGCATGGAGTTACCTGGATTCACCGGAGCGTCAGGAAGTGTTGTGGGCACAAAACATTTGTTTTCCGTGTTTCCACCCAAAATACTTTCCCACGGTAAGTAGCTAATTTCTTCATATCCTGCATAATCTTTTGCGCGCGTTTCGTTGTAGAAAAACTTCATAACAAAGTCTACAAGAAGCCACGAACAAAGCACGATCACGAGCCCGATAATTGAGCCCATGAGGAGATTTCTCCCCTCTTCACGGTTATGCGGATTGAATGGGCTTGCAATCCACAAAATACCCGCATACGCCACCATAAACACGACAATGATTACCCCAATCGCAATCGCAAAGCTCACGAGGTTTTGAATCGTTGCAAGCACACAGCCCCAGTCAGGTGCACTTGGGAGTCCTCCGGTCTCGCTCGGCAAACAATTACACTTTTCCGGAACTATGGGACCAAAGAAATTGACGGTCGCAGCAGATGCAGAAAACGGTGCAAGAAAGAGCACCGGCAGGAGTATGAGGAGGGCGAGTCTGCGCATATGCTGATTATACGTCATAGAGATGCGGTACGACGCTTTGCCCACAGGGACGGTGTTTGGTAGTCTTGGGGAGCAGGGTCCATATAGAGAGAATTACACTCTCGGTATGAAAACCTCACTCAGGGTCCATAGTTTAATGGTAGAACGTCGGTCTCCAAAACCGTCGGCCGAGGTTCGATTCCTCGTGGGCCCGCAACAGCAAGAAAACCTGGTCTGCACCAGGTTTTCTGCGTTGCGGGAGTCGGAGCCATGTCGCTTAAGCGACGGCGAGACGGGGTCGAGAGCACTTAGTATTTTGTGAGCAGTGCGGAACAAAATACTTAGTGACTCGTGACCGCATGCGGGAGCCGGAGCGATGTTTTGCGAGCACGCAAAACCGCGAGGCGGGGTCGCGGAATTTTGGGAGCGACGGCGAACAAAATATCTGTGACCGTAACCGTCTTCTCTATGCTATGCTCTCGCCATGCGCATCGTCATAGTAAATGAAAACGACGAAGAAATAGGTGTTAAAGAAGCAAAAGACCGCCTTCCAGACGATATCTATAGAAGTTCTAGTCTTTGGCTTACAAACGAAGAGGGTCATGTGCTTATGGCGCAACGCTCATTTTCAAAAACAAATAGCCCCGGTCTTTGGGGACCAGCAGCTTCAGGGACAGTGGAAGAAGGAGAGACGTACGAAACAAACATTGTGAAAGAAATTGAGGAAGAAATTGGACTCTCTATTCCTCTTACCGAACTTATTAAAGGACCAAAAATACGTACAGCAGAAATTGCGCGAGTGTTTTTTAATCAGTGGTATCTCTACACGTGCAACAAACCTGCAAATCTATTTGTACTTCAGAAAGAAGAGGTAGAGCAAGTTGCGTGGTTTACCCCAAAAGAACTACAGGAAGCACTAGCTGGGAACGGTATTCCCCTTCTTCCCAATGCACCACTATGGCTCCCTACCCTTTTACAAGCACAAAAGGGCAATTGACATACGACTCATAAAATAGTTTTCTGTGGGTATGGGGAATGGTCCCCGCGGGCATGACGGAAGGAGTACGCCATGCGTGAAGTTCCATACGTTAGCTTTCCACACGTGACTCCTGGAGCCTACACAGCACTCAGGAATCACGGTGAGATTTGCATTCTGAATCGCTCGGACGGCCATGTTGGTTTGCGCTTTCGTGGCCGCCACACCAATGAGTCAGCCACTCTTCTCGTCTTTGAGGCAGGAAGGAGTGGCGCAGAAGCATTCAAACGCTGGTGCGATGACAACCGTGGAAAGTTCGGAGATGAAGTCCAGAGCCTTGCTCTGGTGCCACACAAGCTCGTACCTGCGCCGGAATACCTCGAGGAGTAGGGCTTCAAACCCGACTCCTAAAACGAAGAAGGCCGTTCCATTCTCTGGACGGCCTTCATCTTTTTATTTCTTGCCCAGCACCATGTTTTGCTACGGGCTCGCGCTCGCGTCTGCCTATTCGGCGCCGTGCTCGCCCAACATGGTTCTTGGACTTCTAAATAAGAAAAATCCCGCTATAGCGGGATTTTTCTTATTTCTTGCTTTCCTTAAACACTTCGCGCTTTCTCGTTTTTGGATCGTACTTTTTGTATTCAAGCTTTCGCTCAACTTTCTTACGGTTTTTGCGGGTAAAGTACACCGTGTCCGACTTGGTGGACTTGAGCTTTATGAGATGGTCTTGCGACATATAGGGGCAACCCTACCAGAGAGTTGAAATATGTGCAATTCCCTAAGCGGTAACTGGAGTGGCTTTTTTAGCCCTTGGAGCCGTCTTTCGTACCTCAAAAGCTGGCACCCCTGCCTTGAGCGTCACTGACACATGTCCACCCTCCATAATTCCCTGCCCAACCATAAGAGAGGCAATCGGCGTGAGAATATGGTCCTGAATAGCACGCTTTAGGGGGCGAGCACCGTACTGGGGGTTATATCCCTTTTCAGCGAGCCATGCTTTCACCTCATCGGCAATAGAAAGTGTGATGCGCTTTCCGCCAAGGCGCGTAACGACGTCGTTGATTTGATTCTCCACAATGCGCGCCAACGTTTCTTTAGACAACACCTCAAACATCACAATGTCATCAAGACGGTTGAGGAACTCGGGACGGAAGTGGTCTTTGAGAGAACCCATCACCTTTTCTTTTACCTGTTCATACTTTGCTGAATCCTCGCCATCACCATTTCCAAAACCAATGGAAGCCATGCGGTCTATGTACTCAGCACCAATGTTACTGGTCAAAACTACAATAGAGTTTTTGAAGTTCACCTTGCGCCCCTTACCGTCGGTGAGGTGGCCCGAATCAAGCACCTGAAGCAAGAGATTGAAAACTTCTGGGTGCGCTTTCTCTATTTCGTCAAAGAGCACCACAGCATATGGGCGATGACGAATGCGCTCCGTAAGGCTTCCCGCTTCTTCATACCCTACATAGCCAGGAGGTGCACCAATAAGTTTTGCAATGGAATGCTTTTCCATAAACTCTGACATGTCTACGCGCACCAATGCATCAGGGTCGTTAAACATAAACTCAGCAAGGCGACGAGAGAGTTCTGTTTTACCCACACCCGTAGGACCAAGGAAAAGGAAGGAACCGATAGGACGGTTTGGGTCACTAATCCCTACTCGGGAACGCTTCACCGCGTCTGCAATAATTTTGACAGCTTTATCCTGTCCAATTACCGCTCCCTTCAAGTCCTCCTCCATGCGCGCCAGCTTTGCCGCTTCCTCTTCAAGCATTTTTGCAACCGGAATACCGGTCCAGCGCGAAACCACACCGGCAATCTCTTGCTCCGTTACCTCTTCTTGAAGCACGCGACGAGACTTCTGAAGCGTCTTTAAGCGCTTCATTTTTGTTTCGAGTTCTTTAGTAACAAGCGGCATCTTGCCGTAGCGAATTTCTGCAACGGTACCAAGGTCTGCGGCAGCTTCTGCAGCATCTGCAGCAACACGCAATTTATCAAGCTCGGCTTTGAGTGCACGAATACTTTCAAGAACCTCTTTTTCGTTTTTCCACTTCAGATCAAGCTCTGCTGTTTTTTCCTTGAGATCAGCAATTTCTGTATCTATGAGCTTGATACGCTCTTTGATTTCTTTTGCGTGCTCACCCTCTTCATCTTTCTGCAAAGCTTGACGCTCAATTTCAAGACGGCGTATCTTGCGGTCAGTTTCCTCAAGCAGTGGTGGCTTGTTTTCAAGCGCAATACGAAGCCCAGACGCAGCTTCGTCAATAAGGTCAATTGCTTTGTCTGGCAAGAAGCGGTCACTAATGTAGCGAGAAGAAAGGTCTACTGCAGACACAATGGCTCCATCGGTAATACGCACACCGTGGTAGAGCTCGTACTTGTCGCGCAGTCCTCTCAGAATCGCAACCGCATCTTCAATGGTCGGCTCTTGCACATACACCGGCTGGAAACGGCGTGTGAGCGCAGTGTCTTTTTCAATGTGTTGCTGGTACTCCTTGAGAGTCGTAGCACCAATAACGCGAATCTCTCCGCGCGCAAGCGCTGGTTTCAACATGTTTGACGCGTCCATAGCACCCTCTGCAGCACCTGCACCAACGAGCGTATGCAGTTCGTCCACAAAGAGAATCACTTTCCCTTGTGCTTTTTCTACCTCTTTCATTACGCTCTTCATGCGTTCTTCAAATTCACCTCTGTACTTGGTTCCCGCAATCATAAGACCAAGGTCAAGGGAGAGAAGCTCTTTGTTCTTTAGAGATTCTGGAACGTCACCTTGCGCAATTCGTGCGGCGAGTCCTTCTGCAATGGCAGTTTTTCCAACACCTGCTTCACCAATGAGTACCGGATTATTCTTAGTGCGCCGTGCAAGAATTTGAATCACGCGGTGAATCTCTTGATCACGCCCAATCACTGGGTCAAGCGCATTCTCTGACGCAAGCTTTGTAAGGTTACGCGTGTACTTCGCCAGTGCACGAAACCGCTTCGGTTCTGCAGTCTGTCCATCTTTTGCGTTCTTGAGCTCCTTAAGAAGCGCGAGCACGGTCGGCGCATCAATCTTGAAACGCCCCAAAATATCGGACGCAGGTCCTGGGTGCTCAAGCACTGCGACAAAAAGATGTTCCGTCCCTACAAACGCATCATTCATGCGCGCTGCCACCTTTCCAGAGACTTCAAGTGCTTGTGCAAGATCAGGAGTGAGATAGAGCTGATACGAGGGAGAAAGCACCGAGGAAGACTCGGGAGTTTCTAGGCTCTCAAGCAACGTATCTGCAAGAAGCATGGTGTCTATGTCCATACGATCCAGCACGGAGAATACGAGACTCTCTTCCTGGTACACAAGTGCCGCTAAAAGATGAAGCGGGGATACGTGGTTTTGCCCGCGCTCTATGGCAAGCTCGTGTGCTTTCCTGATAGCTTCTTTTGCTTTTGTGGTGAAGTTTTTGAAGGGAGGCATAGCGTTCTTGGTAGGGCGAGTAATGGGCTACGGAGAGAGCGTAGCGGAAAATGCGTCAGTTTCAAGGAGAGTCCCGTCTGGAAGAGAAAGACCGATAACTTCTCCGGACAAGCTTACAAGCGGTGTCCCGACAGGAAGATTGGGTATATCGGTTTTAGCATATTCGTCCGTTACCAGGCTGATGATGCCAGTGACAGCCGAACGATCCTCTGCAAGCGCAATAGCGGTCTGTCCTTGTCGTACCTGTGAAAGCGGTATGAACGTTGCTGAAGGTGTGTTGGGAGGAGTGGCGTCCGTAACGAGCGTATATTTTAGGAATCCAAGATCTTCCCTTCCCTGCGCTTCAACCCGCGTACCGTCTCCAAATTCAACCGTAATATTTTCTGGAAGGTTCCCTATGGTCGTGATGACACTTCTTGAAGATGCATGGTACAAGCCATGCCCTTCGGGTAGTTCTTCTCCCGAACGATAGAGCCGTACGTTCCATGCACCACTTTTTACTAGTGCCGCAGTGAGAAGTTCTTCGGAAGATGGTACTTCCGATGGCACGTTACGAATAACCGGCACTTCACGGGTCACCGTTTCAATAGTGTTGTCTACAATCCGATTCACCGTCTGTATCACGGTAGGTGGTGCTTGATCAAGGAGAGACACCGTGAGAACACCTGTAGCAATAGACGTTACGAAGTTTACTAACACCGTAAGAAGCAGGAGTTGTGTTTTAGTAAGGTCTTCAATGTTCATAGAAAGAGTATACCGAAATACTATAAGTGCGTGAAGCCTGGCTTACGCGCGTGCAAGCGGAAGTACTTTTTTAATAACGCGCACACATTCGTGCAAATCATTAAGACGTGTTTGAGCGTGCATAGAAATACGTAGTGCAGAAGTAGCGCGCTCCACACTACCGGTATAGAGCGCAACTACGCGCGAACCTGCTTCTCCGCTTTCGCACGCACTTTTTGTAGAAACACAAATACCTCGTGCATCAAGAAGCGCCGAAAGATACTCAGCATCACATTGCGGAAGTGACACATTCACAATGTGTGGCGCACGTTTCCTACCACCATTTACCAGCGTCCCCGGTACTTCCTTCTGAAGAAGAGAAACGAGGGTGGTTATGTACTTTTCTGCACGGCGCGCGAACGCTTCGCGTTCGCGCGTTGCAGATGTCAGCGCATTCTCTAGCGCGGTAGCAAGTGCAGGAGACGGTGTACCGCTACGTAGTCCTCGTTCTTGCCCTCCACCTTCAAAGAGCGGAACAAGTGGTATGGTGCGCGGTGAAAGAAGCACTCCAATACCTCGTATTCCACCAATCTTTTGTGCATCAAAAGAAATGAGGTCTGCGCCAAGTCGTGTACGCTCCATGTTTTCTACGAGCGGTGCTTGCGTAGCATCTACATGAAAAACTGGACGCTCTGGTGTTGGAAGTTCATCAATACACGCGCGTACGCCACGCGTATCAAACCGGGTACCGGTCTCTCCACACACCACATCAAGAGTAATAAGGGTGACAGGGTTTTTGAGTAGCGCTCGGAGCGCGTCCATGTCAATTGCTCCATCTACGAGTGGAATAGGGGTAGCGTGCACACCTAGTTTTTTCACTTCTTCTACCGCACCAAGGACAGATGCGTGCTGTGTAGGTACATACAGAACGGTGAGTGATGCGGGGGTACTTCCAGCCTCTATACGGGCACGTATATGTCCCACAATTGCCAGTGCATTTGCCTCTGTTGCCCCACTGGTAAAAATGACCATATCTGCCTTTGCGCCAAGTATCCGCGCTATACGAGCACGAGCGTTCTCAAGTATATCTAGCGCAGTACGTCCCTCCTTATGTGGCGAAGAAGGGTTCCCGCTATGGGATAGCGCACGCAAAAATGCACGCCTCGCCGAAGGGCGAACTGGGTGTGCTGCAGCTGCGTCAAGATAGATACTCATACACAAACAGCATGCGGTCTTAATTGCATTTCTGCAATCCATGCGGTACTCCTTATATGGTATGGCATTACTTCCTCGTCCTCCCATTGTGGCCGTTATGGGCCACATCGACCACGGAAAGTCTTCTCTTTTGGACTACATCCGTAAAACTAACGTAACCGCCGGAGAGGCGGGTGGTATTACGCAACACGTCTCTGCGTACGTGGCGGAGCACGAACACGAAGGCACTCCTCGCACCATAACTTTTCTTGACACACCTGGTCACGAAGCCTTTAAAACACTTCGTGCTCGTGGCGCGGCTGCAGCAGACGTCGCGATTCTCGTCATTGCAGGAGACGAGGGCCCTAAGCCACAAACACTTGAAGCGTGGAAAGAAATTGAAAGTGCAGGAATTCCTTTTGTGGTTGCGTTTACTAAAATGGATAAAAATGGTGCAGACCTGGAGCGCGTAAAGATAGCTGCGCTTGAAGCAGGAATCTATCTTGAGGGTCTTGGTGGCTCTATACCTTTTGCTGGTGTTTCAAGTAAGACAGGTGACGGCATCCCTGAACTTCTTGACCTCGTGCTTCTTACTGCCGACCTTGCAGAACCAACAGGAGACCCGGACGTACCTGCGTCTGGTTTCGTACTTGAATCTTCTCAGGACGCACGACGTGGTACCACCGCAACACTCATCATTAAAAACGGAACACTCCATACCGGTACGTTTGCTGTTTCTCTAGAGGCTTTTGCTCCTGTGCGTTTTATTGAAGATTTTCGTGGCTCTCGTCTCACTTCCGCAGGACCATCTCTTCCTGTTGCTGTGTCAGGCTGGAGTGCACTCCCTCATGCCGGAATGCCTTTTTCCGTAGTAAAAACAAAAAAAGAAGCCGAGAAAGCAGTCACGGAAAATACGATGCAACACGCCCAGTCTGAAGAAACCGTATCGCACGAAGGCAAAACGCTATTCCCCATCGTGCTTAAGGCAGATGTCTCCGGTAGCTTAGAAGCAGTGTCAGCAGCACTCATGCATATCCCGCATGACCGTGTGTCGGTAAAAATTGTCGCAAGCGGTATTGGTGCAATTTCTGAAGGAGATATTAAAACCGCTGTTTCTGGAGGAGCATTTGTGGTTGGTTTTAATGTGTCGTTACCTACAGGCATACGAGAGCTTGCAGATCGTAGCGCCGTACAAGCAGAAACGTTTACGATTATCTACGAACTGGTTGAACGTATTACCGTGCTCATGAAAGAACGCGCACCGCGCATAAAAGAAGAGCGTGTGCTCGGTGAAGCGAAAGTACTCAAAGCATTTAGCGTCTCAGGTCAAAAGCAGGTGCTTGGTGCGTCATTCGTATCTGGCTCTCTTTCCGTCGGCACCTCAGTGAAAATAGTACGACGTGGTATTGAACTGGGTCGTGGAAAACTCACCAATCTTCAGCAGGCACGTACTGATGTAAAAGAAATACATGTTGAAGGCGACTTTGGCCTTCAAATTGAAGCCAAGGCAGAAGCAGCACCTGGTGACATGCTCGTTACGTTTGACGTAATTGAATCTTAGCCATGTCTGCCATACGCGACGAAAAAGCACTCTCTCGTCTCACGGAACTAGCTGGACGCTATATTGCACGTGAAGCAGGGCGAGGTACGCTCATTACGCCACTCCGTTCTGAAATTTCTCCAGACCGGAAACAGGCAACGGTGTTTGTCAGTATCTTTCCTGACGGCGAACGCGAGCATGCGCTTTCCTTTTTGAACCGACACGCTGACTCCTTCCGTGATTTTCTAAAAAAAGAAGGGCGTTTTGCTGTACTACCCTTTGTAAAATTTGCATTTGATTACGGAGAGGAGAATCGACAGCATCTTGAAGACCTTTCGCGCGAGCTCTAGACGCGCTAGTATTGCCGTACTGGCCCGATGGCGAAGAAGCAACGCGGCGGTCTGCAAAACCGCTATGCGGGGGTGCGAATCCCCCTCGGGCCTCACGCTAGCCTACGTACGGCTAGTTTTGCCGGGATGATGAAATTGGTAGACATAGGGGACTTAAAATCCCCAGCTGGTAAAACGGCGTGTGGGTTCGATTCCCACTCCCGGCACTACGTACGCGAATCACCAGAAGAGTTCTTCTTTGGTGCGCGCATCTAATACCCTCGTACTCCTTTCCCTTTTGTTTTTACATGTCCCCTATCTCTCACGGCCGTGAGAGATAGGGGACATGTACCCCGTACCCCTCGCACATACCAAATATGCTGAGCGAAAATTGATATACGTGAATATTAGTATGAACGCGGTTTAGTACGTTTGATATTCGTTCTCTAGGAACTTTTTGAGGCGTGCGAGTCCTTCGTCAATCTTTTTCCCTTCAAGCGCATAGCTAAAGCGCACACGGCCAGGTGCACCAAACCATGCACCGTCGTACGTAATAAGGTCGTAGCGGGTATATAAGTCCGAGACAACCCGCCCAGAATGCTTGAACTCTGGCAATACATAAAATGCTCCTTCAGGGCGCCAGAGCGAGAGGCCGAGCGCACGCATGCCGTCATATATACGGTCACGACGCTCTTTCCACACAGAAAGGTGTGACGCAGCGTAGGAAGCAGGTGCAGAGAGTGCGGCAAGCGCCATAGCTTGAGAAACAATACTCGTGTTCATAGAGGTATGCGACTTCATTTCCACGATGCGACCCACCAACTCTGGCTCACGCGCATACAGGTATCCCACTCGCAACCCGCACATCGCGTATGTTTTTGAAAATGAATTTACGGTAATCACACGCTTCCCTTTCAGGAGATAATTTTCGCGCTCGTAAATTAAATCTTTATATACTTCGTCTGAAATAAGATAGACGCCTTGCGCATCACACCATGCTTCAATCCGTCGCAGTACCTCAACGTCGTGCACCGTACCAGTCGGATTTGAAGGAGAGTTTATGATTACGGCACGACATCCCTCCGCCGATTCTACAAATGCTTCAAACGTGAGTTTCCCATTTGCATCTAAATCAACATACACCGGGGTCATGCCAGCGAGCTCTACATTGCGTGGATACGAGTAGTAGTATGGGCGCGGAAGAAGCACACGTGCTTGAGGCACATACAACGCACGGAGTGTAAGGTCTAGAGCTTCAGACGCACCATTCGTAATGACAAAGTCATCTTTTCGAGAACCTTCATACACCTCGGAAAGTCGCTCACGCAAATCTTCACTTCCTGCTACTGGTCCATATTTAAAACCGTTGTAGTCGTGCAGAATCTGAAATGCTTCAGGAGGTGGTGGTAAGTCCGGCTGTCCTGAGCCAAATGAAAGCAGGCCTTCTTTCTCTCCTTTCCCAATAAAAAAAGCGGGACCGGTAATTTCACCGGAAAAAGGTTTTTCTATGAATGTTTCTTCTTCGCTTGCGCGTTGCACAATTTGCGCATTGTAGCATTTAGAAAAGGTGGTTCGTCTTTGTGGTCACAAATATTTCACTCGCCGTCGCTCGTGAAATTTCTCGACCCCGCCTCGCGGTTTTACCTGCTGGCAAAACATCGCTCCGGCTCGCACAACGCACAAATCCTGCCAAAGGGCAGGATTTGTATCGGTTGTGCGCCTACCAGGGCTCGAACCTGGGACCGTATCCTTAAGAGGGATCTGCTCTACCAACTGAGCTATAGGCGCAAACGCGAGGTGATAAGAATATAGCAGGTATATTCTTATCTGCCGAACGTCTATATAGTATTTCATACAGACGCAATAGTTTGCAGATTAGCGTGCACAGTATACTCTTGCAAGATGCTGGGGTGGCGAAATTGGTAGACGCACTTGGCTTAGGACCAAGCGCCTTCGGGCATGGAGGTTCGAGTCCTCTCCCCAGCACACGAAAGCACGCCCTTGGCGTGCCTTTGTTTTAGCGCGGGACCTCTACTCCAATCGTAGAAGCAATAAGGGCAATGATGGCGTTCGCGCCAAATAGAATAAGCATGCCAATGAGTCCCCAGACAATGTGGCGCTGGCCGGTGGCGCGCTTTTCTTCATTTTCTCCATTAGCGATAAAAACAACGACTCCATACACCATCAGTACGAACGCTCCAAGTCCAAGAAGCGTGATAACCGGATTTACGATGTTTTCAAGCACCACAGCTATAAATGCGTTAATGGGGTCTTGCATAGACGTATGATAGCAAATCTATATTAGCCAAAGGCTATACGAAGCAAGCCCCAGAAAAGAAACATAAGCATGAAAAGAAAAAGCCCATACACCATAATTGCTTTCCCCTTCTCTCGCACTTCTTCGTCAAACTTCCCTTGAATGGAGTACATGAGCGTGCCCCACACAAAGAGTGCGAGAGAGAAAGTAAACAGCGCAGGCAAAACGAAATCGTCAAGAAAATCTACCACCGAGCCAACAATGTCCATGTGCCCTAGTATACAAGAGAAATGCCACACCCTGCGGTGTGGCATTTCTCTTGTGGTGGAGAAAGTCCTAGCGAATACCTGGTGTTGCAGGTGGGCGTGGAATAGCCTGATTGAAACTAAACGTTCCTACGAGGATGTTTACCAAGCCCCAGACGGATACCATGACAAAGAAGCCAATGATGCCGTAGAGCATGAGCTGTTGACCCTGCGTACGCTTCTCTTCGTCAGAACCACCTTGAATGAAGTATACGAACACGCCCCAGATGAATACGATGAACGCAATGGCGAATACGAGTGGAACTAAGACATCGTTGATGATGCCAATGATGACGTTTCCAAGATCAGACACATTGTTGATGCGCTGAGCAGACACCAGAACCGGAGTCAGGAGGAAGGCGCTAAGAAATGCAAGCTTTTTCATGAATGATTGTTAGGGTATGGCTTATATGATAAGTCGTATTCAGGAAGCGTCAATCAGGCTGTTGCAGAGATGTGCATAACACCTAGCTACAGGTATACATGGCCTGACCATTAGCATCTTCTCCTCTAAAAAGACACTGTCCAGAAAGACATTCTGTACTGCCTGAAGCAGCCATTACTGTACACGTGGCACCACGAGGGCTACCGGAATTATTATTTGCGTTTGCGGTATTACTAGATGCCGGTGCAATTCTATTCGTATTCTGATTAAAAACGTTTCCTGAATTACCGCTTCCCTGCTGTACTGCCGAAGCGCCGTTAAAGAGAGGAAGCGGAGGACGTGTACCACGCTGGAAGCCGAGCGAGTTCATAAGG
>CAYMZP010000012.1:0-16790 GCA_964395025.1 uncultured Candidatus Saccharibacteria bacterium
CGCATAACCAAGAGACCGTACTTGGCAATCACGCGATTCTCTCCAACAAGTGGCACCATGTCTGCAATCGTTGAGAGACCTGCCATATCCAGTAGCCACTTTTCCCATCCAAGAGGAACTGCATCGGCCCATGCATGTTTTTGACTTCGTCCGACACTAAGTACAGCGCACGCAAGTTTCCACGCGAGTCCACCACCACAAAAATCGCGAAACGGGTATGTTTCTCCGTCCTGTTTTGGGTCTATGATTGCAAACGCCGGCGGTACTTCCTTTTGCGGAAGATGGTGGTCAGTAAGAATGACATCCATGCCGTAACTATTTGCGCGAGCAATCGGCGCAACGTCTGTAATGCCACAATCAACGGTTATGAGCACTTTTGTGCCAGATGTGGCGAGCGTATCTACTCCCGCTTCGTTCACCCCAAACCCTTCTTCATGTCTGTGAGGAATGTAGTTATCAAAGTTTGCACCTACTTTCTTGAAAAAGTCGTGAAGGAGCGTGCCTCCGGGAATACCGTCGCAGTCGTAGTCACTCCAGACAGTAATGCGCTCACCACTGCTGATCGCCGTCACAATACGGCGTGCAGCTTTTTCCATATTAAGAATTAAGAGTGGGTCGCCCACGTGCGCTTCGTATGAAGGGTCGAGAAAAGCTTGCGCCTGTGCTTCGTTCGTAACTCCTCTCCTCACTAAAAGTTCTGCCATGAGTTCGTCGTATGCAGAAAGTGCATCGCGTGTCTCTTTTGAAAGCGGAGCGTATCTGGCAACCATTGTCCGACGATTGTATCAAACTGAAACAGCGCGTATGCTACGTGAAATGGAAGACACCATATTTGGAAAGATTATTCGCCGAGAAGTACCAGCGGAAATTGTATACGAGGATGAAAAAACACTCGCGTTTCTGGACATTGCTCCTGTACACAAAGGACACACGCTTGTCATTCCAAAAACGCCCTCACGAAACCTTTTAAGCACTGACGACGAGACGCTTGCAGTACTTATGCAAACGGCAGTGCGTGTGGCAAACGCAGTGAAAGAAGCAGTAGGCGCCGATGGCGTAAACATCAGCTCCAACAATGAAGCGGCTGCAGGACAATTAGTATTCCACACCCATCTCCATATCATTCCACGCTTCACGAACGACGGACTGACGACGTGGCCAAAGACAAGCTACGCGGAAGGCGAAGCAATGAATGTGGCAGAAAAAATACGGACTGCACTTACTTAAAGCACCGAAAGCCCCGGAAGCGTTCCTTCTGCAAGAAAATCAAGCATTGCACCACCGCCCGTTGAAATAAAAGAGAAGCGATCTGCGACACGCAGAGTCTCAAGCGCAGAAATAGTGTCGCCCCCTCCGACCACAGAATGCGCTTTCCCTTCCACCACTGCACGCGCAAGCGCATACGTTGCATCCGTAAACCCATCTTCAAAAAGTCCGAGCGGTCCATTCCATGTGACTGTTTTTGCCTTGCGCGCATACTGCGCTAATACTGCCTGTGTCTTTGGTCCTAAGTCTAAAATCATTTCATCTCCTTGCACATCAGAAAGTTCAGCCACTCGTGCTCTGTCACGCTTCTCTCCTCTTTTTGCGACAATCACATCTTTAGGTACCACGAGTCTTTTATTTGAAACGAGTGCCTTCACGTCATGCAGAGCTTCTTTAGAAACGAGTGAGGCGCCCACATCGTATCCTGCTGCGTGAATAAAATCGTTTGCAAGCGCCCCGCCCACAACCACACGGTCATACGTTTTAAGGAGGCGACGCAGTACAGGCTCTTTCGTGGCAAACTTAGCACCCGCAATGATGGCAAGAGAGGGTTTCTTCGGATGCAGTGCTTTTGTAAGTTCATCCACCTCTACTTCAACGGTGAGTCCTGCATATGCCGGAAGCAGTTTCGGGACGCCAATCACTGATGCATGCTTGCGGTGGCATACATCAAACGAATCTTGTACGAAAATATCCGCGAGCGACGCAAGTTCATGTGCAAACCCTGAGTCGTTCTGTTCTTCTCCTTTCATACGACGAAGGTTTTCAAGCATGAGCACACCACCAGGAGAAAGTTCACGGACTGCCCTACGTGCTTCTGCCCCTACCGGCACAGAACAAAAAGTAATGCCGGGCACCAGAGTACGCATCGCTTCAAATACAGGAAAGAGTGTTTCAGTCCCCGTACCACTTACATGGCTTGCCAATATCACTTTTGCACCACGCTCTTTCAAAAAAGAGATGGTCGGGAGTGCGCTCTCTAGACGAAATGTGTTCGTAACCTTCCCTCCTACCACAGGCGCATTGAGTGACGCGCGCACCAACACCGGTATTCCATGAAGTGCACGAAGTTCTCGTACCGTGCGCATGTTTTATGGAAGCGCGTTCACGAGCGCTTTAAATGACGCCGGCTCTGCACTTGCGTGTCCAATCAAAAAACCACTCACACCACTCTCTGCAAGGCCGCGCGCAGAACCTTCTTCTACAGAACCGCCATAGAGCACTTTCGCCTTTGCCGCCACCTTCTCCGGCATGTACTGACCAAGTACTTTGCGGACATAGAGCACCATCTCGCGAAGGTCTGCCGGAGCCATGGCATCTGCCGCCGTCTTTCCTATTGCCCACACCGGTTCATAGGCCACAATCACTTTCAAGCGGTCTCGTGGTGCAAGCCTACTAAAAATTGCATCCAACTCGCCACGAAGCTCCTGCAAATACGTGGCGTTTGAGTCACGTGTTTTTTCACCCACGCACAACACGGGAATAAGGCCGTTCGCAAGTGCACGCATGGTCTTTTCAAAAATGCGCTCTGCATTTTCTCCGCGCGCACGGCGTTCGGAATGTCCCACGAGCACATACGTTGCCCCCGCCTGCTTTAACACTCCTGCAGAAATTTCTCCCGTTGCCGCACCAATACTGACATCCGAAACATCCTGTGCGCCAACTCCCACTGAGGAGCGAGTACTTGCGAGGAGACTAATAAACGGTGCGGGTGGAAAAACTACAATGGTGTGCTTGGTATTCCCCGCGAGTCGCTTGGCGGAGGCCATGAGCGTTTTTGCGTCCTCTTTTTTCTCAACGTACGACTTCCAATTACCAAAGATAAGCATGCTTTGTATGATACCAGTTCTCCGCTTTGTCAGTGGCTAATTATCTTCGCGCCAGTCCATAAGTTCGTAGTCTACGGAAACCACAGGCGTAAATGGGGGCGGATCGCTCGCAAGCGTACGGTCGTAGGAGTCTATACGCGTTTCAAACCCTGCGTCGTCCCCACTTCCACACCCATTTACCCACTTTGTACCAGTACGTCGGTTTGAAACGGTCGTTCCCCGAATAGTAAGAGAGTCCTTGGGTTCGTAGGTAGAGTGACAGTCTGAGCGTGAGTTGTTGAGGTATAAGTTCCTACCAAATGCACCTCCCTGTGCGATAAACACGCCACTCACAGACATGGTGTCAGGTGCATTTGGTGCAATAAGCACATTATTTTCTGCAATAACGGTCAGCCCAGCACTTCCGTCGCTGGTGTCATACGAAATATTATTTCGCACATACACATTGGGTGCGATGTTTGCGTTCACAATATTTGCTGCCACTACCGTTATTTTCTGCGGAATCACTCCTTCAATCCACGTATTGTCTTCTACAAAGATGAGTCCACAATCGGCAGGTATTGCACGCGTTTCGTACGTCGCTTCATTACTAATGAGTGCTCGATCGGTAGTAGCGTCAGCACTGTTTACCGGCACCACCTGAAGTTGTGTAGTAGCTGAAACTCGGCGCACGGTCACGGTGTTGTTGGCATTAAAAATCAGGTGGTACCCACGCCAGTATGCAGGGTCTCCTTGCCCATTAGTCGTACTATACCGGTCATAGTAAATACCTTCGTTCTGCGCAATTGTTTTAAGAGAACCAAAGTCAGCGGCAATTGCAGAGAAGTCTACTTGCGGTACCGGATACTCCCAGAATTGCTGATTCGGACCACTCCCCACTACTCCTGAGGCGGTTGAAGAAGCAGGACTACAACCATACGAGCTTGTACAGTTCCATGTAGCAAGTGAACTGGTAACGGAAGAGTTTGCAGTACCGTCCATACGAATACCACCATTTGAGTGATACGGACCATTGAT
This sequence comes from uncultured Candidatus Saccharibacteria bacterium, assembly GCA_964395025.1. Classification (GTDB taxonomy): domain Bacteria; phylum Patescibacteriota; class Minisyncoccia; order Phycocordibacterales; family Phycocordibacteraceae; genus C7867-001. Next base: position 4,113 of record CAYMZP010000012.1, read on the forward strand.
AATGCGGTCTGCGCCTGCCCACACACTGTCATTCAAAATATATGAGAAGCTCGCAACTGAAGGCTGAGCATACCGAGTAGTGATAGTTCTTCGGGCCTCGGGAGTACTTTCAGGCACTCCGGTTGCAGTGATGTCTACGGAAAGCGCTTCTCCACATGCAGTATTCCCTTCAACCGAAAGCGTAATTTCACCAGTCTCTTCCCCCGTTTCAGGGTCTAGGTATGGAATAACATACGGTCCATCTACTCCCGTGCCGTTTTGCAGGTCCGAAGGATAGTGTGCAAGATGCCATCGATAATACTCAATGCCCGCTTCAGCAATCGCAAGTGCTTCTGCGTTCCCTGTCACACGCTCCTGCAAACGGTTTTGTGAAAGCACGAACATAGAAAGGGCTCCTATCGTTGAGAGAAGTACGGAACCAAACACAAGCGCAACAAGCATCAAGTATCCACGAGGTGTTTGGTGACGCATCATACTTAATCAGTGTACAGGTTCCGCAGTGATGCACTGCCGGTAAGTGTATATACGTTTGGTGCGCGTGTTGGGTTGAGGTCAACACGTATATCCATAGTAATGAACGCAACGTCTGCAACATTCACCGGTGAAGCGAGAAGTGCTCCGTTTGAGTCGTAATAGGTAAACAACGGGGACGATGCGTCATTTCGCACATACCCCACTACTGTCTCTATGACTTCTGGCTGTCCTGTATAACTTGGTGGACTTCCAGAAACATTCGTAACACCACGATACAGTGTGCCACTTAAAAGATACACACGTACCCGTTCTACAGGAAAGTCGTCATCAACATCTGCATAGAACGTAATGGAGGAAGTGGCTGCGGTAGCTATTGGATACGAGCCATCCTCTCCTTGTGTTGCTTCTCGTAAGTATTTCAATGCGTCTCCAATACCCCGTCGTGCGTTATCAACCGAAGATGCGGCCTCAAACACGTACGCGTTTCCTTTGTACGTCTGCACAATTGCTGTACTAAGTGCAATACTCACCATGCTTAAGATGGCAATGACAACGAGTACTTCAGCTAGAGTGAATCCACGTCTCATAGGGAAAGGATGACTGAGGCATCAAGAGGTGTGTTAGGCAAGAGGTCATACGGAGAGAGTGGCACTTCTTCAAGAATCGTTGCGCTCGGTATAGAAAGGATGTATGCGTCCCACTCAAGAAGCATGGAGCGCACACCGGTTTCGTCCGTAGTTGTCGCCACTTCGGTCTTATAGAGTGGGGTTCCATCGGTCATAGAGCCGATAGTCTTTGCGCCCGTCAGTGTGAAAGGAACGTTCGGAAGCGGCGTCGGCCCTGCCTCATACCCAACAGACAGATACGAAAGTGAAGGAGTCACTAGTGGATCGGAACTTGTAAGTTCCACACGCAGTGCAAGTGTTGGATACGTGGTTGTTGAAAGGAGAGAAAGATCTACCACATCAGTAAAGCCAAGAGAGTTGCCCGGCACATCCGTATCAGGAAGGAGTGCACCATTTCCATCCTCTATGAAGAACCGTGCACTGGTTCCTATAGGCAGGGTCATACTGGTAGATGCGTTTTCCCAAGACACTAAATACAAAGGGGTGATATCGTCCGTAACGGCACTTCCGTTTGGAGGGTATGAGCCAGAGGCACCACTCAACGTAAGAACTCCTGTCGCCGAAACGCTATTGGTGGAGAAAAACCCATCAAGCGTGTTGAGTTCATCAACGTACACCGCAGGTGCAATAGGAGAGAACGTACGAAGGGTAAGAAGTGAAAGTCTGTCTATTGAAAACGTACTCGTAGTTGTTTGACTTTCAACCACGGTCAGGTACCCCGGCGTCGGATTTACATTCACCGCATCACGCTCGTACGTCTGTGCGGACGAATATTCCTCTTTGGTCACATATATTTCATACTCCGTTGAGGGAAGTGCACCACCGAGATACACCACTCCAAGGTCATTGCTGAATGTGGTGACATCTACAGAAGGCACCATACTGGTATTCACAATACGTACATCTGCTCCGGCTACCGGCGCACCAAGAGCATCCACAACTGATACCTGAAGTGTTCCTCCTCCCGTGGTAGTTTCTATCCCCGGTGGTGCAAAGTTTGAAACAAGTGTCACGTTTCTTTCTTTTTCATTACTCACATAACTCGTGGTGACTTTCACATACTTATAGTCGGTGGTGATACCGTTTTCATCAGCACCACCAACCCCATCAGCAGGACTATCTTCGTATTCAATAAATACTCTGGTGACAAACGTCACACCCTCTTCAGTAGTAGTTGCATACTGTGGCACCACGCCGGAAGGAATACCGCCCACGGTGCCAATAGCGTTATATGAAAGAGAGCGAATGTACTCCATCTGCGTAGTAGTAATCGCCGTGGCGGTGTTTTTAAGTTTTGCGAGCGAAGAAACTGCAAGTGACGCACGAATGATTCCAAAAAGCCCAAGAAAAATAACTGCCACGAGAGCACTTCCCACAAGCACATCAACCAAGGAGACGCCACGGGGAGAAAAGGAACGCATGCACGTATGATAGCGCACGAAGCACACTTAAATACTTGAAGAGAGTGAGTAGATTGGTGAAATCATGGAGACGGCAAACACACCAACCGCAGCACCAATCACAAGCATAAGCATAGGTTCAATGACCGTAGAAAGATCTTTGGTGCCATCTTCCACATCTTGTTCATAAAATTCTGCCACTTGCCCTAACATGTCCGACACCTTTCCTGTTTCTTCTCCCACAGAAATCATGTCCCCCATAAATACCGGATACAGCTTTGAGTTTTCAGTAAACGCCGTAGAGAGAGCATCACCCTTCTTTACGCGCACTCCGGCATCCGCCAATACTTTTCCAAACGGATTGTCCCCTACCACTTCTTCTGCAATCGCTATGGCTGAAAGCATCTCAACGCCCGAGGAAAGAAGGGAGGAAAGCGCGCGCGAAGCGCGCGCGCTCATGGTTTCGCGCACGAGGGTTCCAATGACCGGAACGCGAAGTGACGCCATAAGAATGAGATTACCGCCCACCTTGGTCTTCATGGACCAAATGAGTCCTATGGTAAGCGCAATAAGCAGTGCAAACACCAAGATGACGTTGTTCGCCATGAACTCTGAGAGACCAATGATGACTTTTGTAGAAGTAGGAAGTTCAACGCCAAGTTCAGTAAATGTAGACGCAAGCGTAGGCACCACATACACCATCATCAAAATACCAATGACAATAATCGCAAAGAGAATGACTGCAGGATAAATCATGGCTCCTCGCACTTTGCGGGAGAGCGTGTATGCACGGTCCATTTGCTTTGCCACCACTTTGAGTGAATCTGCGAGCGTACCAGACTCTTCTCCTGCTTTGGTCATAGAAATAAAGAGCTTGGAAAAAATCTTTTCGTGTTTTTGCAACGCTTCATGAAATGCATCTCCGCGCTTTACCGCTTCCGAGAGTTCCACCACCACTTTCTTGAGATTTTTGTTAGATGACTGGCGTTCAATAACTGAGAGTGCGCGCGAAAGGGTGAGTCCTGCCGTGAGCATGGCAGAAAGGTTTTTTGTGAAGGCAATCTTCTCTTCTATTTTTACGCCCGAAGTCAAATTGATGTTGAGCCACTTCGGAAGAGTGAAGCCCCCTCCCCCTTCTTCAACCGAAACCACCATTCCTCCCTCTTTTTCTACTTGCTCATACACTGCGAAGCGCGACGGCGCTTCAATAACGCGTTTTTCTTCAGTGCCATCTTCTTTTTTAATTGCAGTACGAAACTTCATACGAGTGATTATTCCGAAACGGCACGAAGCACTTCTTCAAGGGAAGTAATGCCCCGAGATGCTTTATAAATACCGTCTTCAAGCATGGTGAGCATTCCTTCTTTGCGTGCCTGCTGTTCTATTTGCTCTGACGTTGCACCTTTCATAATAAGTTCGCGCGTAGCGGTAGAAACGGAAAGTACCTCGTGTATACCAATACGACTCTTATATCCTGCGTCTCCTTTCGGGCGGAAGAACGGCACATTATCAATCTTGGTACCCTCCTTAAGAAGTTTCTCTTCCAGAAGAGCCGCATGCGCTGCAGCAAAGTGTTCTTCGCCCGACACCTTGATACGTGCTTTTGCATCAAGCGTGTACTCTTCCCTGTTGTCAGTGAGACGGCGCACCAAGCGCTGACCCACAATAACGCGGAGCGTTGACACCAAAAGAAACGGTTCTACGCCCATATCAATAAGGCGCGGGATTGCTCCGGCAGCGGAGTTGGTGTGAATAGTTGAAAGCACAATGTGTCCCGTGAGTGCGGCGTTTATTGCAAGTGCCGCAGTTTCTCCGTCACGTATTTCTCCCACCATGATGATGTTTGGGTCCTGACGAAGAAGCGCGCGAAGTCCGTTTGCAAACGTAAAACCGATAGCCGGATTTACTTGCGTCTGATTCACGCGCTTCATTTGGTATTCAATCGGATCCTCTACAGTAGAGATGTTTACGTCTGGCGTATTCAAGATATCCAGAATGGTGTACAAGGTCGTGGTCTTACCGCTACCCGTTGGTCCAGACACCAAAATGATTCCGGTGGTCTGCTTCATTGCAGAGTGAATGCGTTCAAGCGGTGCACCGTGGAAACCAAGCCCTTCAAGCGTAAAGCCCTCCCCTGTTTCGCGAAGTAAGCGCATCACGATTTTTTCTCCAAAATACGTCGGGAGAAGTGAGACACGGAAAGAAACCTTGTCGGTATCCGTTTCCATTTTGAAACGTCCGTCTTGCGGTAAGCGTTTTTCATCAAGCTTCAGGTTCGCGAGCACCTTGATACGCGCAATAATTCCGGGACCTCCTGCCTTAGGAAGCGTCATGGCGTCATGCAAAATGCCGTCAATGCGATAGCGCACCAACACTTCTTGTTCCATCTGCTCTATATGTATATCGGACGCACCCTGCACAATGGCGTGACGCAGAAGGGTGTCTACAATGCGGACAATCGGCAAGTCCTCTGCCATCTTTTTGAGGTCCGCCTGAGACATTTCGCTCCCTGGAGTTTCTTTTACGAGTGAAATCTTCCCTGCTTCAGTACTAATAAGGTCACCAAACTCTTCTTTGAGAGACTTTTGATACTGCAGGAGCGCGGTCTTTATTGATTCATCGTCAGTCAGACGCGGAAGAATGTTCAGTCCAGTTTTTTTCTTTACGGAGTCTATGGCAGGCAAATCGCCCGTATCAAGCATGGCCACTTCAAGGTCCTTCCCTTCTTTGCGGAAGGAAATAATGTTGTGCGTACGTGCGATAGGTTCTGGAATAAGTGAGAGAACGGCTACATCTATTTTTTTATCTTTGAGATTTACAAACGGAATACCGAGTACGTACGCTTTAATGCGACGAAGTGCGTCTTCACTTATAGCCCCTTGCGAAACGAGTATGTCGCCAAGCGATTGCTTTCGCTCTTTTGCCACTTCGCCGGCAGCTTCAACATCTTTCCGGGCCACCAGACCGGAATCTAAAATAAATTCTTTTAGTTCGCTTTCAGAAACTTTCATGCGCTTCTCGCAGTATAGCGCGCAGAAAGGAATGTAGTGTGAGAAAAATGTGTGCGCCGTGGAAATGAATCTATGTCTTTCACACAGATATTCCCACGGCTCTTGACGCGCCACGAACGAAGTGGTAGGGTATGGCTATCTGAAATGCCTGCCGTGCGCGGGCATTTCTCTTAGCCAAACATACACATCCCATATGCTCGACCTTAAAACCATACATGCAGTGCTCGGAGAATTTGAAGAGCGCGGTATCAGTAAGGAAACGATGATAGACGCTATAGAAAACGCGATGGCCACTGCCTATAAAAAGGAATACGGCAAACGCGGTCAGGTAGTTCGTGCCAAGCTCGATATGAATACCGGCACTATGGCGTTTGAGCAGGTAAAAACTGTCGTGGATGAAACCATGGTGCGCTTCCCTGCTCCAGATGAAGTCATCGAGGAAGAACACGGGCCATTCCATCGTGAAGAAGAAACCCCAGAAGGTGAACTTCCTCGCTTTGATGAAGAAAAACACATGCTTCTCAAAAATGCGCAAATGATAAAGCGTGGTGCAGTACTCGGTGAAGAAATTATCTTCCCACTTGAACCACAGGACGACTTTGGTCGCATTGCCGCACAAACGGCAAAGCAAGTGGTGATTCAGAAAATTCGCGAAGCAGAGAAGCTCTCTATTCTTGATGAGTTCGGTACGAAGAAAAACGAAATCGTCTCTGGTACCGTACAGCGCGTTGAGCGCGGAAGTATCTTCGTTGACCTTGGGCGTGCAACCGGCGTTATTCCGTATGAAGACCAAATTCCAGGTGAACGCTACCGCCCAGGTGAACGCATTCGTGCATTTCTCCACGCGGTGGACGAAGGATTCCGTGGTGTATACCTTCGCCTTTCCCGCTCACACCCTAAGTTCGTGGTGAAGCTGTTTGAAATGGAAGCACCAGAGCTTGCAAATGGCGCGATTGAAGTAAAAGGTATCTCTCGCGAACCGGGAAGCCGTACCAAGATTGCCATTGGCTCTCTCGATCCGCATGTAGACCCAGTAGGTTCTCTTGTGGGCCAGCGTGGTGTCCGCGTTTCAACCGTGATGAGCGAACTTGGTGGTGAACGCATAGACATCATTGAATGGTCAGAAGACCCTAAGGTGTTTATTAAAGAGGCACTTTCTCCGGCGACCGTACTTGACGTGGAGATAAACGAAGACGAACATCGTGCAAAAGTAACTGTGTCTGAAGATCAGCAGTCACTTGCTATCGGTCGTGGCGGACAAAATGTACGCCTTGCAGCAAAACTCACTGGCTGGAACATAGACATTGAATCCACGGGGGGTGTCTCTGCTGCAGAAAGCGACGGTGAGGGGGTGATTATGGAAACACCAGAAGCACCGGCAGTTGAAGCGGGTGTGGAGACAACTGAAACTCCTGCGGTAGTGACTGAGGAAGCACCAGCTCCCTCTACCCTCTCTGCAGAAGAAGAACTGTCTACGTCTGCCGAGGGCGAGCAGAGCGTGGTAGACGCAAAAGAGTCGCGCGACAAAGAAGACGCGTAATGTAAAAAGAAAAACACCGGCCACATGTGGCCGGTGTTTTTCTGTTTGTTTTATGCCATTTCGCCCGCGTCAGAAGACGGAGCATCAGAAGGCATGGTAGCTGGAGCAGAATCTGTAGGAGTAGCTACTGCGTCCTCCTTCTTCTTTCCTCCAAAAAGGCCGAAGAGATTAAAACCCATGGGTTCGTACTTAGGGATAATAAAACGCACCCGTGTGGGCAGCGTGGGGAGAGTATATCACCCTCAAAGTACATCGCCGTAAGGAAGGACGTGTGCTAGACTCGGCCACATATGAACCTGCTTCACGACATTCCGCCGGGAACAAAAGATGAAATGAATGTGCTTATTGAGATCCCTAAGGGTTCTCACAATAAATACGAGGTAGATAAGGAGACGGGACTTATCAAACTTGACCGCGCAAACTATGGCCCAACGCCATACCCTACTGAATATGGTTTTATCCCTCAGACCCATTGGGATGATGGTGATGCAATAGATGTGCTTCTCTTTGCAACATTTCCTATTCCTCCGGGCACATTGGTATCCATGCGCCCAGTTGGGTTACTTGAAATGATTGATGGTGGTGAGTCCGACTATAAAATCATAGGTGTACCCGTGGAAGATAGACGCTGGGAAGATGTGCAGGATATTGATGACCTGAATAAACATACGCTCAAGGAAATCCAGACCTTCTTTGAGACTATTAAACTCCTTAAGGGTAAGCCAGTAGAGGTGCAAGTACTTGGTTTCAAAGGGAAAAAAGAGGCTCAAGAAGCATTTGAGCGTGCGCGAAAACTCTACGAGGAGAAAAAATAACGGTGCAAAAAGAACACCCCCGAAAGTCACATGCTTTCGGGGGTGTTCTTGTATAGGCGGTATACTGTTCTCTAGGCATTAGTAGTAACCGCCTGTATCACGCTATGCAATTCATTATTACCCTCGCACTCATGCTCGCACTCGTAGCCCCTGCTACTCACATGGTGCATGCACATGACGATGGAACGGTGCATGAGGAACCTGTAGAAACGACTAATACTGTTCAGCCGAGACCGCCTCTTCCAGAAAAAATGCCCGCAGTACAGCCGGGAACTGAACGTGCGGAGATGATTAAAGAGAACGCACTTGAGCGACGCGACCTCTTTAAAGAAAATCAGACTGAGCGCATTGAGATGCGCCAAGCTGTAGGTTCTACCACCCGAGCACAGATGCTTGAGCGACGTGACGCAACGCTCGGTATTATTGCAGAGCGCAAAGCACAGTTTGCTTCAACCACCGGCGCACGCCTCCTCGAACGCAAAGAAGGAATGATGGAACGTAAGGAACACTTTGCTTCCACCACGGCACTTCGCAAGGCACAACTCTCAGAAGCAATGAAAGAGCGCATCCTTGCGCGTGCAGACCACGCTGCAGAACTTATGGATGCCATGCTTGCACGCCTCGCTGGAATTGCAGAGCGTATCGCCTCTCGTATTGAAACACTCGCCGGAGAAGGTGTAGACGTATCTGACGCAGACGCAAAACTTGCCGAGGCATATGACGCAATAGCGGATGCAGAAACAGCAGTAGACAAAGCTCAGGCAGAGCTTGCTACGGCACTTGATGCAGAAACTCCTCAAGAACAGCTCGGTGCCGCAAAGACTGCAAGCGAGACCGCAAAAACAGCGCTCCGCTCGGCACACGAAGCACTTCGCTCGGCGGCAGAGGCACTGCCAAAATTACCAAGAGCGGAAGGCACTAACGAATAAATCTATGGAACCTAACACTATGCCTCCCCAGACGGAAACTCGAGTGACGCCAGTGGTAGTACCTCCGCCCCCTACCAAGACCTCGTACGGAGCACTCTTTGGAATCCTTATCATTGCGCTCGCAATTGCAGCAGGTGCCTACTACTTCTTCACCCTTCGCGTGGATGAGCTCGTCGCAATCACGGAAAGCCAGCAAGCAACCATCGCTGCACTTGATGCACAGAGTAGCTCTACAGAACCAGAAGCAATTCAGGAAGATCTAGACGCACAATCCCCTGACGACTTTGACGCAGAGATGGAAGAAGCATTTATTGCGCTTGAAGCAGCATTCAACGAAACAGAGTAAGTCTGAAATAAAAACACCGCACCCTTTTAAAAGGGTGCGGTGTTTTTTAATGGGGTACTATAGAACTATGGACCAAGTACACCTTACTCCCCCATCACCCAAAAAACGGTTCCGTGCACCGAGTATTGGTACCTCTTTCGCGTTCGCATTTTTTGCAGCGATTATAATCATTGCCGTTCTCTACTTCTGGGGTGAAGCCGTGCTTCTACGCGCGCCACAATAGGAGGCTTTTAGCGAACGCACTTTTTTGCTACTATTCCCTCCACTATGGAGCACAAAACACCGAAAGCGAGCATGCTTATTCCGATGGTCGTTGAAAAGTCGCAGTTTGGCGAACGCGCATACGACATTTACTCACGCCTCTTGAAGGAACGTATTATCTTCCTCGGTGGTGGCGTGGACGATGACACAGCAAACCTCATCATTGCCCAGCTCCTTTTCCTTGAGTCCGAAGACCCGAAAAAGGACATTTTCTTGTACGTAAATAGTCCGGGCGGTTCGGTTTCTGCAGGTCTTGCCATTCTCGACACGATGAACCACGTAAAGCCAGACGTAGCGACGGTGTGTGTGGGTATGGCCGCTTCTGCTGCCGCAGTTATTCTTGCTTCTGGTGCAAAAGGAAAACGTTATGCGCTTCCAAACTCTGAAGTGATGATTCACCAGCCGTGGGGTGGCGCACAAGGCCAAGCAACCGATATTGAAATTACTGCAAAGCACATACTTGCAACCCGCGAACGCTTGAACAAAATTCTTGCAAAAACTACCGGCCAAGCACTCACAAAAGTTGAGAAAGACGTGGAGCGTGACTATTTCATGACGGCAGATGACGCAAAGAAGTACGGCATTGTAGATACGGTATACAAAACGAAATAGCGAACGTCTCTAAAAAGATTCGGCGCGGTCTCTTGAAAGAGGACCGCGCCGTTTCTGTACCAATGGAACAAGGTCCACTACTGCTCCTTGTCGAGCCGACAGTCCGGAGGCGTAAGCTCCGCCGGAGGCCAGTTTTCGATGTCTGGGTAGTGTGCCGACTCTTGGCTTTCGCGCCAAATCCCTTCCGCATCCTCATAGCGCGGAGAGGAAAAGATAACGGCGATGCAAGACGAACTTCCGTTCACAACTCGAAACTCGCCCCCTTCTTCCTCGCAGGACTCCACGAACTTTTCTTTCGCGGCGCCCGAAAGCAAGATTGGCTCCTCCCACACCCCGCTCGCCGAAGGCGAGCATGCGAAAAGCAAGAGAGAAGCACTGCAAACCATACACAACTTCATTGGAAACCCTTTCCATGTCTGAGTAGTCCGTTTGAGATAAAAACATCATTATCGTTTCTGGTCAATGGACTCCGCGAGAAAAAATGATAAAATCAAGTCATTCAGCACCGAAAGAAATTCCTGCCTCACCTGCCCTTCCGCTGAACTTACATTGCTTTTTGTGCCCTTAAAAACGTTCGTTACTTTGTGAGTCCATGTCGATTAAACTAGTGCTCATACTTTTAGCGTTCTCTGGCCTTGCCGGAATTGCGCTTGGATACGTGCTTCGTATGCTTATCGCGCTTGCACAGCGCGGGTCTTTGGAAATGGAAGTGAAGCAAAAAATGCTTGAAGCAAAAGAGCGTGCAGCACGTCTTGTGGCAGAAGCGGAAGAACGTGCGCAAGATGCAGAAAAAGAACGTCTTGGCCCTCTTGAAGAGCGTGAGGAGCGTATTGGGGAGCGTGAAGAGCGTATTGGGAAACGCGAAGAACACTTGGATGAACGAGAGAAAAATATTTCTGAAGAAGCAGAGACACTCCGCACTCGCGAAAATGAAGTTGCAAACTTAAAGCGTGAAGCAGATGCCGTTATCCGCGAGCGTCGTCAAGAACTTTCCCGTATTGCACACCTTTCCGAAGAAAAAGCCCGCGATATGCTTTTGCGCGACCTTGAAGAGTCTGGCACCGAATCCATCCTTGCGCGCCTTCAAAAGCTTGAGGCGCACGGCAAGGAACAACTTGAAGAGAAAGCTCGTTCCATCCTCCTTTCCACCATTCACCGTATGGCAGGTGCAGTGAATGCAGAAGTCACTACCCTTTCTGTAACCATCCCGTCTGAAGAAATGAAAGGAAAGATTATTGGTAAGGAAGGTCGCAATATTAAAGCGTTTGAGCGCGCCACAGGCGTAGACGTCATCATAGACGAAGCACCAGACAAGATTGGCCTTTCCTCTTTTGACCCACTTCGTCGCCATATCGCAAAGCTTGCGTTTGAAAAACTCCTTGAGGACGGGCGTATCCAGCCAGCAAAAATAGAGGAGGTGGTAGAAAAAACGCGTGTAGAAGTGGCTGACATGGTGAAACAAAAAGGAGAAGCTGCGTGCTATGAGGCGGGAATCATTGGTCTTGACCCGAAACTCGTCACGCTTCTTGGGCGCCTCGCCTTCCGCACGAGCTATGGCCAGAATGTGCTTCAACACTCCATTGAAATGGCACATGTAGCCGGCATGCTCGCGGCAGAACTTGGTGCTGATGTGGAGGTGGCAAAGGCAGGAGCATTGCTTCATGACATTGGAAAGGCGGTAGACCACGAGGTGCAGGGCACCCATGTGGAGATAGGTCGCCGTGTGCTTGAAAAATTCGGTGTAGATAAGCGCGTAATTCAAGCAATGCAGTCACACCACGAGGAATATCCGTACGAAACACCGGAGGCAAAGATTGTGCAGGCTGCAGACGCTATTTCCGCAGGTCGTCCCGGAGCACGCCGTGACACCGTAGAGCGCTACCTTGACCGCATGCAGGACCTTGAGCGCCTTGCGAAAGGTTTTGAAGGGGTTGAGAAGGTATTCGCAGTGTCTGCAGGTCGCGAGCTACGCATCTTTGTGAACCCCGGAAAGGTTTCTGACCTTGCGATGCACCGTCTTGCACGAGATATCGCAGAAAAAGTGCAGTCAGAGCTGAAATATCCGGGAGAAATCAAAGTGAACATCATTCGCGAGAACCGCGTGGTGGAGTTTGCTCGGTAAATCCACCTTCTTGGGTTAAGAAAAATCCGCGAAATGCGGATTTTTCAATATCCACTAGAAAAATCAAGGGGTATTGCGTGAAATATGGCGTTTTCTATACTTTATTTATCCCTCGCTGCCATGTGTGGGATTATCAACCTTACGACTCCCTATGAACAAAGCTGACATCGTTTCAAAGGTGCAAGCAACGCTTTCCTGTACGAAAGCGGATGCTGAGCGCGCCATGGAGACTGTAATAGATAACATTACCTCTGCCCTTAAGAGCGGGGACGAAGTTTCTATTGCAGGTCTTGGTATTTTCGTTGCAAAGGCACGCCCAGCCCGAACAGGACGCAACCCGCGCACTGGCGAGCAGATTCGCATCGCAGCAACCCGCACCCCGAAGTTCCGCCCAGCCAAGGCGCTCAAAGACGCAGTCAAATAGCAGACAACGGGATAGGGCGACAGTACACAGAGAAGCGGGGGGGGCGGGGGGGGGGGGGGGGGGGTGGGGGGTGGGTGTGTGGGGGGTGTGTTATGTGAGAGTAGTTTGGGAGCAAACA
>CAYMZP010000012.1:16800-20778 GCA_964395025.1 uncultured Candidatus Saccharibacteria bacterium
TTTGGGGCGACATAACACAGACACCCGCCCCCCGCTGGGGCGGCCGCTTCTGTTTCCTGTTTCCTGTTATCTGTGAACTGTTAGCTCACTTTCTGTGCGACAACAAAAGAGGTGTAATTAAACTTGAGGTCCTGAATACTCTCTTCCAAAATATCTAGGTCGTAGAGTGTAGCTGCTGCACGCGAAGCAATGACCGCGGTAGTTTCAGGGAGCACGCCTTCAGCAAGGTCGGCTGCTGCTTTTGCGGTATCTGCGTATTCAGTCAGTTCAATGCCCGGCCAACGACGCTTCAAATACATACGGCACTGTTTGAGTGCTTGGTCGTGGGAAGTCACAGACGTAATCTGCTCGGCGTTCACTCCCCTCTTTACGAGCAGGTTTTGATGAATATCTATCTCAAACATCTTCTGAACTTCAAAGCGGTGTTTGGCCATGGCATGTACCGCCTCTATCACTACCCCGCCATTACTATTTTCAATCGGGAATATGCCTAAATCTATCTCTCCCTTCTCAAGGGCCGTGAGCACATTTTCCGCAGAGACGAGGTACGCAAGCTCGGCAGTCTTTCCTTCTTTTTCTAAGTACGTACGAGCAGCCTCTTCAGAGAAGCTTCCTTTCGCACCCATAATTCCAATAGTCATCTGCGCACAATACCACTTCACTTTTTACCTTCAAGTCGCTTATCTCTTTCTAAGAATGCTTCCGAAAGAATACGCGCAAGTTCTGGTGCCTTCTGCAAGAACGGAATGAAAATTGCTCTCACCGCATTTCCTGAAACAGGACGGTAACTTGAATACCCTCTGTCTCCCTTCAAAAGTGGTGCGAGGTACGCTTGGATATGTTCAGTAATAAGAGGGAGAACATCATTGTAGAGCGTGCCTGTAAATTGAGTATGTTCGTTATTCAATTGATACAACTCGGAATGTATTGCGAGCGCTGGAATACCAAATCCTTTTTCCAAAAGGGTATGCGCATCAAGATGTTTAATATCCTCCTCAAGCACAGCATCTTCAGAGGAAATTCTCTCTCCACGTCTATACGGAGAGTGTGTTTCCGTTACAAATGATTTCCAGAGTTGTGCGAGAGCACGACGTGCCGATTTCTGTATCTTCTCGTCTGAAAAAGAATCTGGGTGTGCCTTCTCTAGAGCGTCCAGTTGTTTTGCAAACAGCTCTACGCCAACTGCATACTCCTGACTTTCAAAGAGTTCATCAACTTTTTCTAGAATAGTCTCAAAATCAGCAACTTTGGCATGCTCTTCTTCTGGGCGTGGCATGCCATGAAGTGGGTTATATGGTTTGTTGGGCATGGGAAAAGTATAGCGCCAAATCAAAAACTATGTGCTGAAATACTCCTTCTTTTTAATCATGTCCGGCAAATACGATTCGGAATCGTACATCTCATATCCTTTTCCATACCCCTCTTGCTTCATAAGTTTCGTAGGTGCGTTGCGTATCTTTTTGGGTATAGGAAGGTTTCCATACTTCTGTACATCTGCTTGCGCGAGACGTAGTGCATCATATGCAGAGCGGTCTTTCTTTGCCTGCGCCAAATACACCGTTCCTTGTGCAAGTGGTATGGCACACTCCGGATACCCAATCGTTTCGCATGCGCGAAAAACAGCATTTGCCACAACGAGTGCGGTTGGTTGGGCAAGGCCAATGTCCTCGCTCGCAAAAATCACCATACGCCGTGCAATGAAAAGTGGGTCCTCGCCTGCCTCGGTCATGCGGGCGAGGTAGTATACCGCAGCGTCTGCTTGTCCTGCACGCATGCTTTTAATAAACGCTGAGATGGTGTCGTAGTGCTCATCTCCTTGCTTGTCGTAGCGCAAATGAGAAGACTCCTCGGCTTTCGTGAGTGTCCGCACGTTCACTTTTCCATACATTGAAATAACGTTTTCAAGAAGTGTAAGCGCTCTTCGCGCATCGCCATTCGCGTAGCTTGAGAGCCACGCAAATGCATTGCGGTCTATGGAGACACCTACCCGCTCTACAATACTCTTTAGCGCAGAGTCTGAAAGAGACTTGAGTGTAAACACCCGACACCGCGAAAGAAGTGCAGGTATCACTTCAAAAGACGGGTTCTCTGTTGTAGCTCCGACAAGTGTGAGCGTACCGTCTTCAACATACGGCAGAAGAAAGTCTTGCTGACTTTTACTAAAGCGATGTATCTCATCTAAAAACAAAACCTTCGGTTTCCTTGGAAGTAAGCCACCTTCTGCTTTCTGCCTACTGCCTACTATTTTCCGAATATCTTCTTTGCCCGCAGAAACTGCAGAGAGCTCGTGAAACTCTGCATGGAGTGCACGAGCGTAGATGCGGGCAATCGTAGTCTTCCCTGTTCCCGGTGGTCCCCAAAGAATGAAAGAGAAGCGATGTCCTTTTTCTATAGCCACCTGCAGTGGCTTCCCTTCGCCTATGACATGCTCTTGTCCAACTACATCTTTGAGAGTATCTGGACGCAAACGTATGGCAAGCGGTTCCATGGAACAACTGTATCGCCCATACGAAAAGAGCAACACAGACAAAATCAAAAGATGTGTGCGTGAAAGTGTGTACCTGCTGTGGAAAACTAAGACTCCCCTTTCGGGGAGTCTTAGTTTTCTTCTTTTTGTTTTCCTACAAAGCGTCTATAGCTTCTTCCGCTAAATCTATAGCTTCCTCTGCATGCTCTATCGCTTCGTCGTAGTCTTCGTCTTCATATGCTTCGCGAGCTTCGTCAAACTCATCTTTTGCTTCATCCAACAAATCTTCTGCATCTCCCGTGTCTTCGCCATCATCTTCCGCCTCATCAATTGCATCAATCGCGTCACTAATTGCTTCTTCAGCCTCGTCAATCAAGTCTTCGGCTTCATTCTCTTCACTTCCTGAACCACCAATCTCATCAAGCGCTTCGTCTATAAGGTCAAGCGCTTCTTCAATGAAGTCCATGGCGTCGTCGTACTCTTCGTCTTCATATGCTTCCTCGGCATCAGCAAAGAGATCATCCGCTTCGTCCAGCAAGTCTTCTGCATCTCCTGTATCTTCGTCGTCGTCTTCTGCCTCTTCAAATTCATCCCATGCATCTGCAAGTTCTTCTTCGAGCTCATCAAGTGCATCCTCTACATCATCTTCGTCTGCGCCTCTACTTCCACCTCCCTCTATAGCATGGTCCGCAAGTCGCTCCGCTGTACGAGCCAGGTTCGTAGCTTGCGAAAGGTTGGCGTTCAAGAATGCAATAAACGCGTCAAAGAGTGTTTCCCGTGCCTCTTCAAGGTCATCACTCTCCACGTCTTCATCAACTGCATCTTCGTACGCACTGATGGCAGCAAGGAGCGCTACGCGCGCTTCAATAGTTACTGTTGAGCTCGTAGAAGGGGTGCTTGGTGTTGGGGTGCTCGTACTTCCTGAAGTACCTCCAAGGAGTGCGTTGTATTTTGCGCGTGACTTTGGTCCGAATGTGCCCGTAGAAGGAGTTACTCCATGCGAAGTCTGCCACTTCACCACCGCTGCGTGCGTCTTTTCTTGAAACTGATTTGTTTCACTACCGGGTGCCCCTACGCCACTTGTGGAGATGGTAAAGCCGGCATCGTTGAGATATTTCTGTAAACAACGTACATCTTCTCCTGTGTCACCAAGAGAAATGTCGCGCGTGAAGCTACATGAAACAGCGGCGTGGGTATCTGCTGGGGCAAGCATGGCGAATGCCCAGAGCGCTACGGCCCCTACTGCGAGAGCAGCGCTAATTCTTTTTATAAGACGAGTGGTCATAAGGACAATGTGAGTGGATAAAGGACAAATGCGCGTATACAACTGTATAAGACAAAGTAGCATGCGTACGTCCTCATCCACTGTGGAGAGCTGTGGAACATGTTTGTAGAGTTGGTGCGGATAGGGAGAATCGGTCAAGCGCTCGTGTTTCGCCGTCGCTCAACACTCCGCCTGACCACCCTTCGCCGACCATTTTCTGCTGAAAATGGTTCCCGGCTCAGCTTCG
>CAYMZP010000013.1:0-19478 GCA_964395025.1 uncultured Candidatus Saccharibacteria bacterium
TGCCGAAGCGCCGTTAAAGAGAGGAAGCGGAGGACGTGTACCACGCTGGAAGCCAAGCGAGTTCATAAGGAGATTCACAATACCCCAAAGCGACATAATGATAACGAACCCAATGAGCGACCACATAACGAAGTTTCTTCCCTGCGTGCGCTTTTCTTCGTCTGCACCACCGGCAATAAAGTACTGAAAGACACCCCAGAGGAACACGACGAACGCAATTGCCATAATAAATGGCACGACAATTGCATCAATAAAGACCATGATGCGAATAAGCAAACAGCCCAAACCTCCGAAGCCCGCTTGATTACATACTGCAGTGGTGAAGTCCATATACTCGGTATGGTAGCAGGGCCTTTAGGTGTCGCAAGGCGTTATGCCCACTAGGATGGAAATACGGTATCGAGCAAAAGATTCACTATCCCCCAGAGACTAAACAGTAAGACAAGGCCTATAAGACCCCAAAGTGCAAACTGCTTACCCTTTTCCCTATTCTCTTCTCCGCCAAAAAAGAAGAAACGAACGATACCGAAGATAAACACAAGAAATGCAATGGAGTACAGGAACGGCATGAGCACTCCGTCCACTAACGGAACGATGCGTTCATTCACGAGCGAAGCGAAAGTGTGGTGTCGTGTTGCAGTGATAACTATCCGGTCCTCTTGCGCATGTAGAAGTGTCGGCGCAAAGCCAAAGAAAGAAAGAACTGCAATAAGCAGACGGCTCGCGATTTTCCGTACGTTTATCATAGTGTCTCTATTGTAGCCTTTATAACCATAGAAAGCGCCTGTGCACCAAGGAGAAGCAGGCCACCAAGCACTGCCCACATAAGCGCGGAGCGTGCATTCCGAATCTTCTCCTCGTTCCCTTGCGCTTGAACGAATAGGAAACCGGTCCATACGAGCGCTAACACTAAGAGAATAGCGCCAATATTGACTACCGCATCAAGGAGAATGGCAAAGAAGCCCTCCAGAGTACATGCGTCATCAGGAAGGAGGTTGAAATTTTGCGGGCACGCGCTTGCTACAGACGGAGTTACTGCAGACTGGTCTGTAGACGTGTCTCCACTAGCTGGAGTCTGTATATCGGTGCTCACATCAGAGATGAGGGAACCTTCAGGAACACAGGTGAGATATGCAGACTGTGTTGGAACACGGTTTCCTTCTGAGAAAAGCTTAGCGCGAGATGCATACGCAAGTGCGTCAGGTGTATCTGGGGTTGCTTCTTGATTACTTTGAAGCAGGGCTACAAGACTGGCTTTACTCTGTGCACCATGTTCAGCAATAAGAGCAGCGGCATGTGCAGCGAGTCGTGGAGCAGAAAAAGAGGTACCTGAAGCTCCTGACATTTCACCAAATGCATAGAAGTCAGCAGACGTCCCTGGAGTGCCTCCATAAAACTCTGAAGAATGTACACACCATGTTGGCACTCCTGTACCTGGGTCATAGGATCTCATCCCACCAGTAGTGATAACCGCAGGATGTCCCTGCCAATGTGTACGTTGAGCAGTAGAATTTCCTACCGAATTAATAATCGGGATATTGTTTGCCGATGCATACGAAAATGCATCTTCGAAAACTTGAAGGTCAATTGGTGTGACTATGGAAAGGTTGATTATGTCGGCTTCAGCGCGCAATGCAGTTTCTATACCCGTACGCATACCCGCAGTCGTAATAGGACCCTCCCCACGCGTAATGTCTATTGAAGACACAGATACATCAGACACGCCAAGCGCACCAAGGGTTTCTTGTGCTGCTGCAGTGACGAGCCCTATGTGAGTACGACCTGCACCGTCCCGCTCACCAGAATCTACAATGATTAAATCCACTTGCTCTGCTGCATGCACTTTCTGCAACCCAAGTGATGGAAACCCGATAGAAGTACCGACAAACGCAAGTGAACTTTCTGTGTCGACGCTACTTACTTCGAGATAGGTGTCCTGCTCAACAAAAAGCACACCCAGATCTTTTTTGATCGCTTCTGCTTGCACTTCAGAAGCACGGATATGCAAAATGACCCGCATCAAACCTCCTTCGCTCATAATCTCTGCTCCGTTTGCTTCTACAATAGTTTGCGCCGTTTCAAGTGATACCCCATCCTGAAAACCGACTTGATAGGAATTAGGTACATATTCCACCACTGGCGCTTCCTCTGTGGGCGCAAAAGGTTCAATTATTGGTTCTTCAGAAACAGGTATTGTTTCGGCGGGGAAGAGTTGTGAAAGCGTAAAAAACACACCCCAAGACACGAGTGCACCGAGCACCAGTACGAGGGCCCCCACAAAGAAAACACGCATAACGAAAGTATACCGTGTAGTTTTACGTGGCGAGTAGGTTACCCACTGTCTTTCCTATTTAAATAGAAAGCGCATCTGCTGTCTCACGAATAATTCCGACAATCATCTCAGCACCAAGCAAAATGACACCGCCAACAATGGTCCAGATGAGAGCCGTGCGCGCATCCCGCAATTTTTCTTCGTTCCCTTGTGCTGCGACAAACTGGAAGCCGACATACACCAAGAATACGAGCAGTGCTATCGC
Organism: uncultured Candidatus Saccharibacteria bacterium; assembly: GCA_964395025.1. GTDB lineage: Bacteria > Patescibacteriota > Minisyncoccia > Phycocordibacterales > Phycocordibacteraceae > C7867-001. The sequence continues at coordinate 2,538 of CAYMZP010000013.1, forward strand.
ACCGATACGCACCACACCTTGCACTAGTGCGAGTAGCAAGTCTTCAAGGGAATCGGCATTGAGGGGGTTTTCAAGGGCAGCAGGCGGTATTTCAGCTTCTGGAGTACCATTTCCATCTCCGTCACCATTCCCCGTACCATTCCCTGTACCAGTTCCAGAACCGAACGGCGTAGCCGGTTCAAGTGGTTCACTTGCACCCGGTTCCTCCGAGCCTGGCGTGTTTTGTACTGGTGTTCCTGCTTTACTTATAGCGCCTACACCGAGGAAAAAGTCGCACGAGTCTCCGCTACATGCAGCGCATCGACGCTCGTCGATAGCTGTAGTGGCAGATGTGTAGGTACGTACTGTTGTACATCGTGCTTCAGCACGGCTTTCCTGTGGGACGTATGCACTTGTTGAGCAAGAGTCTGCATTTTCAACACGGTGACACTGATACGTGACGCCATTCACTTGTATCCGGTGATTGGCATCCCATATGTAGCTTGAGTCACGACACTGCGGAGGGTCGCTTGCTGGTACTGAGTACGAGCACCCAGCTCCTGCAGTCGTTCTCTGCCTCCATGTATCGTATGAAATGGTGTAGTCGCTTGCATTCCAACGCATTCCTGTTGGAAGCGCATTGATGATAGTAGTCTGTGACTCAACCGTTCCTTGCGCTTGCACGGGAACCGCAAGAGAAAAAGAAAAAAGTGTTGCGAGAAAAAAACTTACAAAAAAGAAGCGATGAAATATCATAGCGATGCTTCTAGTGAATCGTCCGCCGTACGCACTGCACCAGATACATCACTTCTTCCGTTCACAATGTTGCTTATCATCCCCGCAAAGATACCGTCAGTTGCGGTTGGTGCTGGAGAAAGCCAGCCACGCGCCGTGAGTGCTTCTGGGTAAAAAACGGAAGCGTAGCGGTCCTCTGCACGTGCAGTGAGCATGGTACGAAGCGCGGAAGCCATACCAAGTGTTTCAGCAGTAGCTACAGACGGTGCAGGAGTACTCAAAGCAAACGCTACTTCCATGGCACCATTTGGATTTGCTGAAGCGCGAGGCACGGCAAATGCATAGAGTTTTCCGTACGTTGTGCGATCTCCTCCGGAAGAAGCTTGTGGAATGCGTGCCATGTCAAAAGAAAGATTTGGATTTGCCGACGCAAGGTATGCGCGTTCGGACGCAAAGCCAGGATAGAGCGCTAGGGTTCCCGAAATAAATGCTTGCGTTGAGCGTGGGAGTGCACGGTTCCAGGAATAGACCGTTTTAAGTGGGTCGGCGAACTGTGCGTAAAACGCGACTGCAGACTCGGCTGGCACGGAGCCGTTTTCGCGCGCAGCGCCAAGCACGGAAATCACTCCTCCTTCAACGGAAGATGTGATTGGTGTTCCCGACTGAAGAAGAAGGAGTGAGAGAACGGCACGTGCGTTTGCAACGTTTGCATAATCACCAAACGGTATCGCGCTTTTAATAATCGTTTGGCGATTTTCTGAAACTTGCGAGAGACGCTCGGCAAGCGCAGTTACTGCGTCCCACGTGGTGGGTGCGCTCCCGACCCCTGCAGAAAGAAGTGTCGTGGTGTTGTAGTAGAGAACGAGTGGGTCAATAACAAACGGTACCGCAAGTGCTCCTTCGGTGTCCAAAAAGAGATCCGCCATCGGTACGTAGGAGTCTACAAAGGTGCGCTGTGGAAGATACTCAAAAGGAATCGGAGTAATTTTTGCTTCTTCAGACAAGAGATGCTCCTGCGTGATGAGTATGAGGTCAGGACCACGACCTTCCGCAATTGAAGACGCGAGCGTACTTCCAAACGTAGCTTCGTCTACTTCCCTGTACGAAACGCCGTCATAGCGTTGGTCATACTTGAGTTGTTCAAGCGCGGAATCCATTCCTTCTTCCGGAAGAAAACCCCAGATGGAGACGGTACCAAGTGGCTCCTCCCCACCTCCAAGTCCGCGCGAGGTAGCAAAGACAAAAAGTCCGGCAAGCGCGAGGAGTCCAAAACCGGCCATGAGTATGATTTGGAAAGGACGCATACGGTAATTGTATCAGGGCTTACGGAATACCACGGCGTAATGGTGCGGACCTGCCGAAAATGATTTCACTTTTAAAAATCCTGCTTCACTAAAAAGTGTTTCTGCTGTTTGCGGAAGTATTACACGGTCTTTAGTGGGCCCCATGCCACCATGTTCACCACTCCACTCCACTAAGAGTACGGTGCCGCCACTTTTAACCACGCGCTTCACTTCTGTAACAGCAGACTCTTTTTCATCAAACTGAAAACAGGTATTTGAAAGGATTGCAGAATCAAGCGAACTATCTTTTAGTTTCGTACCACCCGGCTTTTCTACGTCTCCCCAAATAAAATCTATGTTTCGTGCACCACGACGCGCCGAGTCGTCCTTTAGGCGCGTGAGCATATCTTCCTGAATATCTACGGCGAAGACTCTTCCTTCACTTCCGACAATAGCGGAAGCGGCGAGCGCGTAGTGCCCGCTTCCACATCCAAAGTCTCCAACGCGTGCACCCTCGCTCAGCCCGAGCTGTAAAAGCACGTTCTGCGGTTCAACGAAGTTCATTTATATAAAAATACCACGCAGAGATGAGGTGCATATACGCAATCAACATATAAAAAAGCGCCCACGAAGTGCTCTCAGGTGATGTGTTGAGGGGACGACACATGACTTGAGGACTCGTGGACGCTAGGTGAAGCGCGGGGGAGGCGCTGCGGAGAGCTTGTGAGCTATGAGGAAGTTGGCTGCTGATGTGCACTCTTGCGAGACCTACACACCAGCAGCTTCCCTCCCGTGAAGGTTTCGCCCGTGGGTTGGGGGGGACAGGGCTAGCCTTCACAAGCTGTCTGCATACTATAATAGCAGATACTTGTTTTTCTGTCAAGTATCTGTCGTAGATTTTCTCCGTAACACCAAAAAATGGCTTATTTTCTTTGTATTTCAAACACTCGATGTTTGAAATGTGAGTGCTGGAAAAAATTCCAAATGCAAGGCGCGGGGCTAAAGTTTACGGAGGCGTATTTGAAATACGACGCAGTAAACTGGGGGGCCCCGCAACACAGCAGTTGGGATTTTTAACGCACGAACCTATAGAGCGACCATGGAAGCGATTGAATCGCCCTCGTAGAGTTTCATGATTCTCACCCCCTGCGTCGCTCGTGAGAGTGATGGTATCTCTCCCGCCTTACAACGAATCACCTGCCCTTTCTTGGAAATCACCACAATTTCCTCTTCGTCACTCTCTTCTCCGGTCACCACCTTGGCACCAATGATTTCTCCTGTCTTTGGCGTGACCTCTGCGGTCTTGATACCTGAGCCACCGCGTCCCTGTATTTTGTACTCATCCAGCTTCGTCTTCTTTCCATAACCCTTGCTCATGACAATGAGAAGCTCGGCTTTCTTTGCTCCCGCAGAAACCACTTCTGCAGACACCACCACGTCTCCTTTTTTAATAGACATACCGCGCACACCCGCAGCGGTACGTCCCATGGCACGCACATCTGCTTCGTCAAAGCGAATAGACTGACCTTTTGAGGTAACAATAGAAATTGAGTCGCCATCTTCTGCCAAAGAAGCCGAAACAAGCTTGTCTCCTCCTTTCAAGTTTATGGCGATAATGCCGGAGCGTCGTACGTCGGCAAAGTTTTTCGCTTCAGTTTTCTTCACCACACCTTCTGCAGTCACAAAAAACACGCTCATGGCTTCCCGTGCAGCTCCCTTTGGTACTGAAAGAATGCTTGTTACCTTCTCATCTGCCGCAAGCGGAAGGAAGTTCATAATGCTCTTTCCTTTTGTGGCACGCTTACCTTCTGGAATCTCGTACATCTTTGTTTGGTATGCCTTGCCGTAGTCGGTGAAGAAGAGAAGATCTGAGTGTGCGGAAGCCACCATAAAGTGCGTCACCACGTCCTCTTCTTTCGTAGCAATATCAACCACACCCACTCCACCACGCTTCTGTACTTTGTACTCAGAAGGATTGGTACGCTTCACATAGCCACCTGCGGTAATAACGAGCACCGATTCTTCGTCTGGAACGAGGTCTTCAACGGAAATATTTTTCACTCCTCCTTTCACAATTTTCGTACGACGCTCATCGCCATACTTTTCCTTGAGCGTCATGAGTTCCTCACGCACCACTGCCAAAATATTCTTCACCGAAGAAAGAATCTTCTCTAGCTTCTTAATGAGTGCCTGTATTTCCGTGAGCTCATCTTCGATCTTCTTGCGTTCAAGACCAGAGAGTGTGGAAAGGCGCATTGCCAAAATAGCAGCAGTCTGACGCTCAGAGAAACCAAACTTCTTGCGAAGCTGTGCATCTGCATCAGGAACGTCTTTAGATTTCTTGATGATGGCAATGATTTCATCTATGTGGTCAAGCGCTTTAGAGAGACCAAGCAAGATGTGTTCGCGTTCTTTTGCTTTTCGCAAATCGTACTCCGTGCGCTTCTTCACCACATCTTTTCGGTGTGCTACGTACGCTTCAAGCATGCCCTTTAGGGAAAGGGTTTGTGGCACGCCATCTACGAGTGCAAGTACGTTGTAGTGGAACGTGCTCTCAAGCTCTGTGTATTTGAACAGATTGTTCAAAACTGCTTGCGGGTGTGCCGTTCCTTTAAGCTCCACAACAACGCGAATATCTTCTGCAGACTCGTCACGCAGGTCTTTAATGCCTTCAATCTTTTTGTCACGTACCAGTTCTGCGATACGGGTAATGAGGTCTGCTTTGTTTACGCGATACGGGATAGACGTAATGATGATGGAGCTTCCCTTTTTATCTTCCACAATCTCTGCAACACCTCTGCACACCACACCACCCTTACCGTTTGCGTATGCTTGGCGGATGTCTGCTTGATTAAATGCAATGCCTCCAAGCGGAAAGTCAGGACCTTTCACAAATTCCAGAAGGTCATCCGTAGTAGCGTCTGGGTTATCTATCAAATGCGCCGTAGCATCCACCACCTCACTCAAGTTGTGTGGCGGAATGTTGGTGGCCATACCCACCGCAATGCCGAGCGTGCCGTTCAAAAGAAGATTCGGTGCGGCAGATGGAAGTACCGTTGGTTCTTGCTTGCTTCCATCAAAGTTTGGATTCCACGCCACCGTTTCCTTTTCAAGGTCGCGAAGCATTTCGTCCGCAAGCTTGCTCATTTTTGCTTCGGTGTAGCGGTATGCTGCGGGCGGGTCTCCGTCTATGGAACCGAAGTTTCCTTGTCCTGCCACAAGCGGATAGCGTGTTGCAAAGTCCTGCGCGAGCTTCACCATAGCGTCATACACGGACCCGTCACCGTGCGGGTGGTATGAACCGAGCACTTCACCGACTACCGTTGCAGACTTACGAAACTTTGCAGACGGCGTGAGACCCGTCTGACGCATTGCGTAGAGAATACGACGGTGTACCGGTTTCAAGCCGTCACGAACGTCAGGAAGTGCACGCGACGTAATAACGGACATCGCGTAGTCCAAATATGAAGAACGCATTTCTGCAGTAATGGACTGCGGAATGATGTTTTGTTCTGCCGACATTTCTTCTGCCTCGGTAACGGTCTTTTTTGCCATACGAAAATAGAAGCGACAGGACTATTAAAAAGGAATAACGGTACGAGTATCTCCCTTTGGAGCGTCCACGGTGGACGATGCGCGCGTTTCAACCACAGTTATTTGACCTACATCACCCTTTAAAAGCGTACCAACTGCCGAAAGAAGTGAGGCACTATCCTCCTTAAACGCTGTCTCTACAGACGGTTTACTTTCATTGCTCGTAGAGAGTGCAAAAGAAGCAGAGGAGGTAAAAGATACTGCCCAAAAGAGCGCGATGACTGCGGTAAATCCGCCTGCTCCAAGAAGGGCAAGGCTTTTACGTACGTGTTCCGGTTTTGCGCGCAGGCGTTCTACAAAGTCATTCATACGCGTTACGGGGTTACTACAATTATAGCACCGTCTTTATCGGCAACATCTTTCTTCTTAATCGTCAATTTATCTACCTTCTCTACACTTCCTCCTTCTTCTTTTAAGAAGTGGTCCAATGCTTTTGCTTCACCCATACCACTCCAGTGCATAGGCACAATAATGCGTGGCTCAAGCATGGTGGCAAGCTTACTTGCTTCCGCAGAAGAGAGCACACCATCTCCTCCAACAGGCACAAAGAGTACGTCTATTTCATCAATTCCCTCTTTTGCTTCAGAAGAAAGTGAGGTGTCAGAAATAGCACCGAGATGCACCAAGGTCATACCCTCAAGCTTCACTGCATAGATAGTGTTCATCGCTTCTTGCACACCTTTTGGAAGGGCGTACTGACTTTTTGAAAGAAATCCTTGAATAGTCACTCCTTCTTTTTCGTACTCACCAGGTCCTGAAATCACGAATGGCTTTTTGTCGCCAAAAGAAACTTCATCTGCACCGTTCATGTCCGGATGGTTGCGGGAAATGAGCGCGAGGTCGGAACCAAATTTAACTGCCGGAAGGGTTGCTCCTTTTGAGATAGGGTCAAAAACGAGCGTAAAGTCGCCAAAGGTAACTTTAAAACACTGCCCGCCATGGTGGGTGATAACCATCGTCTGTACAGTATATCAAAGCTGGTTCGCTTATGCACCGCACATCCTTGCACTGTTTTTAGGGCATGATAAGGTTCCTCGGTCGCGACTTTGCTTGTAAAGAAAGGTGAAGAAGGCGACAAGCACACAGGAGAAGCGCATGAACCATCCGAAGGGCGTGCCCCGCAACGGGCACATTGAGTTTGACAGCCCGCACGGGCACATCACCTTCGCCGGCCAGTAGCCGGCATCGGCGCCAGCGATGATGTATCGGCGCAACCGATATATCATCTGATACAAGGGAGGTCTAGACGGCTCACCCGAGTAAGAGCTACGCACACTGCGTGCGGGATACTCTCGGGCTCGAAGGGACCAAACTACGCAAAAGCGGAAAGGGGTTGGAAGCAGAAGTCACGCATCTGCTTCCAACTTCCCCCCCCTAAGGCACTCGCTCACAAGGCGAGGCTTTTTTATTTCTATTCTTTTGGTAGGCTCAGGAGGTCACCGCTTGTGTCTCATGAGATTCATAGGTATGCGTGACGAGAGAGCCGCTGAAACAGAAAAGGCCAGGGTGTCCCAGATTCATAACTAAGGAAGCGGGACACCGAGGCTCTCCGGTGTTCCGTTTTCCCTCTGACCCTGTCCATGCGGACGGGTCTTTTTCTTTTATAGATATGTGGTATATTCGCCATATCAAGGGCGCGTGCATAAGCCGTAAGCGGGCTAACCTTCTGGAGGACGTGTCTTCCGAAAACCCGCGACGCGGACGCTCTCGATTCATTACATTTCATGCAAGAACAAGAAGTAACGGCTCTTCCGGTAAAACCGGAAGTGGTCACGCTCTCGGTTGACGCAAGTCACCCAATGAGCAAGAAAGTGGACGATATTAAAACCCCGCCGAAGGTGGGTGATTTGGTGGATGGTACGGTCATCGCACTTGTGCGTGGTCGTCTCTATGTTGACCTCCCTCCGTTTGGTACGGGCATCATTTACGGTCGCGAGTACCTAAACGCTGCGGACGTACTTCGTAAAACAAATCCCGGAGATGCGATCTCTGCAAAAGTCGTAGACGCGTCCGGTATTGAGGGCTACATCGAGCTTTCTTTGAAGGAGGCGCGTCAGGCTGCAATCTGGGGCGAAGCAGAAGCAGCAATCCTAAATGGTACCGTCTACTCTCTCTCAGTAGAGGAAGCAAACAAGGGTGGTCTTATCCTTTCATGGCAGGGCTTGAAGGGCTTCCTTCCTGCAAGCCAGCTTGCAAAGGAGCACTACCCACGCGTACCTGAAGGAGACAAGGAGAAAATCTTTGGCGAACTGCTTAAGCTCACCGGTCAGGTGCTTTCCGTTCGCATCATCACTGCAGACGCCAAGGAAGGTAAACTTATCTTCTCTGAACGTTCTGGAGACGAAGCAGAAGTAAAAGCATCACTCATTGATAAGTACCAGGTAGGAGACACCGTTGATGGCGAAGTCACTGGCGCTGTAGATTTCGGCGTCTTTGTGAAGCTTGAGCAGGGCCTTGAAGGCTTGGTGCACATTAGTGAGCTTGACTGGGGACTTGTGGAAGACCCACGCCAACTCTTTAAAGTGGGTGACGCAGTTCGTGTAAAAGTGATTGAAATCAAAGACGGTAAAATCTCTCTCTCCGTCAAAGCACTCAAGGAAAACCCTTGGAAGACCGCGTCAGACCGCTACAAGAAGGGTATGGAAGTAACCGGCGTGATTATTAAGTACAACAAGCACGGCGCTCTTGCTTCTATTGAAGAAGGTGTTGCTGGCTTGGTACACGTTTCCGAATTTGCTTCCCCAACGGAGCTTCGCGAAACGCTTGAACTTGGAAAGTCCTATCCGTTCATGATTAAAGTCTTTGAACCAAAAGACCAGCGCATGACACTCTCGTTCGTAGGTACGAAAAAGAAATAAAGAACTCTAGACGACAAAACAATGACGCCGCCTTTCGGGCGGCGTCAGTCGTTTAACCGTAGACACTACCGTTTCCGGCATGCCAAAAGATCTTCGCGCACTTTCGGGGACGGTTCGTGCAAAGTGAACTCGTTCCACCCACCATCCGGCTTTTTCTCCACGAAGCGTTTGCGAAACAGACGACGTGGCATATTCCACGCATAGACATATTCCGTTGTTTCGGAAGGAAGGTCAGGGAAAGAGGGCGTGGTGTCCCGCTTCACACGAACTTTCTTCACGAACAAAAACGCACGTTCGGGTGGCGCGGTAATGCCAAACTCTTCGTGAAGCAGTCGACACAGACCGTCGTACGGTTCTTCGTTCGGGCGAAGTTTTTCTCCGGGCACAAACGGGCCCTCAGGAAGCAGTGTTCCGTCAGGAGCGAACTTCTGCTCCAGAAACATCACTTCCGCTCCTTTCTTTTTCTTACGCTTAGGAGTGTAGGTGATGTAGAGTCGAACGCGCCTCACTTTCCGAACGAGCATGAGCTCGGCGTCGCCCTCGGACATTTGTGTGAAAAGGCGTGCGACGTTGTCACGTCCTCCCTGTGTCCATTTGGAAAGCGGAAATCCGGAAAGCTGGAGCACTTGAGCTAGAGCAGTTACCGTTTTGATGTGCATGAGAAAACTCCTTCAAGAACATCTGTTTTCAGTATGGCACACGCGAACACGACCTCACGCAAAAGTGCTAGCGGGTATTTGCTTCCATAGTTGCCATTTCAAGACCAGAAACAACAAAGGTGCGAGAAGCGCCGACTGCTTTTTTCAATGCCTTTTTAAGCGTAGACTCTTCGCTTGGTTTAAATTTTCCGACCACATGCCGTACCACTTTCTCTTCTCCAGAAGGTTTCTTTGCTTGATGATGCTTCCCTTCTCCAGAAATGCCAATACGTAGACGCGCAAATTCTTTTGTTTTAATAGCCCGCATGATGCTCTCCACACCTTTGTGTCCACCAGAATTTCTTCCAAACACCATTTTCATCGCACCAAGAGGAATATCTAGTTCGTCGTGTACCACCAAAAGTGTTTTTGCAGCGCGTACGCTTTTTACAAACGCGAGGGCTGACTTCCCTGACTTATTCATAAATGTTTCAGGGAGTACGAGTGTCACTTTTTCTCCCTCGATGGTGCCCTGACTCACAAGTGCATCGGATGCTTTGTGGTACGTAAACGGTGGGAAGTCTTCTGTGCGGGCTAGGAGCTCTACGACAAGGCGTCCAGCGTTATGTCTGGTCTTTTCATATTCTTTTCCCGGATTCCCTAAACCTACAATGATGTATGCCATGTCTAAAGCGTACTTAGGGATTATTTTGACAACCCGGAGACGCAAGTCCAGTTCCTGTATACGGAACATCGTCCGACACCTTTCCGCTTGCTGAGATGCAGAACATTCTTCCGCTTGGATACCGAGCCATGATAGAGCCGTTAGGAGAAGTGAAAAATGCTTGATCAAAAGAATATCCGAGTATAGTCCGCATGTTGTTACAAATTGCGATTGCCTGTGAAGCATGCGTTCCTGCGTATCCTCGTGCCTCACAACTCGTTTGTCCGTTTGCAGTACCACCACCAACCCAATATTTACCGAGATTAGTAAACGTACCCGTTTCGGTAAAATCAAGAAACATAAGTTTTCTAAACTCTACTGCCTCAGACTTTATAGCAACTTCCTTTGCCTTAGTGCGTGCACTATTAAGAGACGCAAGAACTACTGAAGAGAGGAGCCCTATGATGGATATAACTACCAAAAGTTCTATGAGTGTAAAACCTCTAGACAAAGACTGCATATGCATACGTAACCATACCACACAGAACCCTTGGCTTCTGTGATGCAGGAAAAAAACGTACGTCCTTTACAACTGATACAGGACAAGTACAATGCTTCGCGATGCGAGCTCTTAAAGAGATAGCGACCCTTGTTGTTCTCGTAGTGCTCATCGTACTTCCTGTGCGTATGTTCGTTGCCCAACCATTTGTGGTTGATGGGCGCTCCATGTATCCCACGTTTGAACACCGTGACTATCTTATTGTCGATGAACTTTCGTACCGTTTTACCGAACCTGACCGTGGTGATGTAGTAATTTTCCGGTATCCAAACGATCCGTCTGTCTTTTACATCAAACGCATCATTGGTCTTCCGGGAGAAACGGTGAGCATTGTACGCGGTGAAGTAACGATTACGCGCGAAGATGGTAGTACGCTCGTACTTCCGGAAGAATACGTCGTGCGTGAAGATGCCACATACACGCTGAACACCACACTCCCTGCGGGACAATACTTTGTAATGGGTGATAATCGTCCAGAAAGTTCTGACTCACGCATGTGGGGCACACTTCCGCGTGAAAACATTATTGGGCGTGCGTATGTACGCATCCTTCCGGTAGCGCACGCAGGCGTGTTCCCTGGTGCGGTAGAAACCCAACCATAATTCATGCAAGACGCACACGACACCATAAAACGTGCACACGCTATTGGTACATACTACGGCTTTACACCACTGTCTGCGCTCACAAATGCAAAACGTGGTACCGGAAACAAAACCCCGTACCCTGACAGCGTAAATGTAGATGCCCTTGATCCAGTAGCGAAAGAAGTAGCGTCGTTTTTAAAAACGCTACGTGATACAAATATTACCCCGTCACCACTACGCCCTATCTTCACGTGGCACACAAACGCAGCGAGTGGTCGTGCACTACCAAAGCAAGTGGTCATACAATTCCATGCACTTGGCGTAGACCGCCCTATTGCAGACGTCGTACTCATTCGTGCCCTCCGTTCGTTAGTGGCTGACATGATGAAAAACGAACCACGTCTCCGGATAAACTCCATGGGCGACAAAGAAACACGAGGACGCCTAGCGCGCGAACTCACCTCTTTCTTTCGGAAACGTGCAGGAACGCTCCCTGAAGTGTGCACCGAGCATGCACGTACCGATGTATGGAAAGCTGCAGAAATACTAGCGGAGCATGAAGACCGTGCCGGCATGCCTTCTCCTACCGAACATCTTTCAGAAGCAAGCAGAAAACACTTTGAAAACGTTTTGGAATATTTGGAAGCGACCGAGACTCCATATGAACTATCTCCCAATCTTCTCACTCGTGGTGGTGTATGGGGAGAAACCTGCTTTGAGCTTTCTGGAGATGAGCGGGTGCATGCGTGGGGTTCCCGCTATCACGACCTTGCGCGTGCCTTTTTCAAAACCCATGGTCCTTCTGTGGGTGGTGTTCTCCGTTTCTCTTCCGAAACACGTGACGTCGTTCCTCCTGTGCGCGAACGCTCATCCCCTCGTTTTGTGTTTGTGCATATTGGAGACGAAGCAAAGCGAGAAAGTATGCGTCTCGCAGACACACTCCGCCGTGCACGTATCCCGCTTACGCAAGCGATTGGCATAGAGTCTTTGACCGAACAGATGCGTTTTGCAGACACACTCAATCCCCGCTATCTCCTCATTATGGGTCGCAAAGAGGCACTTGAGCGCTCAGTCATACTGCGCGAACGCTCTTCACACACCGAGTCACTCATTGCGCTTGATGCACTCGTGGACAGGCTCCGTACCGTTGCGTAACGTTGCACAGTTGTTGGTGAAAACAATAGTGTGCTAATACGGTACTAGACGACCCTTTTCAATCACCTCTGCTTGGAGCAGGTTCATGTTTAGGTTTTCTGTGTTTATGTGGACGCTGGTCGCCACCCTCTTCGGAATGCTGACCGTCTTCCTCGTTGCCACCATCGCCTTCCTTACGCTTATCCAGAGCAGTTCACTGGTGCCGGCGGAATACATGATTATGTATGCTGTTGTCTTGTGGCTTTTCCTCGGCATCGGGCTTGGTACCTGTTTTGGTATAGCAGGAGCCGTGTTGCCAAGAAAAGAAGCGGAGATGTGGCTCGATACCGCAAAAAAGGTTGCTCTTTGGGGCAACCCGTTTGGAGCAATCCTGTGGTCTGGCACACACATCTTCAAATTGGTGACCTAGAGCCTTGGCACCAACCCGACTATCAACACGCCGTCACAAACGGCGTGTTTCGTTTCTGGACAGAAAAGCCTCCTGTGTGCTAGAGTCTCCCCTACCTATGTCAGTAGTTAAAAACGCCGTACGCGTAGAAGTTCGTCGCGGTAAAAACGAGAGCTCAGCCTCGCTTATTCGCCGTTTCTCTCGCCGTGCCCAAGGCATCAACCTGGTACGTGGTCTTCGCGCACGTCGCTACTTCGTTCGCCAGAAATCAAAGAACGTAGACCATGCTCGTGCACTCGTAAAGCACGAACGCCGTAGCGAGTTTGCAGAAGCGGTGAAGCTCGGAAAGATTGATCCAGCAACGATGGGTCGCGGGCGCAAGAAATAAGCCGGAATGGCTACGCTCTCCATTAAAAACTTCACGAGGCGCCCTGCGCCTCGTGTGTCGTTTGCTGATATCGCAAAAACGGCACTTCCACGCCATGAAATTTCTCTAGTGTTCGTGGGCCGTACGCGTGCAAAAAATCTGAACATACGCTTACGTAAGAAACACTACACACCAAATGTCCTTTCATATGAGAGTGGAGCACACTCGGGAGAAATAATTATCTGTCTTGAAGTCGCAAAAAAACAGGCGCCCTCCTATGGGATGCGCTATGAGGATTTTGTGGCATACCTGTTTATCCACGCCCTTATGCATTTGAAAGGCTACCCACACGGCTCTACAATGGAAAAACGCGAACGCGTGCTTCTAGCACGTTTTGTCCGTGCCTTTCCTTTTAATGAAACGACGCATCGCAACCGGAATTGACCTCGGCACACACCAAATCAAAGTGGTGATGGTAGAGGAGGTGCGCAGTAAAGAGGGTTCTTCTCTGCGTGTCATTGGTACCGGGCTTTCTGAAAGCGCGGGCATGCGCCACGGTTACGTTATAGACCCAGAAGAAGTTGCCGCCTCTGTGCGTACAGCAAAGCGCCAGGCAGAAAGTATGGCTCGTGCACCCATCAAAAGCGCCTTCCTTGCAGTGGGAGGTATCTCTCTTGAAGAACACCGTGGGACCGGAGAAGCGATGGTTTCGCGTGCGGACCAAGAAGTAACAGAACTGGATATTGAAAAAGTATTAGAGGCAGCACGAAGCGTAATTGAGAAAGAGCTCGCAAACCGTGTACTCCTCCACGAAATCCCTGTCGCATACCGTATAGACGGTGCACCGGTACTGGGTGACCCGCTTGGCATGAAAGGTATTCGCATTGAGGCGGACTTTCTTTTTGTATCGTCTCTTAAGAGTCATGTGGATGCGCTCACGGAAGCAGTAGAAGCGGTGGATATAGAAGTGGTAGACAAGATGGCTTCTCCGCTTGCAGGCTCGTACGTCACACTTGCAAAAGACCAGAAAATGAAAGGGTGTGTGCTTGCAAATATTGGTTCTGAGACATTGTCCATGGTGATGTACGACGAGGGTGTCCCGGTATCAGTGAAAGTATTTCCTATGGGCTCCACCGCTATCACTGACGAGCTCGCACTTGGATTTCGTGTCTCACTTGAGGATGCAGAACGTATTAAGATTGGTCGTTTGTCGGGCGCCATGTATCCAAAGCGCAAGGTAGATGAAATTATTTCTTCCCGCTTTCGTGCAATGTTTGAACTCATAGACAAACACATTAAAGCGCTTGGTATGCGCGGTGCGCTTCCTGCAGGAATCATTCTTTCCGGAGGTGGTGCTGGACAAAGTTCCGTAACTGACATTGCGCGCGGTGCACTTTCCCTTCCCGCTAAACTAGCAGAGCTCAAAGTACCGCCGGAAAGTAAAATACGAGATGCCACGTGGGCTGTAGCACTTGGCCTTGCTATATGGGGACTCACGGGAGATACCCGCGTTCCAGGTGCAGAGCATGTAAAGAAAATGATGCGCCTCTTTGGACGCTTTTTACGACAGTTTCTTCCCTAAAAAGCCAGAAACTCGGGGCTTGTTTGGCATATATGTCAAGATTTGCGCCTCTGCGCCTGAGGAGTATCATGGTACCTACGCAGTTACTGCGGGCAATTTTTAGCTAGCAATTACCTCATGTCTAAGCGCGTCGTACCCGAGATAGAAACGTTCGCCCGCATTCGGGTGGTTGGCGTCGGTGGTTCCGGTCTAAACGCTGTGAATCACATGATCAACTCAAAAGTCCGCGGAGTTGAGTTTATTGCTATCAACACTGATGCCCAAGATCTCCATCGCAGTCTCGCAAAGCGCAAAATTCATATCGGGAAAAACCTCACGCGCGGTCTTGGTGCCGGAATGAACCCTGACGTCGGTCGTCGCGCCGCAGAAGAAACACGTCAAGAAATACAAGAAGCACTGCAAGGTTCAGACATGGTGTTCATCACCTGCGGTATGGGTGGCGGAACGGGTACTGGCGCTTCTTCTACGGTTGCGAAAATCGCAAAAGAACTTGGTGCACTGACCGTAGCGGTGGTTACCAAACCATTTGCGTTTGAAGGCTCTCAGCGCAAAGACATTGCAGAGCGCGGTCTCGCAGAACTCAAGAAAGAAGTGGATGCGTATCTCATCATTCCGAACGATAAGCTCTTGCAAATCGTAGAGGCAAACACGACTGCGAAAAATGCATTTGCGCTCTGTGACGAGATTCTTCGCCAGGCAGTAGAGGGCGTGTCGGACATCATCACCACAGCCGGAGAAATCAATACTGACTTTAACGACATCAAGGCAATCATGGAGGGCGCAGGTCCTGCACTCATGGGTATCGGTATTGCTGAGGGCGACAACCGCTCACGCGAAGCTGCCACAGCTGCCGTCAATTCCCCACTCCTTGATGTATCTATAAATGGCGCACGAGGCATTCTCTTTGTGGTCGCTGGCTCTGAGGACCTTGGCATTATGGAAGTGCAAGAAGCAGCAAAAGTGGTTGGCGAGTCCGTAGACAAAAACGCAAAGATTATCTTCGGTATCATGCGTGATGAGAAGCTGAAGAAAGGTCAAATTCGCATCATCGTCATTGCCACTGGTTTTCCTGAAAGCTTGATAGAGAGCATGACCGCAAACCCAGCAGAACGCTCGCTCTTTGGTATGGCACCAAAAGAACGTGAAGAAAAGCGTGGTCAAATCTTTAACGAAGTGATGAAGCGCGAAGAGCCAGCAGAGCCTGCAAAGAAAGAAAAGTCAGAACCTGTAGTTACGGCACCATCCCGAAAACAAGAACCAGATACGTTAAAACCGCCTGTTGAAGAAGCTGATGAGGGGTGGGGTGCGATTCCGTCTTTCCTCCGCCGTAACAAGAAATAACTTCGCTCGCGTATCTCCTGCGCGTCCTCACAAACGAGGCCTGCAATTGTTCCGGTCGCTCGTAGATACGCTCGCTCCGAAAGCAGGTGTCACTACGCACACGCAATGATTTTCTGTTATCTGTAAACTGTTTACTGTATACTGGCTTCACTATGAACGACCTCATCATCATTGGCGGAGGACCCGCCGGCATTTCTGCAGGAGTATACGCCGCGCGTAAGAAACTAAAAACAGTACTTATAGCCGAAGAAGTAGGTGGACAATCCACAGTCTCAGACGGCATAGAAAACTGGATAGGTACCGTTAAAATTCCGGGCGCTGATCTTGCAAAGGCACTTCACGCACACATAGATGCATACAAAGCAGATGTCGTAGAAACCGTTATTGGTGAGCGTGCGACAAAGCTCGAGAAAAAAGAAGGTGGGTTTTCCGTAACGACGTCTTCAGGAAAAACACACGAAGCAAAAGCGGTGCTTATTGCCTCTGGTGCGTCTCGTAAGAAATTGGACATTAGAGGTGCAAAAGAGTTTGAAAACAAAGGTGTCGTGTACTGTGCCTCCTGTGACGGGCCACTCTTTTCAGGAATGGACGTAGCGGTGGTGGGTGGAGGAAATGCCGGTCTTGAAACCGCCCTCCAACTACTTGCATATGCAAAGTCCGTTACCTTAATACACCGCAACGCCGAGTTTAAGGGTGATGCTATTACCGTAGAAAAAGTGCTTGCGCACGAAAATCTACGTGCACTCACGAACAGTACCCCAGTAGAGGTGCACGGAGAACAATTTGTCTCCGGTCTCGTAGTAGAGAATAAAGAAACTAAAGAACGCACCACCCTTCCTGTTTCTGGTGTGTTTGTTGAGATTGGTGTAATTCCAAACACAGACTTTGCGGAGGCGGTAGTAGAACTTGATGCAGTAAAGCGCGTAAAGGCAGATCCACGCACTCAGCGCACGAGTGTAGAAGGCATCTGGGCTGCGGGAGATTGTACTGATGAGCTCTACCATCAAAACAATATCGCTGCAGGAGACGCCGTGAAGGCACTTGAAGACATCTACGTCTGGTTAAAGACACGCTAAATACACCGACAAAAGAAAAAGCTCCGCAAAGCGGAGCTTTTTCTTTTGGAGGGGATAACCGCTTACGCAGCCATCTCGCCGCCTTCGGTCTGAGCAGGTGCATCCGTTGCTGGTGCGTCGGTTGCTGGTGCCTGAGGA
>CAYMZP010000014.1:0-19443 GCA_964395025.1 uncultured Candidatus Saccharibacteria bacterium
TGATTTCACATTCGCGAGCCCTAGTGGGGGCATGCTAGCATGGGAACACGACGTATGCAAAGCGGTGTAGAGTTCCAGATTTTCACTATAGCCATCCTCATTCTCTCCATCATTCTCCACGAGGTGGCGCATGGATACGCTGCAAACGCGCTTGGAGACCCCACGGCTAAACTTGCAGGGCGCCTGACCCTAAACCCGCTTCCACACATAGACCTCGTGGGCTCGGTGATTATTCCGGGCATTTTGGTACTTACGCAGGCCGGTTTTCTCTTTGGCTGGGCAAAGCCAGTGCCGTATAACCCGTATAACTTAAAGAATCAGCGGTGGGGCGAGGCCTTTGTGGGTGTGGCAGGCGTAGCGACAAACCTCCTTATGGCAGTGCTTTTTGCTGGCATTGCCCGTGCGTCCTATGCATATGGTTTTACAGACTTTGCAGAGCTTGCACTTGTAGTGGTGTTTGTAAATCTCTTCCTCGGGCTCTTTAACCTCATTCCGCTTCCTCCACTTGATGGCTTTACGGTGCTTCGTGGCGCGCTTCCTCCGAAGTACACGCTACCGCTTCGCGCGTTTGAAGAACGTTTGGCACAGGGAGGCATTCTCACGCTCATTATTATTCTCTTCGTATTTGTACAGTTTTTCTCTGCGCCGTTCTACAACTTCGTCTTTTGGATATTCCGTTTCTTAGTGGGGTAAAGCAAAACGGGCGGAACTCGTAGTGAGTCCCGCCCGCTGTCGTTGCTTCTGGTCGGCGCTCGCCAGCTACTCCTGCTTGATGCGTCCCTTGAAGTCGTCCGTCAGGAACAGGATGCGAAGAAGGTTATAGAGACCCACCACCACATCCTTGCCTGTGAAGATGACCACGAGCACCAGCACGAGCATGTTGTACTCGGCCAGCAACTCGATGTTGCGCAGATGTTGCACGAGCGCATAGCCGGCGACCGCGAGGGGGATGGCCGACGCTCCCGTCTCGAGGATGACTCGGCCCGGGTTCACATCTTCGTCTTTCGCCGCACCGAAGTCTTGGCACCAGATGTAGATGCCCATGATGACTGAGACCCAGAACATGGCAACCATGCCATTTTCTGGGTTTTGCGGTCCGCCATAGGCGTGGATGCCCGCATAGACGGCCATCATGAGCGCGGTGCCTTCGCGCGCGAGATACTTCAGACTCTGCTTTAACATCTCAAAGACCTTTCGTCTTCTCGCTCCGCCTGTTTGCGGAGACGAGAGGAGCCTACGCCCGTATTTGACAAAAGTCAAGCAAATGTTCTTTTGGTATTTGAGTGCGTTGTATACTCTCTTTTATGTCACGCGAAGAGCCGAGTAGTCCTGAGTTCGTAGAAAAATCACTTGAGCTTGCAAAAATGCTCCTCGCTTTTGGGCGCGTAGAGCGGGTGTGCTATCACCCAGACGGCAAAACACCGGAAACTGATGCAGAACACACTGTGATGCTCGGTGTTATGGCTTGTGCGTTTGCAAAAGAATACGAGCCACAGCTTGATTTAGGAAAGGTGGCGCAGTTTGCGCTCGTGCATGACCTCGTTGAAGTGTATGCAGGAGACACCATGACCTTTAAACCACTTACTGCAGAAGAAAAGAAAGAAAAGGTGCTTCGTGAAAAGGAAGCCTTGGTGCGTATTAAAGGAGAGTTCGACTCTACATTTCCTTGGATAAGCGAGACCATAGAGCGGTACGAGACACTAGAAGAACCTGAAGCACGTTTCGTAAAGTTTTTGGATAAAATACTTCCTAAACTCACCCATATATCTAATAAAGGAGCGAAAGTGCGGGAAATAGGGCATACAAAAGAACTCACAGAGGAGCTCCACGAGATTCAATTAGGTGGAATTATGGAAAGTTACGGTAAAGAGTTCCCGAAAATTGCTGAACTATACAAAGCTGTATCCGGAAGAGTGTTATCCGACTGCTTTGATTGACCGCGTTCATACCGTTCTATACTGGAAGAAGCGGCTTCGCCGCCTCATTAACGCCTATGGAACTCACTACTCTACTTGCGAAAGTGCTCGGGCTCTACATGCTCATTGGCGGTATCGCCGTCATTGTGCGCAAACGCTTTATCATGGCAGCTGCAGCTGCGCTCATAGAAGAGAAGGGGACACGTCTCGTTGTTTCGGTGGTAGACATCATTGTCGGTCTGCTCATCATTAATGTGCACGACGATTGGTCTACGCTTACCGCAGGGCTCATCACCTTCATCGGGTGGGCAGCGCTCGTGAAAGGTCTCGCAGGCCTCTTCCTTAAAGACTCTACGCTTGAAAAGTTCATGCACTGGTTCCGTGTCAAAAACCTGTATGTGCTTGATGGGGTAATTGGTATTGTGCTTGGTCTCTACCTTGCAAACGCTGGTTTCGGTTGGTTTTAACGTTTCTTGATAGGTATCACGCAAGAGACCGCGCTCCGCGCGGTCTCTTGCTGTGTGTCCCCTATCTCTCACGGCCGTGAGAGATAGGGGACACAGGTGATACACTACACGCAATGAAAGAAGTAGAAAAAAGAGCTCGTGCTAGGAAAAAGAAAGTAGACTTACAGAAAACGGTACTAGGAGCTATTGGTGTTGCAGGCGTACTTACCGTTGCAGCCGTTGCACCAAATGCTCTCGCGTTATTGAAAAACTATACAAACAAGTCTCGCTTTGCGAGCAGGTCAAGTGCGGTCCTTACTCGCTTGTCAGCGAAAGGACTCATAACCTTTGTCACTAAGTCTGGTGTCAGGTACGTACGTTTAACCGAAAAGGGAGAGCGTGTGTTTGAACTAGAGAAAGTGAAGCATGGAGCCACAGAAAAGAAGCGTCGTTGGGACGGGCAGTGGCGTATGGTTATTTTTGATATTCCTGAAAAAAATCGTCGTGTGCGCGACCGGCTTCGTACAGAAATGCGCGACATAGGATTCTTTCTTCTTCAGGGAAGTGTGTGGGTGTATCCATACGACTGCGAAGACTTACTCGCACTCCTTAAAGCAGAGCTCAAACAGGGAGTGAATGTTTTGTACGCAGTTGTTTCTGCACTAGAGAATGACAAGCGTGTGCGTCAGCATTTCAAATTACCGTCTGCTTAAACTTCCCCTATTTCTCACGGTCGTGAGAAATAGGGGACACTACGAAAGGAAGAGGACTAGCAGGAAAGATTATTTCTTGCGGAGGGATTTGAAGGCGATGAGAAGAAGGGAGAGGATGAGGAAGGTCCATCCTGTGAGCTTTGCCATAACTAACATGTTCATCTCGATAACTCTAAAAGCCTGGTGTCCTGTGTCTGGAGCGTTTGCAATCAGTAAGAAAGAAAGTGGAATCCACCAGAGCGCAAATTTCACCCAAGAAGTAAATGCGTTTTTACTTACAAACAAGAGAATGATTACAAGAGGTAACATGCGTTCGGCGAAGAGACGAAGAGGGAAACCAACGTTTTGAATGATTTTATCTAAACAACGATAGTCTTCTCCAAAGGTGTAGATTTTTTGACAGAAACCAAACTCAAGAGGGTGAGAAAGAATATACGCAATACAAAGTGCAATTACGGTGAGTGCGAGCGGGAGAATTTTGTAGCGTAGTTTCATGCAAAGAGGGTACGGAAAAAGCTTAGCATGCGTTCCATGAGTGTTGCGAAAAAAGTGTTGAGCTTTTTCCATACACCAACCTCTTTTTCCTGATATACGGTTACAGGCACTTTGCTTGGTGTGTCTTCTGCAATTTCTAGAGAGGTACTTGTGCCTAGTACTATGCCCACTGCTCCTTCTACAGCTACTTCCGTGTCCTCGAGTACATGGTTACGCTCTTCAATTAGGGTTTCCTCAGTGGGTTCCGGTTCTTTACTCGAGCTTCCTGAGTTCCTACTTGTTTCTGTAGCAGTTTCAATAGACTCTTTCTGTCCCACTTCCGGGACAGCGAACACTACACCTTCTGGAATTTGTATTTCTTGTTCCGGTATTCCGTCCGCGTCTTCATCAATTTTTACCAACACTTCTTCCGGAACTTCTTCCGTAGTTTCTGGAATTACGACTTCAATACTGTTTGAAGGGGTAGTAGGGATGTTTGTGACGGTGCTTCGCTTTTTCACGCGTCCTTTTTCAACACGTTCCACGTCAAGCACCACCTTCTCTTCTTTCGGCGACTGAATAGTAATGGTGTACGTACTAATGTCTGGCACTGTCACATACTTCACCACACCAAATTCTCCGTATTCCGCTTCTGGGATAGTGTTTGTGAAGATTTGGTTCTGGTATGAAGTTTGGTTTTGTGATCTGTCAGTTACTTTGATCGAGGCTTCTGCGTGGAGAATAAAACGCAATTTCTTGTGAATATTATTTGTTTCAGGTTGAGTATCTCTCAATATTTCATCCGGTGATTCTAAAGACACAAGTAAATTTTTAATGAAACTTGATACATTTGGTATTTTTAAAATATTTGCATGGTCAACGGTAATGTCAGTTTGTGCCGTATATTCGGACAGATCGACCCAGTAGCTTTTCACATTATCTGAAGCAGGAGTCATAAGAGCGCTAGGAACAGGCACGACTTTGTCGCCATCTTCTACAAACATAGGACGGTAGATTTTTATCCACTGTGTAAAAGGACCCGCGTACTCTGCAAACTCAATACCGGAAATGGTGTCTACGCCCCAACCTGCGATTTGGTGAAGCGTGACGCCAGAAGGTGGGCGCCATACATCAAGTGTTTGGTGAGTCGTGTCAGCGTACGAAATCAGGGAAGCATTTAAAATGTTTGCGCTTTTCACGTCATCGCTCGCCGGCTTGGTGCGACCGCCATCTTCCGCACGCAAAAAGCGCGCAAGCTCGCTAAAACTTTCTATAGTGTCTCCGTACGCAACAAACTCATTTGCGTATGCGTTTATTCCAGAAAAAAGTCCGACAGGGTGTTCCGTGTCGTTCAAAGAGTCAAAGTATGTTTGAGAGGGAAGCAGGTGATACGCCATCGGTGTATTTTCTGCGAGCGTGCGTGCTTCTCCGCGCTCTACAAGTAGGGAACAGAGAAAGCCATACCACTCAGTCGCACATGCATCTATAGGAATTGCTTCACCGTATCCAAAAAGCAAACTCCCGACGGCTTGCGGAGCACCGCTTTGTGGAACGCCAACAAAAATCACATCATCAACGAGTGTGGCAGTTTCTATATCACCAATACGTTGCATAAGTGCTTTCGCCACAAGACCACCATTTGAGTGCGCCACCATAGTTACTTTTCCTGTGTGGGACTCTGAAGCTAGGCGACGCAGTTCTTGTTCTATATATGGTGTATCTGTAGAACGACCATAAAAAACTTTTCCATCCTCTACCGTACCTTTTGATACAAGATCTTGTAGCGAAAGACGCCAATCGTATGCAATGGGTTTAAATTCAGTAATGGTGTTCGCAGTTTCCAAACTCTGCATTTCGTCCATGAAAGACTGGTAGAAATCTAGACCAGCAAATGAAGCGAGGAGAGATTCCTCACGTGCATACACTTCCTGCAAACTGTTTCCGAAAGAATCGAGATGTAGATCTGCTATATCTCGTGCACCAACTGGAGGCCAAAGGCGTTCTTCTTCGCAGTCAAAGAAAAAGAAATCGCAGTTTGTCGATTCGCGATACAGGTTACTTCCTTTTATTCCCGGCAGAAAAAGTACGCTTGATGCATGCATCGGTGCAAGCTCTTCTGCGTAGAGGGTCACCATCATGGAGCTATCAGAGCCAGCAATAACTAATTGAGGAGTGACTACTGGATTAGTGGCCTCGAGTTGCAGTTGGTTTTCCCATGGTGCGAGAGTGGGGGCTGGTGTAAACGCACACTCAGTCCCTTCAAACGGGCCAATAAGTACCATGTGAGTTTCTGAGCCACGAGAACGGTTAGGAATATCCCATTCAAACAGTCTTTTTGAGGGAGTTACGCAGTCACGATTTTTAATTCGAAACCCAGTTTCTTTATCTGGCGCATAAGACACGTGGCCGATTGGCGCATAGAGGTACCTGAGCGTGCCGCTGTTTTTAAAATATTTTGAAACGTTGATTTGAGCATCAAATCCAACACTTTCATCTGGTGTTCCAATAGTCTCAGTACCTTGTGCTAGTACCAAATGTTTCTGTAGATCTTCAATAGTGATTCCAGTTCCGAGTGTGGGTGTATACGTTGGAAGCGCAAAAGAAGTATCTTCTCGAGGTGCTTCAGTTTCCATACCCAGTACAAACTTCAGGGATGTCATTTCCGTTGCAGGTTCACCCCACTCTAGTCCATTAGGGCTTGAGTAGTAGGCAGTACCGTGTTCCGTACCTACACTTTCTGTTGTTCCGTGGTATTCAACACCAGTCCTTTTGCCGTACCCACCATTCAGTATCAAGTTAAATGTAGGACCCGGATACACAAAAACACCGGTGGTGTTTTTATAGACACAGCCCCCATCGCTTCTTGGGGTTTCAGCAACTGCTTCAAACTGGGTGCCGTCCCATGGCAGTATCCCTTCACCGAAGAAAACACTGAGTACGTTTTTTCCTAATGTAGTCTCTGTACAACTTATAAAATTCTCATCGTTTGTGTCTGGGAATACAACAATGAAATGCACGCGAGCAGGAGAGGATATTTGGATACCTCTTTGTCCTAAGTAGGTGGCATCCGTGTTTTGGTGTTCAGAAAGTCGGTTACCGCTCCATTGGGAAATGCCGGCATATGGAACTACAGTTTGTACCAAAAAGTCAGCATCTACAGTGTTTTCTGCCCTCACTGGCTCGGGTGTAATTGCCCCGAACACACTCAAAAGCAAAAAGCCCGCGAGGGCACGCTTACCTCTTTCGCCTTTTTGCATGCCTCCTATATACAGGAATGTACATTTCGCACAACTTCACGAGCGCGTAAAGGGTAGTCGTTCTTCGTAGGTGGCGCTAGGGGAAGCAGTAAATACAGGGTATTCTCCTATATATGCTCACTCTCCTTGAGACCATCGTGGCCTTTTTAGTGCTATCTGCCATAGGAATCGGGGCTTGGAATGTGCTTTTTCATGCCCGAAAGGCAGAAAAGCTTATAGATGAAGCCATTCCGTACGAGGCACGGAGCAATGACTACCAGAAAACACTCCTTATATTAGGTGATTCCACGGGGGTGGGGGTGGGGGCGCAGAATCCGGAGGAGAGCGTGGCCGGCAGGCTGGCCGCCTACCTAGGGACAAGTTACGTAGAAAACCAAGCGAAAAGCGGAGCAGCGGTCGCAGACCTTTCTACCCAAATACAGCACACAACGCTCTCGCACTACGACTTTATTCTGGTGCAGATAGGAGGGAATGACATCATCGCCTTTCATGACACGAAGCGTGTCGCAAAAGAACTGGAGCGTATCTTGGAAACATTGCCAGACTCAGGGCAAACGATTCTTATGAGTGCAGGGAACGTGGGTGGAGCAAGTATCATTCCATTTATTGCTCGTCCGTTCTATACAGCAAAGACTTTGGCGTATCACCGAGCATTTACGGAAGTGGCAGAGCGCCTCGGGATTACCTACGTCAATCTCTACAAACAGCCGTGGAACGACCTTTTTATTAAGGAACCTGCGCGGTACCTCTCTCCAGACGGTCTTCACCCTTCCTCAGAGGGTTACGCACTTTGGTTCGAAGAAGTGAAAAAAGCTTTGAAATAGGCCGTTTTTCAATACTTTTTTAAAAAACAGCCCGCTATCCACATATCAACACTTTTACGCGCTTTTTCTAGTTGTACCTCCACCTCATAGATGTTCAAATGAATGTATGTGTGGGCCGTGCCGGCCAGATCTTTATAAGCATTGTGATGGACGCTAAACCGTTTTGGTGAGGCGCTTATTTTTTAACTTCATCTTCGTATGTACTTACAAACACGCGCATCCGCGCTGTGGCGAACACTCGCTTCGCTTCACGCAGCATTGACGATATTTGCATTGGTTGCGGTCTCATCTCCGCTTACCGTTATTGCACAGGAAACTACTCCTCCAGCAGAGGAGCAGGTGCAAGATTCTGACCAAGACGAACAAGAGCAGGAGAAAGAAGAAGAGGAGAAAGATGTTGAGGAAGAAAAAGAATCTGAAGACGACTCAGAAGAGTCTGATTCCGAAGACGATAGTGATGATGATTCTTCAGACGAAGATTCCTCGGGAGAAGAAACACTCTCTGAAGAAACCGAGGAAAATGGCGGTATTGTCGGTGCCGTATTGGGTATTTTCAGCTCAAAAAAGGATGACAAGAAGAAGGATGGTGATCATAAAATTGAGGTCTGTCACGTCAATCCAACCAAAACGCAGATTATAGAGATTGACGAGAACGCTTGGGAAACTTCAGGACACAGTGGGCACGAAGGCGACTTCATTATCCAGAGCGAAGCAGACGAAGAATGGTGTGAGTCTGCAAAGCTAAAGATAGTGAAAGTGATTGAAGGCAATGATGATGCTTCCCCAGAAGCGTTCTCTTTCAAGGTGCGTGAATATGAAGAAGATGATGACGAGATGGAGCTAAAGAAAACGACCAATTACACCTTCGGCGAAGATGGCGTTATCTATCACAAGGTAAAGGATGACGACGACCGCTTCTACACCGTCACCGAAAATCCAGCCGAAAACTACGAAACAACGTACTCAGAAGATTGTGAGCTTGCCTCTTTCAAAAAAGAGGGTGACTTGAAGACCTGCACCATCACCAACACCTACACGCCACCCGCTCCTACTACGGCCACCATTCACGCTACGAAGATTGTGTGTGTGGACGAAATGTACCTCCCAAACTGGGGTGCGGGCGGAGATGACATCACTGCAAGTACTGCAGAGGACTTCCTCGCAGAAGTGAACGAAGGGCACGAAGTGCCAGTATGTTCTCTTGCACCAGACTGGAAGTTCCAGTGGGTGAAAGCTTCGGACGACGATAGTAATCCGGGAGACAACCTTCTCACAGAGATTCTTGCACCATGGACCTCGTTTGCTCCAACCGGTAACGACGGCACCATTACCACTGAAGTACCGCCAGGAGAACGCATCTGGGTGCGTGAAGTTCTAAAGAGTGGATTCATTCCGTTTACCGGACAGAACACAACGGAAGACGTGTCTGCTGAAATGTACTGTGGTGGCGACGTATTGAACTACGACAACTGGGACTACATCGACCCAGTGGTAGCAGGAGAGACGTACTACTGCGTTGCATTCAACGCTATTGAGCCAGAAGTGGAGCAGTGTACTCCAGGTGAGAAGTGGGCAGACGCAGTGGTGGGCAGCGAACAGGGTAAGCGCAAAGACAATACTGCGGTACTTCTTTCCCGCTCTAATCCTGCAGAAGCGCTCGGTGCAAATGATGGTGTCTTCTACAGCCTCGGTTTTGGCGGAAGCATCATCCTTTCGTTTGAACAGTATATGGAAGACGGTATCGGTGACGACCTCTTCGTATACGAAACAACGAACGGCTCTTACCCGCTTGAAACCGCAAGCGTAGAAGTTTCAAAAGACGGTGTGAACTGGTTCATGTTGACCGAGCAGGCGGTGAATACTGGGGGCGGAATGACAGGACTTGATGTGAGCGAAACAGGTCTTGACTGGTTCCGCTACGTACAGATTACCGACACCACAAATCCAGCCCTTCACCAAAATGATGCGGATGGTTTTGACCTCAATGCAGTGAAGGGTAAGTATGGTGTCTGTAGCGAGCCACCTCCTCCTGTACCAACGAAGGCAACTATTAGTGCAACGAAAGTGATGTGTGACAGCGAAGAGCTCCTGCCGAACATGGCTGGTGGCGCAGACATTACTGCAACCACCGCTACTGACTTCGTTTCCGCACACAGCGAAAACTGCTGGCTTGAAGAAGGGTATGTATTCCAGTGGGCACCAAACGGAACTTCTGATCCAGCAGATAACGGAACTACGCCTCTTGAAGCACCATGGACCTCGTTTGCACCAACTGACGAAAACGGACTTGCAACCACAGAAGTGACGGTGGCAGACGTGGCGGGGGTTATTCAGGTGCGTGAAGTACTAAAGTCAGGAGATCAGACGTTCACTGGAGACAATAACGATGTGTCTGCAGAAATGTTCTGCGCATCTGACGTAGCTGGCTATGACAACTGGGAATGGATTACCAATCCATCTGCCGGACAGACATATCACTGTGTTGCCTTCAACGCGAATCCAAACGCAGAGAATCCAAACGACCCACCGACGGTATCACTTGGGGACGTGACCATGTGTAAGGCATCTGCTGGCGAAGTACTCTCACCACTTTCCGGTTGGACCCTTATGCTCCAGGGTGACTTCATTGAGTCTCTCTCAGTACCTTCAGAAAATCCTGCAGGCATTGATACGCTTGCCACACTTACCTCAGGTACGTCATACCTCGCACTTGCATCTGGCACCTGGAATAACCAGGGCGGTGCAAACGCGGTAGATGCAGAGTACTCAACAACTGATGGATGGAGTACACAGATGGACGGTTACATTGGATACCAGACTGACATCCTTGAGCTCCAAATCAACGAAGCGTTTGACGCAGACGGCAATGACTGGGGTCCGTATTCAACCAGTCACCAGTATGCGCAGTCCTTCATTCCTTCTTCTGATGGTTCTGCAAACTTCCGTATCTTTGACGGCTCAGGCACTACACAGAACGCGGGGTGGTTTGGCGACAATAGTGGCTCACTCTCTGTAGATCTCTACGAAGGATATGCAGGTGTTACTGGAGAAGACGGCTGTGTCACGCTCACGAACGTTCCGTATGGCACATATTCTGCTGAAGAACTTGCACAAGATGGATGGACCTTTGATCAGCTTCTTGATGGCGACGAAACACTTGAGACCCTCATAGTGTCAGTAAATGAACCAGAAGAAACCTTCACCTTCGTAAACTCAGAAGACGGAAACGGAGGTGGTGGAGGCGGGGGTGATGCAGAAGGGACACTCGTTGTTCGCAAGCACACAGTAGGTGGAGACGGCATTTTCAACTTCTACGTGGAAGAGTATGAAACCATCGCTCCGACAGTCGTACTTTCACCTGACGTTATCGTGGATACGGGAGGCGACGGTTATGGCGAAGAATCTCTCGTACTTCCTGTCGGAACGTACTCAATCTACGAAGCAGTTCCTGAGGGATGGAATCTCCTTGGCGGTTCCTGCGGAGAATTGAACGTCGGAACGGTTTCAAACCCAGTCTTCACGATTGAAGAAGATGAAACTACGTACTGTGACTTCTACAACGAAGCAGTAGGAGAAACTTCTCACACTACTATCGTGAGTGGCAATACTTCTGCAGGAGAAAATCTCTTGGGTTGGATGTTCAATCGCGACGGATCAACGGAGACGCCGTTTGAGTTCAACACAGACGCGTTCAGTATTGGAACGGGTAGTCTCTTCGTTCCTCCAATCACGAACACAGTGGACGGAAACAGTGACAAATTCATCGCAGAGCTCTTCATGCTCGCGCCAATGGAAGAAGTAGAGGGGATTACCTGGGACTTCAAGATTGGTGCACCAGATGACACCGTGGAAGAACAGTTCTACATGAATGTGTACGCAAACTTCCCGGAATCTTCTCCAACGAAGTTCTATGATTGTCGTTACAATATCGTTGCATCAGTAGGCTCAACCGGAAGTTTCACCACGGTGACTTTTGACCCAACCCTCACGTACCCGGTAACGACACGTACAGGAGGCGACCCATCTCCGTATGCATGTCCGGCATCTCCTGCTGACATGGATATCGTGAGCCCAAGTTCTGACCCAAGTATTATTCGCGTGATTGCGCTCAATCTCGGTGACTCAACGGCTAGCGACACGGGTGTATCTGGTTACTTCGACAACGTAGTGGTAGTCACCAACGACGGTTCTGGCATCCATACCGAAACGTATGACTTTGAGCCAGAGACAGTTGCGCCTACTACGCGCCAAACGGTGAACGGCAACGACCCATCATCAAACAACAGCAATAACGACGATGGGGAAGTGGCCGGTGTCTCTGACCTTACCTGTGGCCCGCTTCTCTATGAATATCTCGGACGCGGATACCTAAACCCCTCAGAAGAGGTGGTGAAGCTCCAAGAATTCTTGAACGCAGAAGTGGAAGCAAACCTTCCGTTGACCGGATTCTTTGGTCCACTTACGGAAGCTGCGGTACGTACCTTCCAGCTTAAGTACTGGGAAGACGTGCTTCAGCCATGGTTTGTGTTCCCTGAGTACGGTGTGGTTGATTCAGACGACTCAACCGGTATCGTCTATAAAACGACGAAGTGGAAGATAAACAACATCTTCTGTGCCGACTCTGAAATACTTCCAACCCTTCCGTAGTAGGGAGTAAAAGGAAAAAGAAACAGCTCGCGGAAGACGCGGGCTGTTTCTTTTTCCTCATGCTAGAGTACCAGGCATGCAGATGCCGGACACACCACTCCCGCCTCGCCCCCCTCATCCCGCTCGCCACGTGTTTAGTATTCCGGGCATGATACTCACCGTGCTTTTCATCCTAGCCAGCTTTTTTGCGGCCGCTTTCTATGTGAGCTCAGTGCTCACGAGCGGTGGCATGGCCGCGGTCATTTCTTCTGTTTTGATTGAACTTACGAACGACGACCGAGAAAAAGCTGAAATACCAGCCCTTACAAGAAGCGCTGTTCTTACTTCTGTAGCCCAAGCAAAGGCAGACCACATGGCGGAAAATGGATACTTCGCCCACGTATCTCCGGACGGTATAGAACCATGGCACTGGTTTGAAGAAGCGGGGTATGTGTATACAGCGGCAGGAGAAAACTTAGCTGTGAACTTCTCCGACTCTGAAAACGTAGAAGAAGCGTGGATGAATTCTCCCTCGCATCGCGCAAACATTCTTTCTGCTCGCTTTACGGAAATAGGTATTGCAACAGCGGTAGGGGAGTATAAAGGAAAGAAAACGACGTTTGTGGTGCAGATGTTTGGTACGCCACGCACAGAAACGGTAAAGCCAAGTGAGGTTACAGCGATAACACCGAGCATTCCCGAAGATATTGCTATTGTCGTTCGGGCAGACGAACCAGAAATTCTTGGCTCTGAGGTGGCAACGGTAACTCCTGCTACAGAAGAAGCAGTGAAAGAGCCAGCGATAGAACTGCCATCTTCTCCGGCACCTGCGCGCCTAGGGTTAGTAGAGCGTACACTCACCACACCGCAGGACATTTTGCGTGCAGTGTATGTGGTTTGCGGACTCGCCATTCTCTTTGCACTCATTCTCACCACACGCATGGAGCTTCGTAGGCACCATGTGCGCCATGTGGTAGCCGCAACCTTTCTCTTGGTATTTCTCGGTGGTGCACTCGTACTTGCAGACCGCTTCATATTTACCGAACCGCTTCTTGCAGAAGCTTCAGGAAATCTACAGGTTGAATAGCGTTTGACAGTTTAGTCTTTTCGTATTATTTATGCTTGGTCCGTGCGTACATCACGCACAGGCGAGCACATCAACAACTAGAAGGAGAAACGGACAATGTCCGCTTCCAAAGCTCAAAAAGCTGGTCTGCCTAAGGGTTTCGGCCCCCTCATCGCACTCCTCGCA
This sequence comes from uncultured Candidatus Saccharibacteria bacterium, assembly GCA_964395025.1. Taxonomy (GTDB): domain Bacteria; phylum Patescibacteriota; class Minisyncoccia; order Phycocordibacterales; family Phycocordibacteraceae; genus C7867-001. Next base: position 13,509 of record CAYMZP010000014.1, read on the forward strand.
GAGGTTGCAGCCGCCAAAGTTCCGCCCATCCCGTTTCGTTCGGTTCAGCCGACCGACGAGGTGGTCGGCAACATCTCGGCGGAGGCCCTGCAGGTCCTTGCCTACGCGCGCTGGCTCGAGCAGGAGAAGAAGGTTGTCGAACTCCGTCTCACGATGGAGACCGACGCAAGCGCTCGCGCCGTCCTCTTGGCGCAGGTGCACACTTTCGACACGAAGCAACAGCTGTTGCGCGCCGCCGGCTATCTCCTCCTCAACGAGAAGGCGAGCACGTGGGGCCAAGCGGCGGTGACTATTCGCCACGGCGGTGTCGTCGTGATCAGCGAACAGTCGAGGGCGCAGTTCGCCCTCGCTGTCGACTCTCGCGCTAACACAGCGCATCGTGAGGCCGCCACCGCTTCCTTCGGTGCGTCGCCCGAGGACCGTACACCCGGTCTTGGTCACTTGCTCGCGCTTCTGAACGGTGCACACGAAGACGAAGACGATGCGCTGGTCGGACATGTTCTCGACTTGTTGGCGGGCGCCAACCTTCGCGTCTCCCATGTCCTCGAAGAGATGGCCGGCAGCAAGCCGAACGGCCACGACCACGGGGAACAACCCGGCGCCGGCCACTAGCCGACAGACGTCCCTAGTGTAGAGTTCTGTACTAAACCGGCCGACGCCCTAAAAAGCGTCGGCCGAAATTTTTTCATACATATAAACAAAAACCCGCCGAGTGTTACTACGGCGGGCTTCTGGGCGATAGGCGGAATCTCGGTAAGGTACACAGAGACTCCTATTCAGACACTGCGGACTGTCCGTCTTGTGGTGCCCTGTCGAGCAGTGCACTCCTCGGAACTTTTTTCGTGGATTCGAGTGGATACTTTCCTTCGACACCGGCGATAAATTCGAGTATCTCGGCATTCTGTTCTTGTATCAACCCCCACACCTTGCGCACACCAAAAAGAACGGTGGTGTGCTCCTTCGAGAGCATCTTCTCGATTTCGACGAGTGACATTCCTGTGTCCCTATAAAGAAGGAACATGAGGATTTGACGTGGCAACGCATCTTTTCGTTTTGACGAAGGGTTTTCAAGATCTTTCTTAGTTTTGCCGGTGTATGCTTGCCACGCCGACACTACCTCCTTAGCCCAATACTTCTCCTGCTTGCCAATTTGTTTTGCTACGCTCTGTTTCTGCATCGCGGCCTCCTTCGGATGGTGCGAATGCGTTATACCTTGTATATGACTCTAGCGCCACCATTTCTTGCGTTAGCCCTCACATTCCTATATAGTGCCCACATCCCGCAGGGCGGGATTTTTGTTAGGCATTTTGCCCACAAAACCTTTGGAGAAGTATGCCCGCGACCCGCGAGCAGTATCTAAAGGAAAGAAGACTTATTACGTGCGTACTACCTATATACATGGCAACGATTAATCAGCTCACTAAAAAGAAACGCAGTAAGCTTGCGCGAAAGTCAAAGACTCTCGCACTTACCCGCGGTTTCAACCACCTCGAAAATCGCCCGACGTTTTACCCGTCGCCTTTTAAGCGTGGCGTATGCACGAAAGTGACCACCAAGACTCCGCGTAAACCAAACTCCGCTATCCGTAAGATTGCGCGCGTGCGCCTTTCAAACGGTATGGAAGTTACCGCATACATTCCCGGAGAAGGGCACAACCTTCAGGAACACTCCGTCGTTATGCTTCGCGGTGGTCGTGTGAAAGACATTGGCGTGCAGTACACCATTGTGCGCGGAAAGCTTGATACCGCCGGCATTGAAAAGCGTCGTCGTGGCCGTTCTCGCTACGGTGCTAAGAAGCCTAAGAACTAACCTATGCGTCGTCCCATAAAAAAGAAAAATCCGCGTCGTCCCGACCCGGTCTATAAGTCTGAAGCTATTACGCGCTTCATCAACACCGTCATGCAGGATGGAAAGAAAGATACTGCTCGCAAGGTGGTGTATGACGCGATGGAACTCCTTAAGAAGGATGATAAAGATGCGCTAGAGGTTTTTGAAACCGCTATCCGCAACATCTCTCCTTTAATGGAAGTGCGCTCTCGCCGTGTCGGTGGTGCAAACTACCAAGTTCCGCGTGAAGTACCACAACAGCGCCGTGTGTCTCTTGCGTACCGCTGGCTCATTACTGCGGCACGCAATAAGAAAGGGAAGCCTATGGCTGAAAAGCTTGCTGCTGAGATTCTCGCTGCCGTAAACAACGAGGGAGACGCAATCAAGAAGAAAGACGAAATGCACCGCATGGCAGATGCCAACAAGGCCTTTGCGCACTTTGCGTGGTAAGTCCGTACAGCGTTCAGGAGGTATACAAAGAAAGCGCCGGTATAGGCGCTTTCTTTTTTGTCTTCATGTGAAGACGGCGACCCGAAGGGTCGCCGTTTCTGTTCAGTTGTTGACTCGTGAGATGTCTGGGGGTCCACCAAGAATAAAGCTTGCGAGACCCAACGGCATGCTCACGTTCTTGAAACCGAGGACCGTGAGGTCAACCTGCGCTTGAGCGCGCCAATGTGCTCCGGTCTCGTCGGTGGCCATTGTGCTCTGGTCAAAGAGACTGAAGGTGGGGTGACTGCTCGCAGCTACCCATCTTGCATCAAATGCGCGCTTAGCTGCGCGGTTCGGTGTGAGCTCACGCAACTCCAGTCGGCGTGCCTCCTGATATCGCTCCATGACCGCAGATTCTTCAGGGCTCACCATAGTAAACCCAAGTTCACGCAGTTTAGACGTATACTTGCTATGAGCCATAGCGGCCTCCTCTTTCTGAGTGCACGATATCATTGCGGTTGCTTTTTGTCGTCGGGTTCCGTATCTTATGGATAACGCACAGGCGGGTTTTTTCTTTTATCAGTCTGCCTACTGCTAACTGCTTTCTGCTTACTTCTTATTTATGAACCGCGATTATCCGCTTGAGAAAGTACGAAACTTCGGCATCGTTGCCCACGTGGACGCTGGAAAGACGACCACGTCTGAACGCGTGCTCTACTACACCGGTTCCCAGCACAAAATCGGCGAGGTGCACGAAGGAGAGACTACAACTGACTGGATGGAACAGGAGCGCGAACGCGGTATCACCATTACAGCTGCCGCCATCACCTGCTTCTGGACAAAGTCCATGGAGAAAGACAAGAAAGATATTGCAAAGAAGTTCCGCTTCAATGTGATTGATACTCCCGGACACATTGACTTCACTGCAGAAGTGAAGCGCTCACTCCGCGTGCTTGACGGCGCCATCGTCGTCTTTGACGGCGTTGCGGGTGTGGAACCACAGTCTGAAACGAACTGGCGCTACGCGGATGAAGCCATGGTGCCTCGCATCTGCTTCATCAATAAGCTTGACCGCTCTGGTGCTTCTTTCGAGCGTTCATACGCTTCCATCCTCGATCGCCTTTCTAAGAAAGCAGTACGTGCCCAGATTCCTATGGGTGCAGAAAGCGAATTTAGCGGCGTCATAGACCTCCTCACCATGAAGGCATACACCTTCTCTGGTTCCATGGGAGAAATTGTTGAAGAAGGGGAGATACCGGCAGAACACCTTGAAGAGGCAAACAAGTACCGCGCTGAACTCATTGAGCGCATCGTCTCAACGGATGAAGCGGCAATGAACGCGTACCTTGAAGGAAACGAACCGGCACTCGCAGATTTGAAGGTACTGCTTCGCAAGGCAGTGATTGCAAACGAAATCTTTCCGGTGTATACGGGTTCCGCGCTCAAAAACAAAGGTGTACAGCTCGTGCTTGACGCAGTGGTTGACTATCTTCCATCTCCGCTTGATCTTCCTCCAGTAAAAGGAACGAACCCTAAGACAGGAGAAGAGCTAGTGCGCACGGCTTCAGACTCAGAGCCATTTACCGCACTTGCATTCAAACTCCAGACTGACCCATTCGTGGGAGCACTCACATTCTTCCGTGTGTATGCAGGTACGGTGTCTGCAGGTTCATACGTATACAACTCCACCACCGGCTCTAAAGAGCGCGTGGGACGTATCGTGCGCCTTCAGGCAGACAAGCGTGAAGAAGTAGAACAAGTTTTCACCGGAGAAATCGCTGCAATGGTGGGTCTTAAAGACACTAAGACGTCACATACTCTTTGCGACGAAGCGAACCCAATCGTACTTGAGCAGATTAAATTCCCAGAGCCGGTGGTGTCTCTTCGCATTGAGCCTGCAACGAAAGCCGACCAGGAGAAAATGGGTATTGCAATTCGCAAACTCGCTGACGAAGACCCAACGTTCAAAGTTACGTCCGATGAAGAAACGTCAGAAACTATTATTTCTGGTATGGGTGAGCTTCACCTTGAAATTCTCGTTGACCGCATGAAGCGCGAGTTTAACGTGACGGCGAATGTGGGTAAGCCACAGGTGGCGTACCGAGAAACCATTCTTGGTTCGGCAGACGCAGAAGGGAAGTACATCAAGCAGACTGGTGGTAAAGGTCAGTACGGTCACGTGAAGATTAAGATGAAGCACCTTGAACCAATTGACCCAGACGCAAAGATTGCGAAGAACGTTACCCGCGAAGACCACTTTGAGTTCATCAACAACATCAAAGGAGGTGCTATTCCCGGCGAATTCATCAACCCAATTGAAAAGGGTATTCGCGAAGCAATGGCACGCGGTTTCCTCGCAGGCTACCCAATTGTGGACGTGTCTGTAGACCTCTACGACGGTTCCTTCCACGATGTGGACTCTTCAGAAATCGCCTTCAAGATTGCTGCATCTATGGCCTTCCAAGATGGCGCTGCGAAAGCAAAGCCCGTTATTCTTGAGCCGATTATGGCAGTGGAAGTGGTGGTACCAGAGCAGTTCATGGGTGACATCACTGGTTCACTCTCAGGAAAGCGCGGTGCTATTGAGGGAATGGAGGACCGCGGTATGAACAAAGCTATTAAAGCAAAGGTACCGCTCTCAGAAATGTTCGGCTACACCACAACGCTTCGCTCTATGACCGAAGGTCGCGGAAGCATGACCATGGAATTTGCTAACTACGAAGTGGTACCTACGAACGTCGCACAAGACATCATTGCTGCGCGCAAGTAAGCCCAACTAAAATTACGAGAAGGAAAATCTCGCCCCGTAGCCAAAGCCCGCGTCCTCGCGGGCTTTGCGGTACTAGGGGTGGTTCCATCAAACGTGCCGTAAGACATCATTGCGGTCCGTACATAGCGCTTTCATTCGTTCCCGAAAACATTAAAACTTGACCTCACCTACAAGAAGGGATACTTTATAGATAACGCAAAGCGCTCTTTTTAACGGACCCGAGGAAATCTCGGGGCTGGCGAAAAGGCGTTGCGCGGCATTAGAGCAACGCCTTTTCCTTTTCTAGAGTTTCCTGAAAATGCGTCATCTGCTTTGTTGCGGGTCCCTCCGATTTTCCTCACCGTACCAGTGAGTACGGCTCAGAAAATCTTAGTCCCGCGCCTTGCACCTAACACATTTTCAGAAACCTCTTTGGATAAGGTGATTACCATTACTTACCAATCACGTTATTTACGTATGGCAGACGCTTTCGATCGAAGCAAGCCGCACATGAACGTAGGTACCATCGGTCACGTTGACCATGGTAAGACCACGCTCACTGCCGGCATCCTTAACGTTCTTAACCTTAACTCTGCAGCAGGCTACAAGGCTCGCGTAGAGAATGTTGAGAACATTGACAACGCCCCTGAAGAGAAGGCACGCGGTATTACTATCGCGCTCCACCACTCTGAGTATGAGTCGCCAAAGCGCCACTACGCGCACATTGACGCTCCGGGCCACGCAGACTACATCAAGAACATGATTACCGGTGCCGCCCAGATGGACGGCGCAGTACTCGTTGTTGCCGCGACTGACGGCGCCATGCCTCAGACCCGCGAGCACATTCTCCTTGCCAAGCAGGTTGGCGTGCCGAAGATTATCGTCTTCCTCAACAAGTGCGACATGGTTGACGACAAGGATCTCATCGAC
>CAYMZP010000015.1:0-16995 GCA_964395025.1 uncultured Candidatus Saccharibacteria bacterium
CCTTATTGCAGTGGTAGCAACCATTGTCTCTGGCTTCTTTATTGTTGGTTCTCCTATGAAAGTGCGAGACTTGCGCATGGATGCACAGAAAGTAGGTGACTTACAGAATATTCAGTACCAAGTGGTCTACTACTGGCAAACCAAAAAAGAACTCCCAGAAACTCTAGACGAGGTGGCAGACCCGCTTTCAGGTTCCTATATTCCAAGTGACCCAGAAACAGGTATGCCGTACGAGTACCGAATCGTTTCTCCGCTCTCCTTTGAACTGTGTGCAGTGTTTAACGCAGATACTCCCGATACAAAGGGACAGGGGCACTATCCTGCACGTGATATTGCCGTTACTTCTTGGGGACCACAGGGAGATGAAAACTGGATGCATGGAGCAGGTGAGCACTGCTTCTCTCGTACCATAGATCCGGAGCGCTATCCTCCATTTGAGAAACCAGTTTTCTAACATCTACCGTGTCCCGCGAGCGCTTTAATCATCAACAGGTTGAGAAAACTACTCAAGAGAAGTGGGCCAAAGAGCGTATATACGAAACAAAAGAAACAGGTAAGAAAAAATTCGTCCTAGACATGTTCCCATACCCTTCAGGAGAAGGGCTTCATGTGGGACATCCGAAAGGCTACATCGCTACAGATATCTATTCTCGTTTTTCGCGTATGAATGGATACTCCGTGCTTCATCCTATGGGTTGGGATGCCTTTGGTTTGCCGGCAGAAAACTTTGCGCTCAAGCATAAAGTGCACCCACGTGAAGCAGTAGAAAAAAATATAACCACCTTTAAGTCTCAGCTTGAGAAAATTGGTTTTGACTACGATTGGGACCGCGAAATCAATACTACCGACCCTGCCTACTACCGATGGACACAGTGGATATTCCTACAGCTCTACAACAAAGGACTCGCATTTCAATCAAATGAGCCTATCAACTGGTGCCCTTCCTGCAAAACAGGTCTCGCAAATGAGGACTTGGACGGCTCAGTATGCGAACGATGTGGTTCACAGGTTGAAAAGCGTGCGCTCCCACAGTGGGTACTCAAAATTACTGCATATGCAGACCGCATGTTGGAAGACTTAGAAATGCTTGCGTGGCCCCAGTACATTAAAGAAGCGCAACGCAATTGGATTGGACGTAAGGAAGGTGTAGTGGTGACCCATACAGTTGAAGGTAGTGAACTCTCGCTTGATACTTTTAGCGCATACCCTGCATGGCTGTTTGCTGATACGTTCATCGTAATGGCACCTGAGCATCCTCTGGTGCTCCCACTTTCTCAAGGTCGTCCGGAAGAAGCAGACGTTCGTGCGTTTGTCGCAGAAATGTCTGCACAGAGCGATGTTACGCGTCGTGAAGACAAGGAAAAACGAGGTGTCTTTACTGGAGCGTACGCCCGCGACCCATTGACCGGTCGTTCTATGCCGGTGTGGCTCGCTAATTTTGCGTTGATGGATTTTGGTACGGGGATTATTCGCTGTTCTGCGCACGATGAACGTGACTTTGCATTCGCGCAAAAATATCATATTCCACTCAAAAAAGTCGTTGATTCTTCTTCAGACGCCTTTGTAAACGCACATGACAATGCAGGTGTGTTAGAAGACTCAGGTCCCTTTACTGGTCGTTCCATTACACCAGAGCTGATTGAAGAAATGGTGGCATGGATGGTGAAAGAGGGTTTTGCTACGCGCCACGTCTCATACAAAATTAAAGACTGGGTTTTTAGTCGTCAGCGCTACTGGGGAGAACCTATCCCTATCATTCATTGCGAAAAAGACGGTGCCGTTCCCGTACCGGAAAACGAACTACCTGTTCTTCTACCTGACGTAGCTTCGTATGAGCCTTCTGGCACTGGAGAATCTCCACTTGCCACCATAGATGCGTGGGTCAATACGACGTGTCCTGCATGCGGTGGTCCTGCAAAACGCGAAACAAACACCATGCCCCAGTGGGCAGGTTCTTCTTGGTACTACCTACGCTTCATGGACCCGAAAAATGATGACGTGTTGGTAGCTCCAGAAAAAGAAAAGTTTTTTGCTCCTGTAGATGTATACGTGGGGGGTGATCATGCGGTTCGCCACCTTATCTATGCACGTTTCTGGCATAAGTTTTTGTACGATATTGGTGCAGTATCAACCACAGAACCTTTTGCGCGCCTTGAGTTTCTTGGCTTTATTCTTGCAGAGGATGGACGAAAAATGAGTAAACGATATGGAAACGTTATCAACCCAGATGATGTGGTAAAAGAGTACGGTGCAGATGCTTTTCGCGTATACGAAATGTTTATGGGTCCGTTTGAAGGCACGACTGCGTGGAGTACCAGCTCTATTGCCGGGTGCGCTCGCTTTATTGAGCGCGTATGGCAGGCAAGCTCTTTGGTACAGACAGGTGACGTTGCATCTTTAAACACGGTATTGCACCAAACAGTTAAAAAGGTGGCTGAAGACATTGAGAGCTTCAAATTCAACACTGCGGTGAGTCAAATGATGATTTTCCTTAATGCACTTGAAAAAGAGGGTGCTATTGGTAAAGAACAGTGGAGTATGTTCCTTCGTACGCTTGCGCCTTTTGCACCTCATATTACTGAAGTGCTCTGGGAGGAAAATGGTGGAGTGGGTTCGGTACATACCGCTTCTTTCCCGCACGCAGATACCTCATTTTTGGTGTCATCCACAGTGACTCTGGTTGTGCAAATCAATAGCAAACGTCGCTTGGAACTTGCGGTATCTCGGGAAGCTACCGAAGAAGAAGTAGTCTCCCTCGCACTCGCCAGTGCGGAAGTGCAAAAGGGTATTGCAGGGAAGGAAATAAAGAAAAAAGTGTATGTGTCAGGGAGACTTCTGAACCTGGTTGTAGCCTAATCCCCAGGCATACTTGCGTAAAATTGAGGTATTTGGTATAATTACAACACAAAAAGTATGAGTACGACTAAAAAAAGCTCCTCAAAAGCACCGGCAACGGTTTCTTTTGACAGTGCGTCTATCGTAAAGAAACTCCTTGCCGAGGTTCCTGAGCGCGCTCGGGAGGTTTTGACGCTTCGTTTCGGTCTTGATGGTAGCGGAGAGCGCGAAACGCTTGAGGCCATCGGCGAGCGTTGGGGTATTACCCGTGAGCGTGTACGTCAGATTGAAGCGTCTGGTATTGAATCTGTTCGTCAAAGTAAAGCTTTTAAATCTGCTGAAGGCGCCCTTGAAGAACTTCGTACCGCCGTTGAAAAAATGGGTGGAATTGTCGTTGAGGAACATCTTCTTGAACACCTTGCAAAAGATGAAAAGGCACGCAACCGCTTCCGTTTCTTGCTTGTAGTAGGTTCTGCGTTTTTCCGTGAACGCGAAACGGACGACTTCTATGCACGATGGCACGTAGACCATAAAACAGCTGAGAAAGTACACAAGGCACTTTCTTCACTCTACGGTTCCCTCAAGGACGATGAAGTACTCCCTGAGAGTCACCTCTTTGATCGTTTCCTTACTGAGCTTAAAGAAGTGAACGACGCATACCGCGATGAGGAAATTCTGAAGCGCTGGCTTTCCATTTCAAAGAACATTTCTGCAAACCCACTTTCTGAGTGGGGTCGTGCACACGCTCCTGCTATCCGCACCAAGGGTATTCGTGACTACGCATACCTCGTCATTAAGAAGAAAGGTGCCCCAATGCACTTTAAGGACGTTGCGTCTGCAATTACCGAACTCTTCTCAAAGAAAGCGCACGTGGCAACAACCCACAACGAACTTATGAAAGACCAGCGTTTTGTGCTTGTGGGTCGCGGTCTCTACGCGCTCTCTGAATGGGGCTACACCCCGGGCGTAGTGCGTGATGTCATTAAACAGGTGCTTGCAAAGAAACCACTTACGCGCGATGAAGTTTTGGAAGAAGTGAAGAAGGTGCGCTACGTGAAAGACAACACTATTCTTGTAAACCTGAACGACACACGACACTTTAAGCGTCAGAAAAACGGAACGTACGCTGTTGCGTAACGTCCATTTGCAAACACCCCGTACCATTTCGGTGCGGGGTGTTCTGCTATACTTTTCGCATGTCTGGCGGAGGACACGGTCATGGCGGAGGCTTACCTCTCTTAAACAGTATTTATGTTTGGTTTGAAGAGAGTCATGATAAGGGAGGGTATACCATCCCCGGTTTTGCCATTATTGGTGCCTATGCCCTTATTGTATTTATTTTCAATCTTGTTGCGCCTCTTCAGAGTCTGCATAACTGGCAACTTGCACTTCTACTTGCACCAATCTGGTTTACCGTAGCTATTGGTCGCTTCTCTTTACTGCGTTTTATCCAAATGAAACGCTCGTACTACAACTACAACAACGACCTCATGTTGCTTGAGCTACGCATGCCTCGTGAAGTGCTCAAGTCGCCTCGTGCAATGGAAACTGTTCTTTCAAGTCTTAACTTAAATCCAGGAGAAGGTACGTGGTGGAAAAAATATTGGTGGGGAAGAACACGTCCTTGGTGGTCGCTTGAAATTGTCTCCATAGAAGGGCAGATCCATTTCTATATCGCAACGCGTAAAAGTTTTAGACGTTCAATAGAAAGCTTTTTCTACGCGCAGTATCCAGAAATAGAAATTATTGAGGCGAAAGACTACGCGCGCTTGCGCGACCCAAGCCAAGAGCCATATGCCATGTTTGCCTGCGAGTATAAAGAAGGTAGTCCCGCTCCATTTCCTATTAAAACGTACGTAGATTACGGGCTTGATAAACCTGCATTAAAAGTGGAAGAGCAGGTAGACCCCTTTGCGCAAATCTTGGAACTGTTCGGTTCTCTTGGTCCTGGTGAACAGCTCTGGACTCAGATAATGATTCGTGTAGCAAAGTCAGAAAAGTACCGTGGGCAACGTGGGAAAAAATACACCTGGCGTGAGGAAGCGAAAGAAATTGTTGAGGAGCTTCGTAAGGAGGTCGTGAACCCGGTCTCTGGTTTCCCTAACCCTACTGACGTACAAAAAGAAAAAATGGCAGCTGTAGAAAGAAACGTAGGTAAGCTTGGGTACGACGTTGGCATCCGTTCTATTTACTCTGCACCAAAAGATAAGTACAAGAGCATGAACCCGTTTGTGGCAAATATGTTTAAGCCAGTGAACACGACAAACTACAACAGCATTACGCCCGCACCTCTCTGGACGGAAAAGTTTAATGACTACCCATGGGAAGACGTAGGGGGACATCGTCAGCGTTTTGAAAATAAAGAAGTCGTAGAGATGTATCGCTACCGCTCGTTTTATCATCCTCCTTATCGAGGAGTGTGGATGACTATGAGTACCGAGGAATTGGCAACCATCTTCCACTTCCCGTCATCTATCGTGAAGACGCCGTCCCTACCACGTATCTCTTCCTCTACCGCTTCTGCACCTTCTAATCTACCTACATGAGTACGTTTCTAAAGGCCATCCCTTCGTCCTTGGTGGCTGTAGGGTTACATCTCGTGCGTCAGCCTCGTCGGTACATGCTGATACTCCTTATCGCTATTCTTTCACTCTGGGTATTCCTGCTTTTCCTCATTCCACCGCGTGGTGCGGTCTATCCTGCCCTAGTGGTAGTGGAAGAAAACGTTTCATTTAGAACTACCGCACGCGTATTTAAAGAGCAAAAGCTTGTTCGTTCAGCACTTATGCTCGAGGCACTCGCTCGTAGCACGGGTACCGACAGACAAGTAAACGCAGGACTATATCTTTTTGAAAAACCGCAGTCTCTTGTCGGTGTTTGGTTTCGTTTGATTACCGGTATACACGGAGTCCCTACTATGCGAGTAACGTTTCCAGAAGGTGCATCAACGTATGAAATGGGTGCAATATTACAAAAGAACATTCCAAATTTTGACAAAGATACATGGCAAGAAAAAGCAGGCCCACTGGAAGGTTACCTATTTCCAGATACCTATGATTTTTATGTTGACGTAACCATCCCTGAAATTCTTGAACAGATGCAGGAGAACTTTGCTGTCCGTACGAAACAGGTACAAAGCGAAGCGCTTCTTGAAGGAAAAAACTGGGAAGATATCGTTACTATGGCTTCTTTAATTGAAAAAGAAGCCAATACTGAAGAAGACCGCCACCTCGTTTCAGGTATTTTGTGGAGCAGAATTGAAGAAGGGGTGGCGCTCCAGGTAGACGCAGTGTTCCCGTATATACGACAAAATCCTTCACACGTACCAAATGGCGATGACCCGGAAGTAGACTCTCCATACAACACCTATCTGAATAGAGGTCTCCCGCCTGGTCCTATTAGTAACCCAGGACTTGAGGCGCTTGACGCAGCACTGCACCCGACAGAAACAGACTATTTTTATTACCTCACGGGAAAAGATGGAAAGATGTACTACGCAGAAAATTTTGAGGCGCACAAACAAAATCAAATTCATTTGTAGTAAAGATACATATACAAATGTAGCGATGCATCGCTACATTTGTATCTCTCTATCTAAGGAGACTACACCTGAAGAGATTAGGTAGGTATGGTATAACCGCTCCATGCACGTGAGTGGTAAAAAAATATTCGTAGGACTCTCTGGGGGAGTAGACTCTGCTGTTAGCGCTGGACTTCTTAAGAAAGACGGTGCACAGGTGACTGGAGTGTTTATACAAGGGTGGTACCCGGAAGGTATGCCTTGTACATGGAAAGAAGACAGGCAGGACGCCATGCGTGTCGCTGCACACCTAGGAATTCCTTTTAAAACGCTTGACGCATCTAAGGAATATAAACAAGGAGTCATTGACTATCTTTTGCGGGAATATAAAGCAGGACGCACACCAAATCCGGATGTCATGTGTAACAGGGAGGTTAAATTCGGTGCCTTTGTACGGTATGCAAAAGAGCAGGGAGCCGATGCAATAGCAACTGGCCACTATGCACATACAAAAGACAGCTTCTTATTTAGAGGGGTAGACGAGAGTAAAGATCAATCGTATTTCCTCTGGGCAGTGCCAAAAGAAACGCTCGCATATACGTTGTTTCCACTCGGCACGCGCAAGAAAAAAGAAACACGCCAACTTGCTGAGAAGTTTCAACTTCCCAATGCCGTAAAACGAGATAGCCAAGGTATTTGTTTCCTGGGGTCGGTATCAGTAGATGACTTCTTGAAAAAAGAATTCGGCACAGCTGTAGGTGTAGTTCGTACTGAAGACGGTACGGAGCTAAGTACGCATGAGGGGGTGCACCTATATACGCTCGGGCAAAGAATCGCCCTTCCTTCTGCACCTGCTGGCCCTTGGTATGTAGTGAAAAAAGACATTGAGAAAAACATACTGGTAGTTTCGCACACCGCTCACAAACCAATAGGCACTGGGGTGCTCACGCTTTCATCTATTAATTATTTTCATATGCCCACCGAAGGTGAGGTGCTTAGTGCGCAGTACCGTTACCACGGGCCATCTATAGAGGGAGTGTTGCGTGAAAACGGAACCTGCTTTGAGGCAACAGCGGTTAGTGAACCGCTTTCAATTGGGCAATCGCTTGTTTTATACCGAGGGAATGAATGTGTCGGGGGTGGTATTATCGAGCGTAGTGACTGACATACAAAAAGCAGATGGGACCGTAGAACCGTTTGATGGCTCAAAACTAGAAGCATCACTACGACGTGCAGGTGCTACTGCACGTATCGCAAGCTCAATACGAAGCACCATTGAGCGCACGGTCGTGCCGAATGCGCGCACAAATGAAATATACCGTCGTGCCTTCACTTTGTTACGGCAAAACGAACGAGTGGTCGCTGCACGCTACAGCTTACGCCGAGCACTCTTTGAATTCGGACCTTCCGGACACCCGTTTGAAGATTTTATTGCTGAACTCTTTACGCAAGAAGGGTGGAATGTAGAGTGGCGTCGCCTCATTCCCGGAAAATGTGTTCCGCATGAAGTAGATGTTTATGCGAAACGTGGAAATGAGCACCTTGCTGCGGAGTTGAAGTACCATAATGACCCCAACTATAAGACAGACGTGAAAGTGGCGCTCTACGTCAAAGCGCGCTTTGACGATATTTGGCAATGTGACCCACGTGAAGGAACGGTATGTCCCGTTGACAGAGGAATGCTCATCACCAATACCAAGTTCACCGCGCAAGCAGTTCAGTTTGCTTCCTGTTCAGGTATTGAGCTCTTGGGGTGGAGTTATCCCACAGAAGGTAACTTGTATGATCGTATCGTTGCGGCCGGCACCTACCCCATGACCACTTTGACCACCTTGCGTAAAGCAGAAAAGAAGTTACTGCTCGAGCAGGGAGTGGTGACTGCAAATCAGGTGCGAGAAAGGCGAGATACGCTACGTATGATTGGCTTGTCACCAGAACGTATTGGTACGATTTTGGCAGAAGCAGACGCCCTTTCTCTGCCACCTGTGCGAGAAGCATAAGAAACGGTAGAATATACAGATTGTATGGCTGGCTGGAAATCTAAAACATTTGATCCTTCGTCTTCCGAACCGTTCACGATAAGCCGTTCTAAAGTGGACATGTTTACGGAGTGTCCTCGCTGTTCGTATCTTGACTTACGTTTGGGTGTGAAGCGCCCATCCATGCCAGGGTTTACGCTCAATAACGCTGTTGACGAGCTTTTCAAGCGTGAGTTTGATGTGCATCGCGTAAACGGCACACCCCATCCGCTCATGAAAGCGTATGGTATAGACGCTGTACCTTTTAAGGATGCGCGCTTAGATGAGTGGCGAGATGCACTAAAGCGTGGCGTTAAAACCCACCATGAGCCGTCTCAGTTTATTGTGCGGGGCGGTATTGATGATGTGTGGAGTACACCGGAAGGAGAACTGATTGTGGTGGACTATAAAGCAACGTCAAAAAAAGAGGGACCGTCGTCTGAAGATGATTTGTACGATTCGTATAAAAAACAGATAGAGGTGTATCAGTGGCTCTTCCGCCAGAACGGCTTTACCGTTTCGCCTACAGCATATTTTGTGTACGCAAATGGTAACTCCGACAAAGAAGCATTTGATGCGCGACTTGAGTTTGATGTGAAGCTTATTTCCTATACCGGAAATGATTCGTGGATTGAACCGACACTCATACGTATGCGCGAAACACTTGCGAGTGATGAGATACCTGACTACGGTCGGGGTACTGCGTTCGGAGGGAAGGATTGTGAATACTGTACATACAGAGATGAAGCAGGAAATGCTTTTAAGACGCACGTAACAGGAAAGAAGAAATAACCCATTTTTGATATACTGCGTCCATGAAAAGCAGTACGTTTTCTGACCGAGTCCGGAATGTCGTGAGAGGAATTAAGAAGGGAGAAACGCTCACGTACGGACAAGTAGCACGTGCTGCGGGACGTGCTGGCGCTGCGCGCGCCGTAGGCACAATTATGAGTCGTAATAGTGACAAAACCGTGCCGTGTCACCGTGTGGTGCGCAGTGACGGTAAACCGTCAGGGTACAACGGACTGAATGGACCGTCGCGCGAAGCGCTCCTTGAAGCAGAGCGTATTTCTTAGGTATGCCTTTTGAGTCTAAAGGGGTACAAACACTTCACGAACAGTATCGTCAGGCAGGTTTTATAGCTATTGGAGAGTTTGTACGGAAAAAAATAAATCGTCTTGGTGCCACTGTAAACGAAGAAGATTTACGAAAACCGGCTCTCGCACTTCTTGAAGAAGACGAAAAGACATATAGACCACATGTCCGCGTCAATGGAAACCGCACCTACTACGATTTATTCATTTTGAAAGCGAGTTTCCAACGATATATAAATAATGCACGCGCAAAAGATAAGGTAGGACCGTATCGTGACCAACGCTTAAAGCTTCTGCAAAACATTCACGATTCGCTATGAATGTGCGAATTGAGCCATCATGGAAAGAGGTGCTTCAGCAGGAATTTAGTGCACCGTACTTCTTGGAGTTGTCTTCTTTTGTAAAAAGTGAATACCTACATAGCACGGTATACCCCTCACCGAAATTTTTATTTCGCGCGTTTGAACTCACGCCGTTTGAGGAGGTCAAGGTAGTTATTTTGGGACAAGACCCGTATCACGGAAAAGGGCAAGCTACGGGACTCTCTTTTTCTGTACCTGATGGTGTGCCACTTCCGCCGTCGCTTCGGAATATCTACAAAGAGATGGAAGCGGACCTCGGTATTTCCGTGACTCAGCGTTCCGGTGACTTATCCTATGTAGCTAAACAGGGTGTACTTCTTTTAAATGCCACACTCACCGTACGTGCAAACATGGCCGGCTCACATCAAAAAAAAGGATGGGAGACATTTACCGACGCAGTCATACAAACACTTTCTGACAAGAGAGAACATCTGGTATTTATTCTCTGGGGCAACTATGCAAAAGCAAAAGGCGCACGCATTGATAGGAAGAAACACTGTGTGATTGAATCTTCCCACCCATCTCCACTTGGCGCACATGCTGGTTTTTTCGGAAGTAAACCATTTTCAAAAACAAATCAGTATTTAAAAGCACACGGCATTGCTCCGGTTGTTTGGGTAGACTGACGGGCGAAGAGTGGAGGTGCTCTTCGCCCGTGTAGTAGAGACCGAGGTCTCTACGTCAGTTCGGCGTCGTTTGCAAGGTACGCGCCGAAAAGGGAAACTCCACCGAGCACTGCACTTGCTGGAATGCGCACTTCAATTCCACCGGGTCCGTGGAAGAGATAGAACACGCTCAGCATGACACCACCAGCCGCTACCACGTAGCAGGTGATGCCAAGAGCAGTCTTTGGCAGGTATACGTGAAGGAACTGCATCGCACTACTCCTCTAAGCCCCATAGCACGACCATATCACACCACGTTCGTGCAAGTGGTGTGGACAGGGCTACCAAATGTCCGCAATGTCTTTTTGAGAGCGGTGGAGTACATCTCCTTGTGTCACCGAGAAAGCATCATAAAACGCAGGGGCGTTTGAAAGTGGTCCGTTCACGCGAAACTTTGCGGGTGAATGAGGGTCGGTGAGTGCAGCCATTTTCTCAAACTCTGGACGGCTGTGCTCTCTTTCAAACAGTGAGAATCCGTAGAAGAAACGTTGTTCGGGAGTAATGCCGTCTACATCTACACGACCTGTCTTTTCCAACCGTCGCTGATATGCGTCGTAGGCAATCAAGAGTCCTCCGAGGTCTGCAATGTTCTCTCCTAAAGTGAGCTGGCCATTTACTCGCACGCCGTCGGAGACGGTATATGAGTCAAATTGTTTACGGAGTACCTTTGCACGTTTTTCAAACTCTTTTCTATCTTTTGCGGTCCACCAACT
Source organism: uncultured Candidatus Saccharibacteria bacterium (assembly GCA_964395025.1). Classification (GTDB taxonomy): domain Bacteria; phylum Patescibacteriota; class Minisyncoccia; order Phycocordibacterales; family Phycocordibacteraceae; genus C7867-001. The sequence goes on from CAYMZP010000015.1 coordinate 11,208, forward strand.
TTTCAGGTTTCCGTGCGCGTCATACTTACTGCCTTGATCATCAAAACCATGGGTGATTTCATGACCTATCACCGTACCAATAGACCCGTAATTCACCGCGTCATCTGCATCGGGATGGAAAAAAGGTGGCTGAAGAATGGCGGCAGGGAATACAATATCGTTTAGTGTTGGCGCAAAATACGCATTGACTGTTTGTGGAAACATAAACCACTCGTCGCGGTCTATTCGTTTACCCAGTTTTTTCATTTGTCGCTTGTGCTCAAGAGTAGTTGAACGCATTACATTTCCGACCAAGTCGTCTTTACGGATGGTAAGACCTGCATACGAGCGCCAACGTTTTGGGTATCCAATTTTTCTATTGAGTGCGCGCAATTTACGAAGCGCCTTCGCCTTAGTGGCAGAACCCATCCAAGGAATATTTTTAAGACGTGCTTCGTAGGCTTCAAACAAATCGTCTACCAGTTGGTCCATCTTTCTTTTTGCTGTGGCAGTAAAGTGTTTTTTGACATAGAGACGTCCTAGGAGCTCACCAAGTTCTGCTTCTGTCATTTTGAGTGCACGTCGCCACAGCGGTTTCATTGCCTTAGCTCCACTTAGAACGACACCAGAGAATGCAAAATCTTCATTCACAAAGCGGTTAGAAAGGTATGGAGCATATTCATTCACGAGGTGCCATGTCAGATAGGTTTTCCATTCAGAAAGTGGTATGCGCGTAAGCATTTTTGCTACTTCAGCAATAAACTTCGGTTGCATTACAATCACCTCGGAAGCCATACCGGCACCTATTTCCTCAAAGAAATTTTTCCATGAAATAGCAGGGGCTAGTTTTTTAAGAGTAGACAGTGTCTTTTTATGGTAAGTCTTGTCGGCATCACGACGTTCCTCCTTAGTCATAGAGACGCGCGCGAGTGCCGTTTCTATTTGAAAGACGGTATCAGCATGCTGTTTTGCGTCCTTGGCCGTATACCCCATGAGCTTGAACATGCTCGTGATATGCGGAAGATATGCGGTGCGTACACGCACCGATTCACCATCATCTTTCAGGTAGTAGTCGCGGTCTGGAAGTCCAAGACCACTCTGGTACACGTGCAGTATGTACCGTGTGCTTTTCTTTGAGTCTTGATCTACCGCAACTCCAAATGGCACATCAACACCAATTTTCTGTAACCCACTAATACACGTGAGTAGGTTTTTTTGACTTTCTATAGCTTCAATCTTTTTAATCCATGAAGACAGTGGAGAAATGCCGAGCGCATTTCGCGTTTTTACATCTATCGCTGACTGATAGAAATCATGTATGAGTCGTTCAGGACTTTTCCTAGGGAGTGAAGAACGAGAGAGTAGCTCCTGTATGATTGCGCGCAGTTTTTTGTCCGTATCGTAACGCAACAGTATAAAAGAACCCCAGCGTGATTCAGTTTTCGGAATAGGATGCGCGTCGAGCCAAGCGCCTCCTGCGTGGCGGTAGAAGTCATCTTGCGGGCGCGTTTTAGTGTCGCGGTCAGAGAGAATGAAACCCCAGTGTTTTTTCATACGAAGCAGTATACGCTAACTTGACTTTACTAAAATAAAATGCTATTGTTCTTAGCGGATTCATTGATGGGAGCAAAAAATGAACCCGCACGTAAAAAGTGCCTTGCTTTGGATTGCTGCGGCGACAGCTGTAGCACTCCTTGGGCTCTACATCTTCTTCTACATGGGGAAGATGCCGAGGGATTTGTTCGCGGACCCACCCGTGAGCATTTCGGGTGAAACGGTTCGCCCAGAACCCACGTCACCGGCCCCACCGCCGGTGAACTAACCAACGACCGACTCCCGAAGCGCCCCGTGAGATAGACGTACCAACGTCGACATCTCACGGGGCGCCTTCATTTTCATGCCACTCATGCTATCTTCTTTGCATGACGGTATCAGAAGTGAGAGCGCGGTATCTCGCGTTTTTTAAGGCGCGTGGACACACTATTATCCCCTCGGCTCCTATAGTGCCGGGGAATGACCCCACAACGCTCTTCACCTCTTCAGGTATGCAACCTCTTTTGCCATATTTCCTTGGCAAGGACCATCCGGAAGGAAAGCGTGTGGTGAACTCACAGATGAGTTTCCGAGCAGGAGATATAGAGGAGGTAGGAGACAATCGTCACACCACGTTCTTTGAAATGCTCGGTAATTGGTCGTTTGGCGATTATTTCAAAAAAGAACAATTGCCGTGGATTTTTGAATTCCTTACGGACAAAAAAGAAGGGCTTGGTCTTGACCCATCAAAACTCTATGTGACGGTTTTTGCTGGTGACACTGAAGTGGGTATGGAAGCCGACACTGAAGCAGTCACTATCTGGAAGGAACTTTTCTCTGAGAAAGGTATTACGGCAGAGTTCGCACATATAGGCTCTGAAGAGGAAGGGTACGAGAAAGGCATGAACGGCAATGACCGTATTTTTGCCTACGACGCAAAGAAAAATTGGTGGAGCCGTGCTGGTGTACCTAAAAACATGCCGGCAGGAGAGCCGGGAGGTCCTGACTCAGAGGTTTTTTATGACTTTGGTACACCACATGACACGAAGTGGGGTCCTAAGTGCCATCCAAATTGTGATTGCGGACGTTTCGTAGAAATAGGGAACTCTGTGTTTATGCAATTCCTTAAAAACGAAGACGGTTCTTTCTCACCACTCCCAAAGCAAAATGTAGACTTTGGAGGAGGATTAGAACGTCTTACGTTTGCAACGCTTGGTGTTGCTGATGCATTTCTTATAGATGTGTTTGATAGTGCAAAAAAAGTGCTTGAGCAACGCTCAGGAAAGAAATATGGAGAAGATGAACAGACTACGAAAGCAATGCGTATTATTTTAGACCACATGCGCGCCGCTTCTTTTATGCTTGCGGAAGATATTGTGCCTTCTAACACTGAAGCGGGGTACGTTCTCCGCCGTCTTATTCGTCGTTCCATTCGCGAAGCGGACCGTTTAGGAATTACTGAGGCGGTACTTCCTGAAATTTCAGAAGGATTTGGTACGGCATACCAAGAACACTATGCCCATGTGCTTGAGAAAAAAGAAAAAATTACAGAAGAACTCAGAAAAGAGGAAGAGAAATTTCGTAAAACGCTTACGACCGGTATGCGCGAGTTTGAAAAGCTTGTGCAACAAGGAACAATATCTCCTGAAAATGCATTTACGCTTTTCACCACATATGGCTTCCCAATAGAGCTTACTGAAGAACTCGCGAAAGAACGTGGGCTTACCCTTGATACCGGTGCCGTTGCACTCAAAATGAAAGAGCATCAAGATACTTCACGCGCAGGTGGTGCACAACGCTTTGCCGGAGGACTCGCAGACCACGGCGAACAGACGGTGCGCTACCACACCACACACCATATTCTTCTGAAGGCGCTCCAAATGGTGCTTGGAGAAGAAGTAAAGCAACGGGGAAGCAATATTACGTCCGAACGTCTCCGTATAGACTTCTCTTCGGCGAGAAAAATGACTGACGAGCAGAAAGCGGAAGTTGAAAAAATAGTAAACGAGGTGATTTACCAAGATTTGCCGGTCACGCGCACCGTTATGCCACGCACAGAAGCAGAAAAACTAGGTGCACAAATGGAATTTGGTGTGAAATATCCGGACATGGTTTCCGTATACTCTGTGGGCCCAATAGACGCTACAGAAGTAAATCCAAAAATAGCTGAAGCATTCTCGCTTGAGTTTTGTGGAGGACCGCATGTGAGCAACACGAAAGAAATTCACGAAGGTAACAAGCGTTTTAAAATCCAAAAAGAAGAAGCTGTTGCTTCAGGAGTGAGACGCATCAAAGCCGTGCTGGTCTAGGTGCTACACTAGCGAGAACCATGTTCTCGCTGTTTAGAAAGAAGCACACAAAATCAGCAGTCGTTATTGAACTTGCGTCTTCCAGTGTTGGCGCTGCACTTGTAGCATTTCCTCCACACAAACCGCCGGTAGTTGTATACGCCGTTCGTGTACCAATTGTGTTTACGAATACGGAACGTACGACGCTTGCACTACTGCGTACCTTAGATACCGCGGTTGTAGCCATTGAAACACAAGGACTCCCTGAGCTCCGGCGTAGCATACGAGTCAGTCACCCAGATAGAGCATATATTGCTGTTGCTCATCCTTGGCAAAACTTTTCAGTCACTCACTTCACTGAGGCAAACGAAAAACCGTTTACCGTTACTCGCGACCTTCTGTCTAAAGCGTTGATACGGAAAGAACCATTGCAGGAAGACGAGAAGGAATTAAAAAAAGAAGTCTCAGCAACCCGCTTAAATGGGTACCTCGTCACCGCACCGTTTGGTAAGCATGCAAATCATGCTGACATCACGGTACTTACTTCGGTTGCACACACAGATGTGGTGAGTCTTGGAAGCAAGTCACTGCACCGTATTCGTCCTCTTGAGCGGGTACAGCTTGCACCATTTGAGCATGTCGCATACGAAGTACTGCGTGCTCAGTACCCGCATGAGAAAACGTTTATCGTCTTACTAGTTTCAGAGCATGCGACAAGTATTGTTATCGTGCGCGAAGGATTTATTGCCGACTCGGCGCATATTGATAGTGGCCTCCAGGCACTTGCAAGCTCACGCACACAACATACCCGTACACTTTCCGTGAATGCACCGCCACCTCACGCAAACGGAACCTCAGTTGAAGAGGAGAAAGTCTGGGTCTCTAGAATAGCTTCTGCGTTTAAAACATTTGCGGAACATGGGGCGCTTCCTCGCATGCTCTTTCTTGTTGCTGATGAAAAGGCGGTGGAGTCACTAAAAAGACTCTTTGATAGTCCAGACATACACAAACTCTGGCTTTCTGACGAACCCTTACGCGTTATTCCGGTAGTTTCCCGTTTGCTCTCATCTCTTATCACTCATCACACACACGAAAGCGACCCAACGCTTGATTTGGTGGCACTCTATGCAGGACTACAGTTTGATGCATCAAAATGACGCACGCGTTCTCCACTACCAGATAGACCTATTGATGCTTCTTGGTGAGGTATACTGTTTTCCATATGCCAAAGACCATTACTGATATCATTCCGCCTTCACGCCGGAAGGCTCTTCGTACAGAAACACCTGTGCGCATGAAGCCTATAGAACCTGAAGTAGACCATGAAGATGATGGTGGGGAAGAACCGCCACAGTATCCACGCCCACTGCGTTCTTATAAACGAGGCTTTCCGTACCGTACCGCACTCGCTGCACTCGTTGTACTTGCTCTTGCAGCCGGAGTTATGCACGCTTTTGCTGGAGCAAAAGTGACCATCACTCCTTCAGAGAAGTCTATCAGTGCTTCTGGAGAATTCACGGCAACTGATGCGACGGGCGACCTACCGTTTGGGGTAATTGAAGTTGAGGTCTTGGTTGAATCACAAGTTCCTGCAGAAGGAACTGTTGAAGCGGACGACCCTGCACAAGGCACGATTGTTGTCTATAACGCGCAGGAAAAACCGCAACAACTTATTAAAAACACGCGCTTTGAGTCTGCAGATGGACTTATCTTCCGTATTCGTGACTCCATTACTGTTCCCGCTGGCACTACTTCAGCTCCTGGAGAACTCACGGTGACCGTATACGCAGACGCAGGAGGAGAGCGCTATAACATTGGACCTTCTTCTTTTACGCTTCCTGGCCTTGCAGGCTCAGCAACGTTTGACCAAGTATATGCTCGCTCTACGACAGCCATGACCGGCGGGTTCTCAGGCACACGTCCTTCCGTTGGAACCGCAACAAAAACTGCAAAATATGAAGAAATGAAGCCAAGACTAGATACTGCAG
>CAYMZP010000016.1:0-16087 GCA_964395025.1 uncultured Candidatus Saccharibacteria bacterium
GTACTTTCTCCTGACGAACGACAAGCATTTGAAACCGTGCTTGGCTTCTTCACCACCGCAGATTCTATTGCAGCAAACAACCTCGTGCTCGCTACGTACAAGCACATCACCAGTCCCGAATGTCGGATGTACTTGCTTCGCCAAGCATACGAAGAGGCAATTCACACGCACGCGTACCAGTACATCGTAGAGTCGCTCCAAATGGATGAGTCAAAAATCTTCAACATGTACCGTGAAAAAGAGGCGATATACAACAAAGACGCACTCGTCCTCTCCCTGAACGAAGGTATTTTTGACCCGCACTTTAAGACCGGCACACTTGAAAACGACCAGAAGTTCCTAGAGAACATGATCGTGTTCTCTCTCATCATGGAGGGCATCTTCTTCTACTCTTCTTTTGCGGTGATGTTTGGCTTCCAGCGCCAGAACAAGCTCACCGGAAGTGCGGAGCAAATCCAGTACATCATGCGTGACGAGTCTCAGCACTTGAACTTCGGTATCAACATGGTGAACGCTATTAAAGAAGAACAGCCAGAGCTGTGGACCAAAGCGTTCCAAGATCACATCATTGACCTCGTACGTCGCGCGGTGGTGCTTGAGTACACGTTTGCGGTAGAAGTATTTCCGAAAGGTATCTTCGGTATGAACGCAGCGGGCTTCAAGCAGTACATTGAACACATTGCAGACCGTCGTTTGGAACGCATTGGTCTTCCTACGCAGTACAATGTGCAAAACCCGTTCCCATGGATGAGTGAAGCAGTGGACCTCAATAAGGAGAAGAACTTCTTTGAGACGAGGGTTACCGAATACAAAACCGGGGGCCAACTCTCTTGGTAAGACTTTTGATTGAAAATCAAAAGTCTTGCTCTCGGCACTCCCTCGGAAGAATGTCTCGACAGACATTCTTCTCTCGGTTCGTTGGAGAGTAACATCCGCGCAAAAGCCACATCTACTGCGCTGCTCAGTTCACTCGCTCGTCACGGTACTTTTTTGTACCGCTCCTCGCTCGTTTCCTTCGCGCCTTGTAGCTGTGGCTTTGTGCGCTAGGATCTACAGCTCGTAATCCGCTTTCTCCGTGCCTCGCGCTTTGTACTGTTTTCTTTAGTATACGGCTTTTTGCACTAGGATCTGTCTGTATAAAAGAAAAGTGGGTCGCGCAACGTATTGCACGACCCACCCATAACTCTACGCAACTCTACAAACGTCTTCGCTCAGGCCGCCTCGGCTTCCTCCTCCACGAAGTCAGAGAGAGAAAGACCGGTGAGCCGGCTGAGCGCCTTCTCCAGATCGTTCTTCCCCGGCGAAGCCAGCACGGCGTAGCCGTGACCGACGCACCACTCCGCCATGTGTGTTCCGAGGATTCCAGTCTTCTCAGGAACATACGAGGAGGAACCGAAGAGTCTCCCGAACGGAGTCAGCTTGCAGACGCCGGCGCGATGCGTGGGACCGCCGAGGTCAAACTGGCAGGTGGTGTGGTGGGCGTGCATATGAGGCATTTTTGCCTCAAGCGCCTTCTGCACCTCTGCCGTCCACCTCTGCGCCTCTTCCGAGAGCATATAGAACGGCTCTCCCGGCCGGTAGACGACGCCCGGCTTGAGGCTGGGAGACCGCTTGATGCCAGAGGCGACGGTGAGCGCGGGGCCGTGGCGTTGGGCACCGCGTTTCTTGCGCATCTCGCGCAGGTCGGCGAGTTCACCTTTGGTCACGAGTCCGCGAGAAAGGAGCGAACCGTTTGAGACGATTTCGGCGATGGTGGTCGCTTTCACGTCCTCGTAGCCCTCATCTGTGAGGATTCGGGCTGCCTCGTGGTCGAAGTAATTCTTCTGCGCGAGTTCAAGCACCCGCGCGAGGAATTCATCGGTATGCATTTTTTACCCTCTTTTCAAACGTTTGTGGAGCCGCTTACACGACTCCACGACCACTATACCTCGTAGAACTCAAAAGACAAGTATTTCGGAATTAGTCAAGCTCCCTTGGAATAGGGAAGATGCTCTCTCAAAGAGAGCATCTTAATTTAATGGCTTATTTTATAGCTGTTTTTGCTGGTACAATTGACAGATTTTGCTTGTGTGTTGAAGTCTTGACAAAAAAGAGACCCCGTGATATGATACCCATATCGGGTTTGACCCGGCATTATGTCACCTATTTCAATAGCCCTTATCGGGCTGTTTGCTTTTTCGGGGGTACCCCTCTCGGAAATGCAGACTTCGGTTGCTGAACATGAGGTAGAAGCGCATACCAATGCTTCCATCGCACGTTCCGCCCCGGAGTTCGTATCTCTCAAGAACATTGAAACTCGTGTTGTGAAGGTTACTGCATACAATGCGGTTCCTGAGCAGACTGATGCCGACCCTATGACTACTGCATCAGGTGCGCGCTCTAACCCTGAGGTTGTTGCCGCTCGCTCGGTGGACCTTAAGGAAATGCTTCCGTTCGGTACCGTGGTGAAGCTTTCTCGTAGTGCTTCAGACTCGGAAAACTGCCGTTTCGGTCAGGTAGAACCCCTTATTGGGTATCGTGTGATTGCAGACTCCATGCACTCACGTAAGCGCGAACAGATTGACATCCTTCTTGATCAGAACGAAACCGTTCCGGTTCACGGAAAGGAAGTGAATCCTGCACTTGCACTTGGCCTTTGTTCTGGTGTGACTGTGGAAGTAGTTGGCCGTATTGCGGTTAAAGACATCCCAGAAACGCAGATAGAACTTGCGGCTCTTGTAGAAGGAAACACCTTCGCACTTCGTTAAGAAAAAGAAAACCCTCGGCGTTTGCTGGGGGGTTTTCTTTTTGTTTCTAATCAAACAGGGAGACGAGATGCTCATCAAGTTCACGCTGGTCTAAGTCGTAGAAGTGCTTACCGTCGTCATGCAAGTCGTCTGCCAAGTCGCGCCCTACGAAACGCCAGTGCCATGGTTCGTACTGATAAAATGCATTTCCTTCAGGGTAGGAGAGTACGAAGCCGTAGCGGTGTGCATTTTTAGTGAGCCATGCGAATGCTTCAGTTTGACCAAATCCAGAGAGAGAGCCGGCAAGTGCGGTGGTAGAGAAGTCTACCGTAGTGCCAAGCTGGTGTTCTGAGTATCCTTGGTCTGCAGAGAATGCGTTTGCGCCTGAGCCATACGTAACGGAGTATCCAGATTTGAGAATCTTCTGCGTATCAAACGAGCGGTAGCCAGACACCACCGTAATGTCTATACCATCTTCGCGTGCGTCGTCCATGAGCTTCCGCAAGTCAGGAAGGGCTTGAGAAATAAAGTACTCATCATCGTCGTCGTGTATGTACTGCTGTGGAATTTGGGAGAGACGTTTTGGAACATAGTTTTCACTCAAAAAATACACCTTTGAATATTTAGCGAGAAGTTCTCGGTCAGTTTTTGCAAGCTTATCTAGTACACCAACGGTTTCTGCGAGCTCCTCAAGCTGTTCTTCGTTCTCTTCATTTCGTCGTTGCTCAGACTCAAGTGCTTCCATGAGCGCTTCAGTGTCTGCTTCAAGAGTCGCTATTTCTTCCTCTTGTTTTTCTCTGGTTATGGTTGCTTCCGCGAGCGAACGCTTCGTTTCCTGAAGCGTTACAAACAAAAAAGCACTACCTCCTATACTCACGAGAAGCGCTCCAGCGAGCGCAGGGACGGCCAGATGCATTTTGGCATGCGCCTTCATACGATTAGATGCATAGTATCACGCTTTATTTTTCTTGCCGTGTCTATCCCATTCTGTTTTTTCTATCACCGTTCTTTCAAAGAGTGATGCATTGCGAAGCTTGGAGAGAGTGCTTTTTGGCGCAATGGGTATGTGGACTGCATCAGCGAGCGCGTAGGCGATATGCCACACGTCTTTTTCACTTTCTATCCAGCTCGTACCAAAACGCTTGAGCGAAAGGGGGCGGGAGTATGCGCGAAGTGTTTTTCTTCCCGTTTCTCCGAGGAAGTACTCGTGGAAGTACGAGCGCGCAAGTTCGGCAAGCGTAGGATAAATAGGGTCGCGGTAGCGAAGCACTGCGTGGTTGGTTTTGCTTATCGCACCCCAGAGACCGTTTCTTTTAAAAAGAGCCACCGCATGGTCGTCATCTCCTGCTCCCGTTTGTAAGTTCATAATGCGCGGACGCTCTCCAATGTTCGCAAGGAGTGTTGCAGCAAGGAGTGCACCCTCAAGGCAGTGAGCGCTTTTGTGAGCGAGTACCATGCGAGGAGAGCGACACGTTTCTCCCTCTCGTTCGTAGTTAAAGGAGAGAGAGTCAAGGAAATCTTGAATACGCTCAGGTGTTGAGAGGCGCAAATCCGCTACGCGCATCATATGCCGAGTATACCCGTCATATTTCCATCCGTGAAATGTCATATATACTATCTATGATGCGTTTTTCTCTCATCCTCGTTCTCGCGTTTCTGGTGGTACCAAGTGGGGTAGGGGCCCAGACGACTGTCGCCACGACCACGGTTGCGACCACCACTTCTCTTGAGGTCTCCGGCTGGATACCGTACTGGCGTGTACACGAAGGTATTCGTGATGCGCGTAAACATCTTGAAAAGATAGACATCATCAATCCGTTTGCTTTTTCCGTCACGACGTCTGGCAAATTGCAGGACTTGGCCGGTCTCAACCAAAGTGTCTGGACCCGCTTTTTCCGTGATGCACGCGCTGAAGGCGTAGCCATCATTCCTACGATTATGTGGAGTGATACGAATGCCATTCATACCGTGCTTTCAAAAGAGAGCTCTCGTGCGTACCACATACGACGCATTGTAAGTATGGTTGAAAAGGGAAAGTATGACGGCGTAGACATAGACTATGAAGGTAAGCTGGCAGACACACGTGAGTCGTTTGCGCTTTTTCTCGGTGAACTAAAAAAAGCACTCAAAGGAAAAACGCTTTCGTGCACCATAGAAGCACGCACGCCCCCCGCTGATTTGTACCCAGCAGGAAAAGTGCCTGAAGTGATGGAGTATGCCAACGACTACACGGCACTGAATGAGCACTGCGACCGAGTGAACATCATGGCGTACGACCAACAGCGTGCAGACCTTACCCTAAACAAAGCGCGCACCGGAGCGCCGTATTATCCAGTGTCTGACACTGCGTGGGCAGAAAAAGTGCTCGCGTTCGCGAAAGAGAGCATTGATGCGGATAAGCTGGTGCTCTCAGTTCCTACGTACGGAAGAGAGGTGGAGGTGGTGGTGGCACCAGAGTGGTATAAGGAGTACCGACAGCTGTGGTCAGTTTCGGAAGAGTACGCACTTGCGACCGCTGAAGAGTATGACGTCGTGCCGATGCGAAACCCGGCGGACGAGCTTTCTTTCACCTACATTCCAAACACTTCGCCGTATAAAGCGGTGCTCGGAGTAACAGGCACGACTACTGGCATGGCAGCTGCTACGCGTGCACTTGAGTATGCGTCACGCACTGGAGAAACCGTTTCTGTGAACATGGTGTGGTGGAGCGACTCAGAATCCATTGCAAAGAAAATAGCGCTCGCAAAAGCTATGGGTGTGCGTGGCATTGCCATCTTTAAAATAGACGGTGGGGAAGACCAAGACATTTGGTCACTGTTTGAGTAAATAGCAAAACGTCCGGCGCGGGGGAGCCGGACGTTCTTGGTCGTTTCAGCGTTTAGGCGAAGCAGAGCTTCACCTTTTCTTTCCAAGCTGCAGACAGCGAGACGTGTTCGTGGAGCCGGTCACGCGGTTCTTTCGCGAAGAGGAGGAGGCCCAGTTTCCGCGGATCATGTCCGTTGTTACGGATGATTTGTGCTCCCTCTTCCACCGAACCGAACACCTGCGCGAGGAGGTGACCTTCTGACGTCTCCGCCATGTTGACTTCGCGGGTAACCTTTTTGTACCAGCTTTCGTGATACGTATTCAGGTAGACCAGTCCGCGATTCACGCGTTGTTGCAATGCCATACACTTCAACTCCCGTTTGAAACTTCACTTCGGCAGGAACGCCGATATGTTTTTATACGGTATATATGGGTATTTCTGCAAGTGTGAATTTTTATAGCACAAACATCCAGAACAAAAGGGCAAGACCAATTCGGTACCATCCAAAAGGAGTGAACGAGTGTTTGCGTACAAACGCAAGTGCCACTTTCATAGTGAGAAGTGCAACGAGAAAGGCGGTAACAAATCCAACTGTAAGGAGTCCGAGCTGTTCGCCAGAAAGTGCTTCAGGAGTTTTAAGAAGGTCGTATCCAGTAGCCACGATCATGGTGGGTACGGCAAGGAGAAAAGAGAATTTTAGAACGGTTGCGCGTGGGAGCTTCATCAAAAGTCCGCCCATCACGGTTGCACCACTTCTTGAAACGCCGGGGATAACGGCGAGTGCTTGCGCGCATCCTATGAGAAAGACTTTACGTAAAGGCAAAGTCGCTACCGGCAGTTCTTCACGTACTTCGCGCCCATGGTCTCGTTCAATCGCAATAATGACGGCACCCCCTACCGCAAGTGCAAGTACCACAATCATCGGGTCACCAAGCAGTACATGCTTTATGAATGGATAGAGAAAGAAACCGACAAGACCGGTAGGAATAAACGCCACAAGAAGACGAAAGAGGAGTGCGCGATTTAGAAAGTCTTTAAAGAACAGTAAAACAACGGCAAGGATGGCACCCAGTTGAATGGCAATTACGAAACTACTAAACGCAGGAGAATCAGGGATACCAAGTAACGTACTCGCGAGGATGAGGTGGCCGGTGGAGGAGATAGGCAGGAACTCGGTGAGTCCTTCGAGTGCACCCAAGAAAATACTTTCAAAATAGGTCATGTGTTTAGTATACGGTGCAAAAGAATACAACACGAGCCCCCGCCTTGGCGGGGGCTCGTGTTTGCATTACATTATGCGCGCTTTGCCGTTTTCTTTTTGCGTGAAGCAAGCATTTCTGCTTTCTTCGCAAGACGCTTTTTCGTTTTACGAGTTTTCTTTGTTTTCTTTTTTGGACTTACTCCTTGTTTATTTCGCTTCCAAGCCATATATGGAAATTGTTAGTGTGTGAGAAAAGAATAGCATGCTTATTATGCAGGTAAACGAAAACCGCAGGAGAAGGGATGTGACCTTACTTCCTGCGGTTGCGACAGACCGTGTGTCGCGGGAAGAACGGTCTAGGCGTCCATCTGGCGAGTGTTCGCGAGGCCGGTGATGTGGGCAGACATGTAGTCGGCGCCCATGCGATGGCCGTGGCACGCGCACGCAAGCTCGTGCATCTCCTTGTCCGTGAGGCCGAGCACTTTCTGCAGGCTTCCGACCTTCGGCTCAACGTCGATGCCGGCTGTCTGGAGCGCCAAGACGGCGATGGCGAGGCTCGTGTCGTCGGTTGTCACGAGCGCCAGCGTTTCGGGCGGAGTGTTCTCCATGTAGGGGATGGAGTGGTAGCTCCGCCTCGGCTCCGCCTTGTGGGCGGCGTCGTAGGCGCGGGCGACGAGCATGAGGCGCGCAATCTGCTCTTCTTTGGTGACTGCCAGTTCTGTATCGGAATACGGCATGGGCCGTTCCTCCTCGTTGTTTTTGGTTGACGATACGGAACACAAGGTTGCCCTCTATTCCGTTTAGCACGGTAGCATATTGCGTTTGGAAAAGCTTCTTACCGCTTTTCTGCCTCCAACATTAAAAACAATGGAATTTCTTTGCGTGCAGTATCTTCTGCCAATTTTTTCGGACCCTTTTGGCTCTCTTTATGAGAAATCCACTCCTCAAGACGGGTAATAGCAAAACCGGATTTTGTGAGTGCCTTGGTGAAATCTTGTAGCGAACGGTGGTACGAGATAGTTACGGGACTTTCTTTTTTGCTCGGGTGCACGGAAAGTACGGAACGACTTTGCGAAAGGTAGCGATCCGTCCGGCGGTACTGCACGTCCTTTTCCTCGTCATAGCCCCACGACGTTTGTTCGGGAATTCGAAACGCTGGGTGCATCATTACGAGGACTAAGCGACCTCCCTTGGTAAGTACACGTGAACTTTCTGTAAAAACACCCTGCATGTTTTCAATATTTTGTATGGCAAGGATGATGGTCGCTGCGTCATATGAGTTCTCTTTTGCAAAGGTGAGCGCATCTGCTGGTGCCGTGTGGAAGGGAATAGTGGGTGGGGAAAGACGCTTCGCTTCAGCAATAAGTTCTTTTGAAATATCTATACCAGTTACTTCTGCTCCTGCTTCAGAAAATGCACGAGAGAAAAAACCTTGTCCGCAGGCAATATCTAACACACGCATCCCTTTCTTCGGTGCGAGTATTCTAAGTACATTTGGCAAAATGACTTTGCGCTGATAGGTATCTTCGCCCTCTTCAAGGTAGTCGCTGTACCACTTAGAAGATGAGCCCCACGACGTAGATACTTTTTTCTTCATATGGGCACTCTAGCGCTGAGGAGTAAAAAAATAAAGTTCTATTTGCTCCCTCTGCTGGACGCATTCAGAATTAGAGAGTGGAGGAGGGTGGCAGGAAAAATTCAGTCGTTACTATGTATATAAAGAAACCCCGTCGTACGTAGGCGACGGGGTTAGTTGAAGAGATTGGCGATTAGGACGTCGCACCTTACTTTCTTTTCTTTTTGCGAAGACGACGGGGGCGTGGTGCGTAGATATTCCATTCCGCATCAAAACGCACCCTGAGCCCATCGGTTTCGTGACGGAAGTTCCTGTGGATTGACCACATGAACATCTCGTAGAGCAAGTCCATCATCACATGGTTACAATAGTGGGCAGGTCCCACACCCGAATTAACCCCGAAAGGCAACTTGGTGCGGGCGTGCATTTTGTCGTGTGCAGCCATCACCTCGCTATAGAGAAGAGCTATTGCTCGTTCCTCGTTTGTTATGCGACCAATAAGAACGACGTTCTTTCGGTCTTCCCGAAGATTTTTCGGGACTCGCACATGGTCCTTGCGTGCTACAAGCGTTTTTAGACGCTTGTGCATTTCCTCGGCTATAGCCAGAACACTTTCTTCCACTGAACTCTCCTATAGTTCTCTGTATTTTCAACTAGGACTAGTGTTTTATATTACATTTTTATAATAAATCAAATCTGCTCCGCGACCAGGACTCGAACCTGGAACCAACTCCTTAACAGGGAGCTGCTCTACCATTGAGCTATCGCGGAATGCGTTCTTACGTATTCCGCGATGCTCAACCTTGAGCTACTCCCCGAGGAACCGAGTGTCGCACGAAAGTAATCTTTCGCATGACTGAGGTTCCGAGGGGGAGCAAGCCTGTTTTTCTTAAAATCAGGCTTATCGCGGAATGTATGGGCATTCTAGCGAAAAATACTGAAACGGCAACAGTACGGAATACGGTATACTGATGTAAGTATGCAAATCAAAATCAAAGGCACCAAGTACGAACCAACTGAAGAAATAAAAGCACAGGTAGATGAGAAAGTGGGTGCACTCGCACGTTTTATAGACGAGCGTAGCGCACAGGCATATGCCTCCGTGGAGCTTGAGCTTGCGGTAGGAGGAAAGAAAAGTGGTGATATTTGGCGCGCCGAGCTCACCATCATTCACGAAGCAGAGACGTACCGTGCAGAGTCTACAAAAGCAAAACTAGACCATGCTATTACCACGGTAGTGCGTGATGTGGCCCGAGAGCTTTCGCGCGGTAAAAAAAGAAAAGAGCGCCTTGACCGCAAGCGGGGCGGGGTACTGAAGTCTCTTCTTCGCGGTTTCGGAAAAGACTAGAAAAGTTCATGTACGTACGCGTGGAAGTAAAACCAAATGCAAAGCGCGAAAGCGTGATGCATATCGACGACAAAACGCTTTCCATCGCAGTGAAAGAGCCAGCGGAACGCAATCTCGCAAACATGCGTGTGCGAGAACTTGTTGCAGAAGAGTTTTCAGTACCCGTAGCGAAAGTAAAAATGATTTCTGGACACCGCTCTCCAAGAAAAATATTTGATATTGGATAGCTTGTAGAATACCTATTCATACACTAGAGTTGATTTTGGGTAACCCATAGTACAAAGGACAGATAGATGAAAGCGTACCCAGTTACGTATGAGCAAGCAGCGGCCTATGAAAGTGAGGCAGCAAAACTCGTTGAATTCAATAGGCTTTTGCGGAGACAAGGACCTCCAACTGAAGTCACTCTTCGGACGCATGAAAAACTACAGGCTCTAGTGCCTGTCGGCATGTATCGCCACTTCAAGCACACGCCGGAGGAACCGAAGTTCTACGACGTGCTCGGGGTGGAAGAAGACGTCAACACCGGTCTCTTCTACGTTCGCTACGCGGCGCAGTACGGAACTCTCAAGGGGAGGCCGGCACTTCGCATCTTGGTCGGAGGGAAAGACAGCTTCCTTCGACCGATTGACCGAGGTGTGTACCGCGGTCCGCGCTTCATGCGTGCCGACGACGTTCTGGAACTCGACTAACGAAATGGGCCCGTGCACTAAGAGTGGTGTGCGGGCCTACGACGTATAGTCGGAGTAATTCATTTCCTTTTTACCTTCAGGAACAATCCGTAATGGTACAAACTGTCCATTTTGAAATGTGGCAGTTTTGATTTTTACACGCACCTTCTTGCCATTTCGTTCCATAAAAAAGTATGTGCCGGGACTCTCTGCATATGCGCGGTACGTATTCCAATTTTCTTTCGCGTCTCCCTCAAGATTTAATTCACCCATACCCTTATCTATCTTTTTGGCGAACGTAGCTTCGCTATGGTTTTGCTGTGTACCAGTCACTTCGCCTTTTTGTAACTGACCTATAAGTGACACGAGTAATTCTGCCCCCGTCTCAATAAGGCGCGGGCGAAGCGTAAGCGTGGTGTCGTCAGGCAAAATTGAAACTTCACGGGAGGCAAGTATGTCTCCCGCATCCATTTCTTTCACCATGCGTTGTATAGAAACACCGGTAACCATTTCTCCTGCACGAATTGCAGCTTCAACAGGAGAAGCACCGCGATACTTGGGAAGAAGTGAGTAGTGGACATTCACCACTCCGTGTGGGAACGCTCGGATGAGTGCTTCAGGAAGAAACTTTCCGTATGCCACCACAACTGCAAATGTAGGAGCGTTCTTTGTAATGGTAGCTAGAGCCTCAGCATCAAGTTTTTCTGGTGCAAAAACCGGAATACCTTTTTCTTCTGCATACAAACGTGTATCGCTTTTGGTGAGTGTGAGTCCGCGACCTTTTGGCGCGTCGGGAGACGTAACTACGAGCGAAGGCGTAAAGCCTTTTTCCAAAAGATGCGCGAGGGTGTCGCGCGCTACATACGGCGTACCGAAAAATACAAAATTAGACGACATCGGAAGAAGGATACGACACTTCACGAAGTGCGGTGGCATGGTCCACGAACAAAATGCCGTTCAAGTGGTCTATTTCATGTTGAAACGCCTGTGCCAAAATGCCACCGCCACCGCGTTCAAACACGTTGCCGTGTTCATCTTGCGCTTTTACGGTGGCACGCTCATGGCGAAGCGTAGTGCCATAGAAGCCTCGTACAGAAAGACACCCTTCGTCCATTTCTTCTTTTCGTCTAGAAACTTTTGTGATTTCAGGATTTATGTACACACCCAATTCTGGAGAGCGTGCAGGTTCCCCCTCTTTTGGCGCTTCCATGCGGTCGTAGCGTACGAGAAAAATACGATAGGGGATTCCCACCTGTGGTGCTGCTATGGCAACCCCGTCCACTTCGTTGTTGAGCGCTTCTGCCATATCACTCAGCATGCTAGAGAGCTCTGGCGTACCAAACATATCTTTCTCCACCGGCTTTGAATCCGTTCCCAGAATCGGGTCACCTTTTTGCAAAATAATGCGCATGATGGAAGGACTATAGCAAAAAAACAGACCATGCGGAGCATGGTCGGTGGGGCGGGGGAACCGGGGTGCAGGGAGTTGCTTTCGATGTCTGGTCGTTTGGTGGGTTCGCAAACACCGTCAGCAATTCACCTGCACCCCGGCCACGATGTCCTCGCTTGGGGGGCAAGGGGCGGGTAGCGAGGACTCGCTTGTATAAGTGTGTAGGACACATACTCTTTTGTCAAAGTACAAAAAACGCCGGCCACGGGCCGACGTAAAAGATTTGAGAGAAGTCTCCGCAGACATGTGAGTCGCGCATCGTCGTCGAGTGGTGGTAGACGAGATACACAGACCGCACATGCCTGCGAAGTGAAGAGCGCCAGGTCTGATATTCGCTGCGACTGTCGGCCCCGCGTAGAAACAATCGCAAAACCGGCGCTCAATCCAAACACGTGTGACAGGATGTACCACGTGCACCTCTTGTCTCACCGCACTCGTCTTGGTCTTAGAGACAAGCGAGGAGACCACTGCAAGATAACGGTTGCTCCCCGCATCGTCAAGTCAGCGTACACAGCACATACATATACACCGACGCCTTATTTTCTCACGGCCGTGAGAAAATAAGGCAGAAACTTTCTAAAAAGTTGAAGAACCTGGCACACGCACAACTTGATGTGGGTAGTTTATTACAGATGTCGGTAACATACTCTTAAAATGGGGCGGTGTCGCGAGATTCTTTTGTGTGCTTTTTAGGGTCCACTTCCCACCAAAACTTTTTTGAAAAATTCTTCGCTCTCTCACAGACACTTTTTAGGTAGTACAGATCGCGCGTGGGAATACCTTCCAGTATTTTTCCCATGCGTGGCATCGTAATGAGCGGTAAGTTCGCTTCTATGCGCGATGCATTTAATTTGGCACGGAAGTACCGCATGAGTTCACCGCGCTCGGTTTTTCTTCCGCCAGAATCTTTTTTCTCACCACCTCCGAGCAATTCTCCGATGTGTTTCATTAGAAACTAAGTGGAATTACAAAAGTTTTATTCCCGTCACTCGCTACCACAGCGTCCGTATTCCACGGTGCGGCCACGATGTACGTTCCCTTAAAGAGCGGGGCAGTGAATTGTGGTTCTCGTGGGTCAAGTTCAAGTACGTACATGCGTCCGCCTGCAACCACAACGAGCGTGTCATCTCGTCCTGGGAAGGGCATAAATGCGCGGAGCGTGTCTGATGTCTGGTGCACGATGGTGGGTGCACACGCACTTCCTTCACATACATAGGGTGTGGGTGTGCAATGTGGTGTACTACTTGCTTCTGCAATGAGCGTGTTTTGTGTTGCGTACACCGCTACGCACCCGTCATGCATAAACAACGGATTACTTTTTGTGTGAAGCGGGCTTCCGTAGAGTAGTCTGTTTGCTTCCGCTATGTCCGTGCCTGTGATTTCCGCAGCGCGCACATTTTTTGGCACAAAGATTGGTGCAAGAACGGTTTCTTTCATGCTTTCAACGATAAAAAGCTCGTCCCATGGCTGAAAACCTTCCGCATCCACAATAATAGTGTGAGGGCCCGGAGAAAGGCGCATTACGACACTACCGTCTGCTGATACGCGGTGCTCACGACTCAAATCCACAAAGACGCTCGTATTAGGAGGAAGGTTGCGAATGAGTGCCGTTCCGCTACGAGTAATGGCAAGACCAGGCCCAAGTCGATATCCAGCTATAAAGCCACCGAGTATCAGTGTGAAAATTAGCCCAGCTATAAGCATTCCCCAGTGTTTTTGTATGTACGAAAGGAGTGCACGCATGCATATAGCGTATCAAAAACCCTATCTACTCGCACGGGGAAACTACTCTGCTACCACTGAGGCTCCAAGCGCCGTGAGGCGCTCTACGAGGTCCTCGTATCCACGGTTGATGCTGTATACATTTCTAAGCACGGAACGCCCCTTTGCGCCGAGCATGGCAATGAGAAGGATAGTAGCAGGACGAAGTGCTGGTGGTGCCACAAGGCGAGCAGATCGGAGCTTTTTGGGACCTTTTATTTCAATACGGTGCGGGTCAAGGAGATGTGTGTCGGCACCGAGTCTATCAAGTTCGGTGTAGTAGATGGCGCGCTTTTCGTATACCCAGTCGTGAATGAGCGTCGTGCCTTTTGCCTGTGTGCCTATGACCGCAAAGAATGGAAGGTTGTCCATATTAAGACCAGGGTATGGGCGCGGGTGTATTTTTTCTGGAAAGGCGGTGAGTGTAGAAACTTCTATAGCAAGGTCGGCAAGCTTGGTGATGCCATTCTCCGAAACCCCCGCATCAGTGAGCGTAAAGAGGAGTCCCATTTTCTGTAGTACGGCAAGCTCCACCTCCAAAAATTCTATAGGTACACGACGTATGGTGAGTGCAGAGTGTGTGACTGCAGCTGTCGCAATGAAAAACATGGCATCAGTAGGGTCTTCTCCAACGGTATATTCCACGCTTTCGGTAATGCGTGCACGGCCAGTGATGGTAAGCGTGGTGGTTCCTATACCGTCTACCATCACGCCAAGTTTTTGGAGGAAGCCACAAACCTCCTGCACCTGGTAGTTTGCTGAAGCGTATTTAATAACGCTCGTGCCTTCAGTGCCTGCGGCAGCGAGAAGGGAATTGATTGTTGCAGTGTCGCTGGATTCATACAAAACCACTTCCGCTGGCATAAGTTTTTCGCGCGAAATACTAAAGCGGTCTGTCTTTGCTTCAATGGAAACACCAAACTTTTCAAGTGCCCAAAGGTGTGGGCGTACTGAGCGAAGGCCGAGTGTGCATCCTCCTGACTGCGGTAGATCAAAAGAAGCGAAGTGGTGAAGCAGAGGACCAATGAACATAAGAATGGAGCGAGTACGCGTTGCTGCTTTTTCATTGATGCTTCCGAGTGCGAGTGTTTCTGGAGGAGTGATGGTGAGGTCCTTTCCATGCCACGTGACTTCCACACCAATAGACTGAAGTACTTCAACAAGGCGATGCACCTCCTCTATTTTTGGCATCATTTTAAGCGTGGTCGTACCCTTCGTCAGAAGTGAGGCAGCTAAAAGAGCCACCGCGCCATTTTTAGAGCGGTTTGTTACTACGGTGCCGGAAAGCGGTTTTCCGCCCTCAACGACGAAATTCATTTCCTCTACAGCCATTACGGAATAGTAGCAGATAGGCGGTTATTTTGAACGTGCGATGGCTCGCGGTATGATGTGCGAGCTATGGCACTCTTTTCTCCTCGTCTTGGCATTGACCTAGGTACTACGAACGTCTTGGTTTTCGTGCCTGCAAAAGGTGTGGTATTAAACGAGCCGTCCGTGGTGGCCGTATCTTCAGAAAACAATAAAGTGCTTGCGATTGGTACTGAAGCGAAGCAGATGGTGGGAAGAACACCTGACACCATCAAGGCGTATCGTCCAATGAAAGATGGCGTAATTGCAGACTATCGCGTGACTGAAGCAATGCTTCGCTACTTCATGAAGAAGGCGCTGGGAAAGTGGAATATTTGGAAACCCACAGTGCTCGTGTCTGTTCCAGCAGGAGTAACCTCAACAGAAAAACGCGCAGTGATTGAAGCAGCGATGAAAGCGGGAGCAGCGGATGCGTATGTAGTGAAAGAACCAATTCTTGCGGCTATTGGCGCAGGTATTCCCATTCAGGAACCGATGGGACGCATGGTGGCAGATATGGGCGGAGGAACTATAGACGTTGCGGTGATTTCTCTGGGAGGCATTGTGGCTTCTACGAGCGTAAAAGTGGCAGGTAATGCGCTTGACCGCTCAATCATGGACCACGCAAAGAAAGCGCATAACCTTGCGATTGGCGACAAAACTGCAGAAGAAATAAAAATACAAATAGGTTCGGCGGTGCCTATGGAGGAGGAGATTGCAATGCAAGTGAAAGGACGCGACTTAGTATCTGGTCTTCCACGCACGGTGGAGTTTAAGACCAATGAAATTGTGCAGGCAATGAACAGGGAACTGCGCGAAATGATGAACGCCATTCGCAAAGTGCTTCAAGAAACACCGCCGGAACTTGCGAGTGACATCATAGACAACGGCATTATTCTTACCGGAGGAACGAGTCAACTGCGTAACATGACGGAACTGGTGTATCGCCGTACTGGTGTTTCTGCAAAGCTCGCACAGGATGCGTACTTCTGTGTGGCGCGCGGAACGGGAGTGGCGCTTCGGCACCTAGACACCTATAAGAAAAGTATTCTCACAAAGAAATAAAGAGGACGCTCGGACATGCGAAAACGGAGCGAAGAGTCGCTCGGGTCGTGTGAAAAATCGGCGCTCCGGATTGTCCCCTATCTCTCACGGCCGTGAGAGATAGGGGACAAAGGAAATATGGGACGAATTAAGATGG
>CAYMZP010000017.1:0-15308 GCA_964395025.1 uncultured Candidatus Saccharibacteria bacterium
TTTGGGAACTGCAACCAGTAACCTCGCACATCAGCAAAGAAGTGTAGGAAGACGGCAACAGCAACAAGAAGCACTACTCCTGCTTTCAAAAAGAAGCGTGCGGTGATTTCACCACCAAGGAAGGTGTTGATGATGGTGATGAGGTCCACAGCAATGACTGCGCCTGCAATAAAGAGCGTGAGTACGAGTGCCCAACGGCGCACCCAGATATGCGCTTTTGTTGGTTCTTTTTCAAGCGTTCCCCGAATCAAGCGGAAAAGAAGAATGGCAACAGGAGCAAGCACGATAAGCGTTGCCATAGCGCTTCGCACGGCACCGCCATACGGGTCACCGTAATACGCAAGTGGGTCAGGAAATGCGTAGTGAATATACTCAAACAAAAGCGTAATCAGAGAGGTGATGCTCCCATAGAGCGCGATCAACGCACCGAGCCAAAGAAAAAAATCTTTCGGGGTAGTTTTTGCCGTTTCCATATACGCGTCATTATAACACGCGTACACAGATAGTTGACATATTGAAATATATTTATATAATATAAATGAACGTGCCTGCTCATTTCGGAGAAACCAAATGTTTGAGAAAATCGGACTCTGGCTTCGTCGCATCACTCTTGTGATGCTCGTTGTCCTCGGTGCCATCGTACTGGCCTTCGTATACGAAGTGCCCATGGAATGGTTGCCGATCAACTTCGGGACCGTGATCTGGCTTGTCGGCTGGGCATGCTTTCTCGCTGCGCTCACAGAAGTCGCTCGCGTCGGAGTGGTCTCGGGAAGCTTCGTTTTCGCCATGGTGTTTACGCTCATGGCGAGCTACATCTTCACGGCAAACACGATTCCTGCAGAGTATCCGCAGGAATCGGAACGCAAGTTCGAGCTTGTCTGGATCCCTACCGTGATGCTCTTCACGACTCTCCGCCTTATGTACAACACGAAAAAGAAACACTGAACGTGGGGTGGCGTCCGTAAGGATGCCACCCCACAACTGCATCTAGGACAATATGCTGAGCTAGCCGTGCAAAAACACCATCACGTCCCCATCTTTTACAATATATTCTTTACCTTCTGTACGAATATCTCCTTTTTCTCTTGCAGAGCCCCATGAGCCATCTGCAATCAAAGTGTCCCAAGGAATAGTTTCAGCACGGATGAACTTATCCTTAAAGTCGGTATGAATTGCAGCACCCGCTTCTGGAGCTGAAGACCCTTTTGTGATAGTCCATGCACGGCTTTCTTTCGGACCGGTAGTGAAGAACGTAATGAGTCCTAGCGTTTCATATGCACCGCGAATGAGGTCAGTGAGACCATCTACCTGCACACCGAGTTCTTGGCGAAATGCTTCCTTGTCTCCTTCAGCGACATCATTCAATTCATGTTCAGTGCGCGCATCCACATGCACGTAGTTTCCTCCCAGTTTTTTAACGAGCTCATATGCAGACTCTGCCCTTCCGTCATTCAGTTCAGCAAGGGTGTATCCTCCAGTTTTACCGTTAAAACAGTAGAGGAATGGTTTTGTGGTGAGGAGGTGAAGGTGTTTTATGAGCTTCTCTTCTTCGGTAGTGAGAGGCACAGAGCGTGCCAAGTTTCCAGCAGAGAGTACTTGCTCAATTTTCCCGAGCACCGCTTCCTCAGCTACCGCCTCTTTGAGTCCGGCGCGAATGTCTTTTGTGAGACGTTCACGACGCTTAGCAACGCTATCGCGGTCAGCAAGAATGAGCTCAAGATTGATAACTTCAATATCTCGCACTGGGTCCACTTCGCCATGCACGTGCGTTACATCGGGGTCATCAAAGAATCGCACCATTTGTAAAATGGCATCCACTTCTCGGATGTGAGAGAGAAACTGGTTTCCAAGCCCTTCACCTTCAGACGCCCCCTTCACCAAGCCTGCAATATCTACGAATTCTATCGCTGCGGGAATTGTTTTCTCAGATTGTGAGAACTCGGAGAGTTTTGTGAGTCGTGCATCTGGCACCCCAACAACACCCACCGATGGGTCAATGGTGCAGAAAGGATAATTTTCTGCAGGCACTGCCGCTTTGGTGAGCGCGTTAAAGAGCGTGGACTTGCCGACGTTCGGAAGACCAACAATACCAATTTTGAGCATAGACAACGTCGCCCAGAGTAGCTGTCAGGCTACTTCTTGAAAGTTACGCGCGTTACGTTCACTCCTGTTTCGGTCATTTGACCCTGTACGTGTGCTTCAGAGAGCGCGGTGAACGTGCTGGTGTCGCAGGCGGTCTGACTCTTGTCGCGTGCAATACAGATACTTTCCGCAGTGAAGATAAGTGGAGCGTAGTGTCCCATTTCTCCGTTTTCAGTGAAGATGAGGTGCCAGTATGCGGAGTTAAGAGGAGCAGGAACGTCTTTCATCAAGAATCCTTCGTTATCGAAGCTAAATTCACGTTCTGGAGGTACTTCACCTCCCGTACAACGAATGCTGTCTATGTACCAGCCACCGTCTTTTGCAAGGACAGTTACGACAGCTTGTTCAGGTGGACCAGAAGGACGAGACATTACCAGTATTTCAACCTGTTCTTCGGTTGCAGAAACAGTACGGGTAGAGAAGTCTGGTGGAGTCACGAGCTGACACATAACTGGGTCAACCTCTCCTTCGCCACGAGGTGCTTTCTTAATCTGTGTACGCAGTTCTGGTGAAAGGTATGGGTAGGAAACGAGGTCCTCTTTAAAAGGATTCGTTGTGGTGGAGTTAAGCGCATCAAGCCACGGTCGGTAGAAGTCGGTTACGACATCAGTTGGCTCGCTCATGGAAACTTCTTGGGGACCAAAAGAAGATGAGAAACCTTTCATAACGAAGAACAGCACGATAAGAATAATAATGGCTACTGCACCGATGATTAGTTGTTTGCGCTTCATGAACGGAATCCTAGCATACTTTTACGGATATACACCTAACCCCTGGAGGACTAACTATGGAAGTAAATACCGAGAGCAACGAGCCCATTCATGAAAATCCACCCTCCATGAATAATGATAAGTACACGGTTTTTATGCACAAAACCATATATGGTCCATAGAATTGCGAAGATGGTCCACGACGTCCAAGAAACAAGAGAGAGACCTTCCACACTACCGCTCACCCACACCGAGTACGCCTGGGGAATGGCCATGGCCATACTTAAAAACCCAATAGGATAGATAATTAAATCCATCAAACGGGTAGCCCAGTTTTCAACAAGAGGCATCCCTTTAATGATGCGCGTACGCTTTGCGTGGTGCTTCAGCGCAGTGTTTGCTTCCATACCTTTAACGAGCCTTTCGGCCAAGACGCTCTACTTTTCGCAGGAGCGAGACATACCGGCGTTCGCTCATGCCTTCTGCAGACCCAATTTCGGTAAGGCGTACAGAAAAACCAGAAAAACGAAGAATGGCATTTACTATTTCAGAGGTATAGTTACCAAACATAAAGCGCTCTACCCATGGTTGATTCTTGAGGGTCACCACCACACGCGCCGTGCGTCCTTTCAAAAGCCTATTCCAACCAAGCGTACCTTTTCCACTTGGTGATTTAATGAAGCGAAACGCAAATGCCGGAAGCCACATACGGTCAAACATACCTTTAAGAAGGGCCGGCATAGATGACCACCAGAGGGGGTACAAAATAACGACGTGCTCTGCCCAACGAATATCTTCCTGAAGTGTTTTCAAATCGGGCTCAAGTTCTTGAATCACTTTGTATCCTTTATGAAGCATCGGGTCGAACTCTAAGTCGCCGACATTTTTGCGACGTACTTCGTGACCCGCAAAACGTGCTCCTGCTTCATACGCATCCGCAAGCGCGCCTCCAAGCGTTTCTTTGTTTGGGTGTCCCAAAAGAACAAGAATCTTTTTCATTTCTAGTTATTCTAGTATACCGCACAGTTTATTACACGCTGTTTATAAATTTCTTTCTACGAGGCACGGAGCAGAGAATTTCGAACGCGTACTAAAAGTACGAGGAGAAATTCGAGAGGTACCGTAACAAAGCAGAAGAAGAATTTAAACGGCTCACTTCACAAGCTCAGCTAGCTCAGAGCGGTATTTTTTCATCACTTCCATCGCTGCCTTCATTTCATTCTCTCCCCCTTTCTTGCGACGTTCAATTTCTTCTCCAATTTTTTTGAAAAGGTCTGGATTCTTCTCAAGCATGGTCATAAGCATGTCCCGCTGAGCTGGGTCTGCGTCTTTGAGCTTATGCTTGGCAACCTGTTTTAAAAGAAAGTTTTGTATACCCATATGGCCAGCAGTGTACCACGCACAATAAAATAAAGCCGACGCATTCCTGCGCCGGCTGAGTTCGCATGCACTGAAGTCCTGTAGAAGGTTACTTCAGCACATGGATTGAGAATCTTTCTTGTTTGAGCTTTTGGGAGATGGCCTCCCGTGAGGAGAACACGTGAATTACGAGTGACACGTGTTTGTAGTGGGTGGACACAATCTGCCGAAGCAATTTGAGTCCGTGTACATAGTCGCCGTCTCCAGACGCGACCACGATTGAGAGTTTGAACTTCTCTTTCGTTGTAATGCACTCCACCACAGCCTTCCCAATCACTTCGCTCGCGAGGATTGGGTCAATGTCCTTGTAGTGAGTAACGGGAATATATCCGTATTTTTCCCACCGCTTAGACAGGAACGCTTTTTTTCCGTGTCTTCCTCGTCAACACGGAAGAAAGCGTAGCCAAGCCTCTTCTGCGCATTGGGGTTGATGTCCCGAAGAGCAGAAAAAACTTCCTCCCAGTGTTCGTCAGTCGGGTTTTGATTTCTCGCTCCCCGAAGCGACATGCCAACGTTTGGCGTGTCTATGAATATGAGTTGCGTGCAGGGAAGCTTGGTTTTTGCCTTGCGCCCCTTATTCTTAAACCAGGACCAGAACACTATGTATCCTTTCTTTGTCCCGTTTCTTCCCTAGGCATTCCTAGGGTCTATATATTGTACTACATAATATATAGATTGTCAATCTTATTCTTTAGTTACACAAGACATGGTACGCTCTCCTTCTGGCACAGGGAGTAAAAGCCATGAAAAAGTACTTTGAGCGTCGTGTTGTCGCTTCCCCGCGCAGGCTTCAGGTCTGGTGGAAGAGCGGTGGCGAATTCGAGAAGGGCGTCGATGTCGACGACTTCCGCGAACAGTACGGCCCCTACGCCCGCTAGCGCGTCACCGGACTGAAAATTCATGAGCCCTGCAAGAAGCCTCGTGCTTTTGCGCGGGGCTTCTTTGTATTTAGAGAAGAACGGTCACTTGGTTCCCTGACACTTCAGCGACTCCCTCTTTTGGAATTGGGATAGTTATTTTCTCCCCATCTGCTTTCTCCACAATTGCCTCCCCTTCTTTAAGCGGAGACACGAACGCTTCGTGGTGCGCAAGCACCGTAAACACCCCTTCCGTACCGGGAAGGGTTACCGAACGTGCCTCCCCTGCGAAAAGGTTTTCGCCAACACGAGCAATGGTGAGATGAAATAATTTATTCATAGGATACAGGTGACAGGTAACAGTACACAGTTTGAGTTAAGAATTTTTTGCTGTTTCCTGTGTACTGTGAACTGGTCATTATGCGACTTGATCAATCGTTCCCTTCATATAGAACGCGCTTTCAGGCTTATCATCATGCTTCCCTTCCACAATCTCCTTAAATCCGCGCACCGTTTCTTCACGAGACACGTACTGGCCGGGGGTTCCCGTAAACACTTCGCCCACAAAGAATGGCTGAGAGAGGAAACGTTGCATTTTACGTGCACGCGCCACCACTGTCTTATCCTCGTCTGAAAGTTCTTCAATACCAAGAATGGCAATAATGTCCTGCAAGTCTTTGTAGCGCTGAAGTACCTGCTTTACCTTGTTTGCCACTTCGTAGTGCTCGTCACCTACGACATCTGGCGTAAGTGCTGCAGAAGAAGATTCAAGTGGGTCAATCGCTGGATAGATACCAAGAGATGCGAGCTGGCGAGAAAGCACCACCTTTCCGTCCAAGTGTGCAAACGTTGTTGCCGGAGCTGGGTCTGTGAGGTCGTCTGCAGGCACATACACTGCCTGAATAGAAGTGATAGAACCTTTTTTCGTTGAAGTAATGCGTTCCTGCAGTTTACCCATTTCCTCAGCAAGCGTTGGTTGGTAGCCCACTGCTGAAGGCACGCGCCCAAGAAGTGAAGATACTTCAGAGCCTGCCTGTACGAAACGGAATACGTTGTCCATGAAGAAGAGCACGTCTTTGCCTCCTTCGTCGCGGAAGTATTCAGCTTGCGTAAGACCCGTGAGCGCAACGCGTGCACGCGCACCAGGCACTTCGTTCATCTGACCAAACACGAGTGCAGTTTTATCCAGCACACCCGACTCTTCCATTTCATGGTAGAGGTCGTTACCTTCACGCACGCGCTCTCCCACACCAGCAAACACTGAGTACCCGCCATGTTCCTGTGCCACGTTTCGGATAAGTTCCTGAATGGTCACCGTTTTACCTACGCCGGCACCTCCGAAGAGCCCGACCTTACCTCCTTTAATGAAAGGAATCATGAGGTCAATAGCTTTGATGCCTGTTTCAAAAATCTCTGCCTTAGTGGTTTGTTCAGCAAAAGACGGTGGCTGACGGTGAATAGGAAGACGAGGAGTCTCTTTTTCAATATCCTTTTTTCCGTCCACTGGCTCTCCAAGCACATTGAAGAGACGGCCAAGTGCATTTGGCCCCACCGGTACAGAAATTGGCGCACCCGTAGCAGAAGCTTCTTCACCGCGGGAAAGACCGGCAGTTTCGTTCATGGAGATGGTGCGCACACGATCTAAACCAAGGTGAGAAGCCACCTCAAGCACAATCTTTCCGTGGCGATCGTTCGCCTCAACTATAAGCGCATCAAGGATCGCAGGACGGTTTTTTTCAAAATAGACGTCTACGACTGGCCCGATGACTTCTACGATAGTTCCCTTGTTCATAAGTGAAGATGTTACCGCACGTGCTATTAAGTTGCTAATGCTTCCCGACCGCCCACAATTTCCGAAACTTCGCGGGTGATGGCCGCCTGACGCACTTTATTAAACTTGCGCGTAAGGTCCCGCGCCACCTCTTTTGATTTATCAGAGGCATTCTTCATAGCGACCATACGTGCTGAGTGTTCTGACGCTTTTCCTTCAAGAAGCATGTGGTAGAGAGAGACGGCAACAAATTTTGGTACCAGCGTGTTCAAAATGTTTTCTCCCGTTGGCTCCACGCGGTACGCTGCAGGTGCCGGTGCTTCAGGAGCTTCACTCCACTTTCCTTTTACCGGCTGAATATCTGCTACCAATTCCGAAATAGCGGAAAGCGAAAGGGGAAGCACGGTACGTGCGGTAGGCATTTGCTCAAATGTGGATTTAAAGTTTGAGTACACGGCCACCACTTGATCGTACTTTTCTGTAAGGAATCCTGTTGACAGTTCGGCAGAGAGTTCCTCCATCACAGAAACCGGTACATCATCACGCTTATTTTCAAACGCTGACTGAATGTGATATCCGCGTCGTGCAAAGAATTCTTCACCCTTACGTCCGTACGCAAAAACGGTGACATCTTCTTTTGCATAGGGTGCTACTACTTGCGCCGCTGCTTTAATAACTCCGGAATTCAGAGAACCCGCAAGACCTTTGTCGCTGGTAATCACCACAAGTGCCACACGCTTTACATCACGCACACTGGCAAGAGGATGACTAGAGACATCGCTTGAGCCAGACAAGCGCGCAAGAATAGAAAGGGCTGCGCGTGCATACGGGCGTCCGGCCATAGCAGCACTCTGTGTTTTACGCATTTTCACTGCGGACACTGCCTCCATGGCACGGGTAACCGTGTTCATGCGCTTGGTGGCTGCTATTTTCGCTTTGATATCTTTCAGGGCCATGATTAGAAGTAGGCAGAAGGCAGTACGTAGTAGGCAATTATGCTTTTTGGCGCTCTACGAATTGCGTGAGCACTTCGCGAAGTGTTTTCTCCGTATCTTCAGCAATCTCTTTTTTCTCACGAATAGCCGCGAGCACGTCTCCTCCCTCGCGCACCAAGTAGTCACGCAATTTCTTTTCAACTGCAGACACTTCTTCTGGTGCGAAAGAGTCAAAGTAGCCGTTCACCGCCGCAAAGATAACGGAAGCCTGCACTTCAAACGCAAGCGGTTCTCCGCGACCCTGCTTCAGTACTTCCGTCATGCGACGACCGCCGTCAATGCGCTTCTTAGTGTCCGCATCAAGATCAGACGCAAACTGCATGAAGGCTTCAAGTTCACGAAACTGTGCAAGCTCAAGTTTAATTTTTCCGGACACTTTCTTCATGGCCTTCGTCTGCGCAGCAGAGCCCACGCGAGACACAGAGATACCTACGTCAATTGCGGGACGCATACCTTTGTTGAAGAGGTCTGCGAGCAGGAAGATTTGTCCGTCCGTAATAGAAATTACGTTCGTAGGAATGTAGGCAGATACGTCTCCTTCTTGCGTTTCAATGATTGGAAGCGCAGTGAGAGAACCGCCACCTTTTTCCTTAGAGAGTTTTGCTGCACGTTCAAGAAGTCGTGAGTGGAGGTAGAAAATGTCTCCGGGGTACGCTTCGCGACCGGGTGGGCGACGAAGAAGAAGTGAAAGTTGGCGGTATGCAACAGCTTGTTTTGAAAGGTCGTCGTAGATAACGAGCGCATCCTTTCCTTGCTCCATAAAGTGCTCACCGATTGCCGCACCAGCAAACGGCGCGAGGAACTGATACGCAGCGGGAGAGGACGCAGGAGCAGTAACCACAATGGTGTATTCCATTGCGCCCTTCTCCTCAAGTTCAGCCACAATCTTTGCGGTCTTACTTTCCTTCTGACCAATTGCTACATAAATACAGGTCGGACGAGTCTTTGGGTCTTCCGACTTTTGGTTCAAAATCGTGTCTATGGCAATCACGGTCTTACCCACACCACGGTCGCCAATGATGAGTTCGCGCTGACCACGACCAATCGGAATCATGGCGTCAATTGCCTTAATGCCGGTGTGAAGCGGAGTGTTCACGGGAGAACGGTCAATCACGCCATATGCTTCTCGCTCAATGGGACGAAACGCCGTGTCTTTGATAGGACCTTTACCGTCTACCGGCTCACCAAGTGGGTTCACTACGCGGCCGACCATACTATCGCCTACCGGGATGGAAAGGAGGCGGTTCAGTCGGCGCACAAGCATACCCTCATACACTTTTGAGGCATCACCAAGAATAGCGGCGCGCACGCCGTCTTCTTCTAGGTTCAAAATCAGTCCGTATATTGGTTCGGAATCTTTGAGCGCTTCTTCAAGCGTGCGGTCAAACGTAGGGTCAAACATGACCATTTCGGTCATGACGGCATTCTTGAGTCCGTCAATTTCAACAATGCCGTCTCCGGCAGCACGCACAATACC
The DNA here is from genome assembly GCA_964395025.1 of uncultured Candidatus Saccharibacteria bacterium. Taxonomy (GTDB): domain Bacteria; phylum Patescibacteriota; class Minisyncoccia; order Phycocordibacterales; family Phycocordibacteraceae; genus C7867-001. The sequence goes on from CAYMZP010000017.1 coordinate 9,372, forward strand.
CACTTCTTCGGAACCTCCTGTAGGTTCGAAGGCAGCGATTTCCCGTTCTATACGCTTGATAATGGATTCCATACCAGATAATTAGGACTTAGTAATACGTTGATACATCTCAAGAAGTGCGCGTTTCCCCGTAGTGTCAGTGAGAAAACCATTCTTGAGCGTGCGCGTACCAGAAATCAGTTCAGGATTATCCTTCGCGGTTTCTGTACGCTCACCCATCTTCTTTTCACGAAGCGCGGTTGCCTGAAGTTCACGCAACACACTTGGCAGGAGCTTGATGCGTCCCGTACGTTTCAAGTGACCAAGAAAAGTATCAACGTCGTGTATCATTTTTCTTTTACGGCTTTTGCGGCAGCAAGAATGGCAAGCCGTGCAATTTCTTTTTCGCTTTCGCGAAGTGCTTGTGCAGCTGTTTCTTTCGCGCGTGCATCAGCATCTTCCGCAAGGCGCACGGCGCGTGCTTCTGCATCTTTTACAATGCGTGACGCATCTTCTTTTGCTGCAGTGCGTGCGTGCTCCACAATACCTGATGCTTTTTGGTCTGCGTCTTTAAGACGATTTCCCACTTCTGCATCAGCACCGGCAAGTTTTTCACCTGCTGCTTCTGCATCTTTCACGCCCTGTGCAATTTTCTGTGCACGTTCGTCAAGCGTCTTCATTACTGGCTTATAGAGGAGAAGCCATAGCGCAACGAAAAGCACGCCGAAGTTCACCGCTTGCGCGATGATGAGCTTCCAGTCAATGCCGAATGTGCTGATGAGTTCATCCATATAAGAGTAGTTAGACGACGTTAAAGACAATTAAATCCTTACAGATAAAGATTTTAATGACTTTAGACGAACTTGACGATGAAGGAGACCACTATTGCAAGAATACCGAGTGCTTCTGCGAACACGATTGCAAGAATCATGTTTGAAACAACCTTGCCAGAAGCTTCCGGATTGCGACCAATCGCTTCCATAGCCTTACCTCCAATCATACCGATACCAATTGCAGGACCAAGCACGCCAAGACCGGCTGCGATGGCCATTGCAATCAACTTTGCAGATTCTGCGTCCATACGTAGTAATTTAAGTAATAACGAGCTCCATCCCGGAGCCGCACCGAGAGAAGGCGCTAATGTGCCTCCTCCCCGTGCGGTTCCATGATTGCGAGCTTTATGAAGAATAGTGTGAGCATGGCAAACACTACTGCTTGGATAAAGCCGACAAACACCTCAAATGCCATCAAAGGCACTGGCAAGAGGTACGCAACGAAAAACAGCACTACGGCAATCATCACCTCTCCGGCAAAGACATTGCCGAAAAGACGGAATGAAAAGGAGATAAGACGACCAATATTTGAGAGGAGCTCAATAATGCCCACTACAAAATTGACCGGTGAACTGAAGTTAACATATTTTCCTGCGTATTTGAAAAAACCTAGGATTACTACGCCCGTAATCTCAATCGCAAGGAAAGCAATAATGGCAAGAGCGAGGGTCATATTCAGGTCCGCTGCAGGAGCACGAAGAAGTGGTGTAAGGCCTCCATGACCATTGTCTATACCCACTGAACCAACACCTGGTATGAACGCAAGCTCGTTGGCAACCAACACGAATAGAAAGATGGTCATCACCAAAGGGAAAAACTTGCGTGCCAACTTTTCACTTTCAAGTGTTTCTGCCATGTAGCCCAAAATGCCAGAAAAGAGCCATTCTACGCCTGCCTGTAGTTTTCCTGGGATAAGGGAGAGACGACCACGGACTAGAAGCGCAAAACCTACGAGGAGAAGGACCGTTATAAAGGTCATGAGGAGCGAATTCGTAATTGGAAAACCAGCAATATTCCAGATTTCCTCAGCTTTGAGGACTACGTGGATACCGCTTGAGGTATGTTCAACCGCCTCCGCAGTATGCGGAGCAGTGTCAGCCATCTGTTCAACAGGCGTTGCCATACAAAAATGACCCGCTACGGGCGCTATGCTATATATCCTAGCAGGACAGCTCCTTGTCCGCAAAAGTACACGTGCTCGGGAGAAAGTAATGAATAGTGAATACTACCGTGCTCGCCAAGCACGGCGTCGCAGAGATGCTCGGAGACGAATCTTTAAAGCACTCATGTGGCCGGTCACGGTGTGGCCGGAGAGTCTCGGCAAGGACTCTCTCACGCTCGGTGCTCACTACGAACGTGCTCTGATTGGTGTCTTCCTCTGCGGGATCATGTTCCTGTGCTGTACTCTCGGTGGTGCGATTGCCATCTGGAACGGAACACCAGCTGTGGGCGGGATACCTGCCTCGTATGCAATCTGGTCGATGGGAGTTTTCTGCTACATCGCCGGAGCAATATGCGCAAAGGAGGCACTCAACTACCACTAGACCCTTCTCGCACTGAAAACAAACGCCGCACCTTCTTTACAGATTGTGCGGCGTTCGCTTGCATATTTACTTCCCTTTTTTCAGGTCTTCCAAATCAGCCAGCATTCTCTCCACATTCTTGGTGAGCGCTTCCAAAGTGACTTTCTGTCTGCTTTTACGTTCAGCATCTTGCGCGTCGTCTTCTGTAATGTCTTCGACATCTTCTTGAATTTCTTCAATATCCTCCTGAATATCCTCCATATCTTCAGTAATGTCTTCCACGTCTTCTTGAATTTCTTCAATATCTTCCTCCACTTCGCGAAGTGACTCTGCCTGTCTATTTACGGTGTATTGAATAAAAATGGCTAAATAAATAGCTTCCAACGAGACGATGGTGGTGAGCACTAAGAGTAAGAAATCCCATGAGGCGACGTTGAAAGCACCAAGCAGAAAAACACCTATGAATATTAGAGAATGGAGCACCAACGATTGCACCGAACCCACCCACGCGGTGGCGCGGGAAACGAATACAGCCGGATTAGGAGTATTTTTCATGAGTGCATCTTTTGTAATTTTTATAACACTCTTTGGGTGTATTGAGAATATTTTGTTGAAAGTTGAAGTTAGCCAAACAAAGTTTTTTCAAGCCGTGCTCTAGCCTCTGCGTTGTACTTTGCAGCAGTCAGTTCAGCTTTAATATCTTCGCTCACAAAACGTGGGTCGTGGACGAGCGCAGTAACTTCTTCAAGAGATACAGGAGTAATACGTATCCGTTCTCCTGCATCAAGTTCTGGATTGCCAACCTGTGTACAGTTTCTAGCTACAAAGATATACATTGCCCAATCTATCTTGGTTGTGGGTTGATATGCTTTCCATAAGCTCCAATCTTCGGATTCGTATCCTGTCTCTTCTTTTAGTTCACGCTTCGCCGCTTCAAGAGGAGATTCGTTTCCTTTATCCATACGTCCCGCAGGAAAGGTCAGTATAGGAAAACGCCCCGGTTGCTCATCTTCTATGAGAAGAAGTCTTTTATCTGGGAGTGAAGGAACAGTAACTACCGTGTCATCTCGCTTTAACTTTTCAAATGTCTTTACGGAGCCGTCAAACTGCACCTGCTCCCATTGGTATACATCAAATATCTGTCCTTCAAAGACGCATTTTGCGTGTGGAGGAAGTGGCTGACGGGACTCTGGTCTTTGAACATCCATACTACTTTTTGATATTCTACGATAGCTCTCTACTATTGAATAGATAATATACGGGCCGGAGTATGCCGGTAGTACATACGATTCGGGTTCGTATAGACTGGGTTCGATTCCCAGCGGCCCGACAGAAAACGCTACCGTGTGCGCTCTACAGGACTCGAACCTGTGACCCCACCCGTGTGAAGGGTGTGCTCTACCAACTGAGCTAAGAGCGCAGAATAATACGGCAAAAACTATAGCAGAAAGGTCTAAAAACGCTTGTCCACGCCCTTGACGAAATCACCCTTGCGGATAGGAAATGTGGTATAATACGCGGGTACGGTTATTCATAACACTCTGATACCTACATCATGCCTAACGCGGCACTTTCAAAGCCCATGAATCTCTCAGCAGAGCTTGAGGCTGTCATCGGCAAGGGTCCTATGCCCCGTTCCGAAGTTACCAAGAAAATTTGGGATTACATAAAGAAGAACGATCTTCAGAATCCTGCAAACAAGCGCAACATCCTTGCGGACGATAAGCTCGAAGCTATCTTTGGCAAAAAGGAGGTTACGATGTTTGAAATGACCAAGCTCGTTTCTGGTCACCTCTCCTAAGGCACTTGCCTGTAGGTTAAAAGAAACACCCCGCTTTTGCGGGGTGTTTCTTTATATAAAGCCCACTACATCATTCTGTATGCGTCTTTGAGCTCTCTGAGTGCATCGTCAAGTTCATTCTTTGCCACATAATCATCTCCATCTTGGATTTTATAGAGTGCATTATCAAGACGACGATATGCACTTTTCACTAAACTATGTACGCGGTCTTTGTTTTTTGGGTCCATGGCCATAGGTAAAGTATACACCTCCCTAATCACTCAACCTCGTGAGGGAAAAGTTTCAAGTGCAAGGCGTGGGAGGGCCGACGACTAAGCTGTACACATAGTACTGCGCAGGAGTCGGGCGGGCCCCACAACGTAGCAATTGAAGCTTTTAACCACGAGGGGCGAAGCCGTCGTAGTATTCAATTTTAATGTCGTCTTCCCAATCCGTATTCGGTATCACCGAAAGCACCTTCCCAAACACTTTAGAATCTTCCTCTTTCACAATAATAGGTTGGTAGCCTGCTTTTTTATTCTCTGGCTGAAGCACCACAAACTCCCCAGAGCTGGTGTAGCGCTTTATTACTGCCATGTTTCCAAGAATAGCGACGACTCGGTCTCCGTCGTTCACACGGTCAGTAACTTCCACTATGACGTAGTCACCGTTTTTAATGCCTGCGTCTTCCATGGAGTCTCCCACCGCTTTAATGGCAGCAATAGCAGTAGCCTTCCCTACCAACTTCTTGTCTACTGCAATAAACTCACCAAATTCGTCTTGCGCATACACTTCCATGGCGTCGCACCCTGCGCTTGCAATCACCGGCACGGCGAGGAAGTCAGAGTTCACATATGCACTCTGGAGCGGAAGAATTCTTATGCTCCTATGTTGAAATCTATCTCGCGCGATAAAACCTTTCCTTTCAAGGGCTTCAATTCTTTGGGTGACCGAGCGAATGGAAGCGAGGCGAAGAAGCTTTTTAAGCTCTGCCATAGTGGGAGATTCTGCATGTGCGCGTATGTAATTTTTAATAGCAGAAAGAGTTTCTTCCTGCGCCTTGGTGAGTGAAAAAGCCTTTTGCATACATGTGTATGCTAGCAATGCATACACATCTTTAGTACACACTTATACACAGGAGATACACATCTTTGCTCGTTTCCCAGAACACTCTCACTTCGGCTTCGCCATCCGTTTACGTGTTCTGTCACTCCGCTCCCCATAGGAATGGGGTCCCCGAAGATAGGACGCCGAACTCACTTACCGGAAGACTCTCAATTCAATGAGGACATTGTCACTCTCGTCTTCCGTCGCTTGCTCTCCCCCATAGGAATGGGGGTACCCCCGAAAATACAAAATCACTTCGGCTTCGCCATCCGTTTACGTGTTCTGGCGGCGCTCCCCATGGGAATGGGGTCCTCGAAGATAAGTCTTGGGTTTAGAGAAGAATCTCCAGCTCTTCCCCTGTTACCTTAAAGTTAGTTCCTGGCTTACAGTAGGCAACCTCACCGGCAGTGTCAGTAGTCGGAATGATGTAAACCTTGACTTCGTGAATAAGTGTAGAAGAAATACTCGACTTCCGTCTTTCAAATCTGGTTTGGTCAGAAGTAATTTGCTCGTCGTCACTCACAAAATTCCTCGGCCCCGCCTCGCGGATTCGCTTGCTAGCGAATCATCGCTCCGGCTTTCAAATCCTGACGCACTGTGAGCAGACACAGTGCTTACGGTCCAAAAGCACAACACCGGCTCGCGCCGGTGTTTGTGTCTTGTGGACCGTACAGGATTTGAACCTGCGACCCCCTCATTGCAAATGAGGTGCTCT
>CAYMZP010000018.1:0-14742 GCA_964395025.1 uncultured Candidatus Saccharibacteria bacterium
GGCACAGTTCATGGTTGTTCAACCTTTTGCATATGTACGTTGCTCGCGCGAACGCGCGCAGTATGTTGGTGGTTTAGCGGGAGGGGTATACCTGTTCCCATTCCGAACACAGCAGTCAAGCCTCCTAGCGGCGATGGTACTCGCAAGGGGAGAGTAGCTAGCCGCCAACATACTGCGCAGGTTTCGTGAGACACAAGCCTCCTCGGGATTTCCTAGGGGAGAGTAAGAAACCTCACGTCTTTGCGTGGGGTTTCTTGCTACCTACACTGCGCGTCCATCCGCGCATGAGGACATGCGCGCACGTCCGCTTCGTTTGGTAGTAGCTAGCCGCCTACTGCGCGCGTTTTTGCATTTCAATGATTGGTATACCCCCACACCAATCTGATTGGTGTGGGGGTATACTCATGCATATGTCCTGGGCACTCAAAAGACGCGTACTTATATTGTCTATAGTCATACTGGTTCTTGCGTTCGTAGGTGGCGGTGTGTTTTTCTTGCTCTCAAAACCTCCAGCACCCACCTGTATAGACGGAATACAGAATCAGGATGAGCGAGGAGTAGATTGCGGAGGTATGTGTGCATATCTGTGTGCAAGTGATGTGACTGTGCCTTCCGTTACGTTTACGCGTGCCGTCACCTCAGGAAGTCGTGTAGATGTGGTTGCGCAAATACAGAATAGAAACTCGCGTGCTTCTGCAGAAAACGCACGCTACACCGTAGAACTCTACGACCAAGCAGGTGTACGTGTCGGGGTGGTGTCAGGCGTTATTGATATACCTCCTGGTGCAACTGTTCCTATTTTTCATAGCGGTATTGCGCGTGACGTTGCTACCATTGGGCAGGCATTCCTCACCATTGATAGTGCGTCACTTCATTGGTATGAATCTCCGCTTCCGGCGTCTTCACCACTCACGGAGTCGGTGCGTACTGAGTCGCTTTCTCCACCGAGCGTGACCGCACTCCTACGCAATCCTACGGCGTATCCCATGCGGGATATTACGGTGGTAGCAACTATATTTGATGCACTAGGTGTTCCGTTTGCTGCGTCACAAACCGTGGTAGAGACACTCCCTCCTCGAGGCACTGCTCCTGTTTCGTTCTTTTGGAATGAGTCATTCCTCACTACTCCTGGCAGAATTGACGTGCGTGCGGTACCACAGCTTCCATGAGTCCCGTTAGAGGCCGTGGTCGCGATACGGTACTATTACACTCGATGAATTCAAACGGAGGTCATACAGCTAATATCCGAATCGCAGCGACGTTTGACTACGACCTGCCTCTAACGGGATGAGTTTTCCGAGCGTTAGACAATTCTTACGCACAGCGTTTTCCGAATGGCCTCTGCTTGGTGCAGGTGTCGCACTTTCAATACTGGGCATTCTTACCATGCACCCATTTGGTGAAAATGCAGAATCGCTCGCACCACGCCAATTCATCTGGCTACTCTTAGGTATTGTTGCGTACTTCGCCTGTCTTGCTACTGACATGCATGTTCTTCGTAGAACACCAGTGATTGTGGCAGGGTACATGACCGTTGTTGCACTACTGCTTCTGCTCTTTTTCGTAGACCCGGTACAAGGGGCGCGCTCGTGGTTTTCTTTCGGTGCTTTTTCCTTCCAACCTGCAGACCTCGGGAAAATTGTGTTCATTGCACTGCTCGCCAAATACTTTTCAAGACGACACGTAGAAATGCGCCACCCGAAACATGTACTCCTCTCTGGTGCATATGCAGGCCTCATTATTCTTCTTGTGTTGGTGCAACCTGACCTTGGTACCGCTGCGATACTTGGATTGGTGTGGCTTGGAATGGTGCTCGTATCCGGCATTTCAAAGAAACATCTGGCGATTATTGCAGTGTTGGGACTTACCGCAGCAACTGCGCTCTGGTTTTTTGGTCTGCACGACTACCAGCGCGCTCGCATTGTTGCATTCGTGAACCCAGCAGCAGACATTCGCGGTGCTGGCTATAACGCGTATCAGGCAGTCGTAGCCGTTGGCTCAGGTGAGGTGTTTGGAAAGGGGATTGGATACGGAACACAAAGCAAACTCCGGTTTCTTCCTGAGTACGAAACAGACTTTATTTTTGCTGCATTCGCTGAAGAGTGGGGTTTTGTAGGAATCACACTCATTTTAGTTTTGTACGGACTCCTTTTTATACGTCTCTTATCTATTGCACGGCGTTCCGCCACAAACTTTGACTCCTTCTTTACCCTCGGCGTTGCTATTTTACTTGCCTCACACACATTCATTCACGCAGGCATAAACCTTGGTGTTTTACCGGTTACTGGAACTACTATTCCATTTATGAGTTATGGCGGTTCTCACCTTCTTATGGAGTTTACGGCGCTCGGAATTGTTGCGTCACTCGCACGCTATGGTAGAAGTGCACCGCGCACACACGTTTCAAACGAATATATCGGCTAGAAAGCAGAGAATACGTGTGCTACGCGCTGTATCGTTCAAACGTTTCTTTGAGCATGCGTTCCTTTGAAAAACGAGTAGATACGCGCTCTTTTAATGCGTCCGTATATGTTTTCTGTCGACCTTTGTCTTCAAGAAGTGTGCGTATGGCACGTGCGATGGCAGGAGGGTTTTGAGGGGGTACTAAAAGTCCACTACGCTGGTGCTCTACCACTTCAGGCATACCACCTACGCGGGTAGCAATTACTGGCATGCCGAGCGCTCCCGCTTCAAGGAGTGCATACCCAAGTGCTTCACTTTTTGACACCATCAAAAAGATGTCAAACGCAGAAAGATACGAGTCTGCTTCTTCCTTGAATCCGACTAAGTGCACGCGCTCGTGAAGTTGGTGAACGCGAATATGTTCTTCAAGCTCATGACGCATAGCACCTTCCCCAAGCACAAAGAGAGATATGGTAGGGAAGTCTTCTGCGAGTTCTGCGACTGCTTCAATCGCGTCTTCTATCCGTTTCGTAGGATGCAATTCCGCAATCATCCCAAGCCACACTCCGCTCGTCTTTGCCCCCACCAGACTTCGTCGTGCTTTGTTTCGTTCTTGAGGCAACGGTGCATCTATACCGTTATAAATGACACGCAATCGTTTTCTCAGAAAAGGAAGGGATATGTTTTTTCGGACAGCATCTGAAACGCATATGGTTTCGTGTGCAAGGAGGATAGTGCAGAGGTACACCACACGCAGAATGATTTTTTGCCACCACGGACGTGTCTCATTAAACGCAAAACCATGAATGGTAAAGATGATGCGTGGTACACGAAGTGTGCGAGAAGCCAATAGTGCCAGACCACCTTTTGAACTATGTACATGCACTACGTCTGGTTTTTCGGATTGGATAAGTCTACGTAGCTCTAAGAATGCAGACCACTCTTTTTTAGCGGATACGTTTTGTATAAGCGATGTCAACGGCCACACCGTCACACCTGCTTTGGGGAGTCGTTCAGCTAAAAGTCCTTCGTGACCGTACGCCACTCCCACGGTGTGGCCGGCCTCTTTTGCAGAAACTGCCAAATCGTATACATGTCGCTGTGCACCTCCCCAGGTTGCTTTCGTAATGACGTACAAAATCTTCATGAATTACATCGTATATACAGAATCAAGTCCTTAGCAACTTTGCGGTGCGTTTGGTAGTTACTATGATATAACAGCCTCACACACCCTCTCGTTACGCTCATGACCCCAGGACGACGAAATGCCCCTACTATCCTCTTTATTGGTGACCTCGTAGTCTTCGTACTTTCGCTATGGCTAACCCTCTTGGTGCGGTATCTAGACGTACCTGACACCGAAACGCTCGCCACGCATTTTAAAGCATTCGCTCCGCTCTTTGTGGGCTGGGTATTGGTGTTTTACATGGCGGGGTTATACGGAAAACGTGTGGTGCTTTTCAAAAACCGACTGTTCGGAGCTCTGCTTACTACACAATTACTCAATATTGTTCTTTCAGCACTTGTATTCTTTTTTACCCCTGGAATTGCGCTTTCGCCAAAGACGAATCTCGTACTCTACCTTCTCATTTCTTTAGTGCTCATTGTGGTCTGGCGTCTGGTTCTATTTCCACGCGTTACTAAGCCGGTTACGCGTGAACATGCTGCTCTTATTGCGGATGGCGCAGAAGCGCACGAGCTTGCAAAAGAGATTGCAAGCAATCCACGGTACACCATGCAGTTTCTGGTTGAGGAGGCGCCGAGTGTTGTTGCAAAGGATATTTCCGCCTTCCGTGCTCGCTTGTCAGAACACAACATCTCTCTCTTGGTGGTTGATACGGAACACGAGGCGCTCCGTTCAGTACTTCCAGAATTTTATGACCTCGCATTTGTGTCGGCACAGTATCAGGTGCTTGATTTTTCCCAGCTCTACGAAGAGGTGTTTGACCGCGTACCTCTTTCGCTTCTCCAGCACGATTGGTTTTTGAAAAACGTCTCTACTTCTACGTCATTTTTCTACCCTGTAGCTAAGCGTTTCATTGATATGATTGGCGGAATCGCGATGGGCGCCGTTTGTGCACTTGCATTACCGTTTGTTGCCCTCGCCATTCGTATTGAGGGGAAAGGTCCTATATTTATCGTGCAAGAACGTATTGGGCAATATGGTGCACGGGTACGAGCCTACAAGTTCCGTACCATGCGTCAAAACAAAGCCACGTCTTCTGAGTGGACGAAAGAGGAGGTAGGGGACAATCCGGTAACGCGAGTAGGGAATTTTTTGCGCATGACGTCTCTTGATGAGTTTCCGCAGTTCCTCAATATTTTGAAAGGAGAAATATCTCTTATTGGACCACGAAACGACGTGGAAGGACTGGGCAAACGACTCGCAGAAGCACTCCCGTACTACAACATGCGATACGTGGTACCACCGGGCATTACTGGCTGGGCGCAAATCAATCAGCAGTACGAACAAAAAAATATTAGTCCGCAATCTATTGAAGAAACGAAGGTACGTTTGGCATATGACTTTTACTACATCAAGCACCGTTCTCTCGTTCTTGATTTCGTCATTGCGCTTAAGACGGTGAAACGCATGTTCTTCCGCGTCTCTAATTGGTAAACCATGCAGGCTACAGTACACAGGCAACAGAGATACATTTTTCTTGGCTGTTTCCTGTTACCTGTGTACTGTGTACCAAGCACGTATGAGTGAAAAACACACCATTTTTATTACTGGAGCAGCAGGATATGTAGGCACTATGTTAGTGCAGAAATTTGCGGAGCGTACCGACGTACAAAAAATCATAGGACTTGATAAAGAGTCCGTGCCGGAGCTTATACAAAACGAACCTAAGCTCGTATACATACAAAAAAATACGGCCGATGACTGGGAAGAGGAGGTAGTATCGTATATGCCAGACATTGTCATTCACTCAGCATGGCAAATACGAGAATTGTACGGAGATCGAAAGACGACCTATCGTTGGAACATAGAGGGGTCCGACAAAGTATTTGACTTCGCGTTTACACACTCATTTGTAAAACGACTGGTTCATTTTTCAACGGTGGCTTCGTACGGTGCGTTTTCCGATAACTCGCCTGAACATCGCTATACAGAAGCGGAGCCGTTTCGGAAGTCTGAGTATCTATATGCAGAGGAAAAACGGTGGTGTGAGGAACATCTTGAGGAACGGTATGCAAACCGTACAAATAAAGACATTCAAGTGTCTGTCGTACGTCCTGCCGCAATTACCGGTCCACGTGGCAGGTTTATGCGCATTCGCTTTGGGCTTCAGGCAGCGCTCGCCGGTAGTCTAAAAACGGAGAAGAGTTTTGCATATAAAGTGGTTTCTAGCTTGGTATCTTTCGTACCAGTTACTCCTAAGTGGCTCCGACAATTTATACATGAAGACGATGTGGTGGGTATCGTGGAGCGCTTGTCCTTTGGTGAGAAAGTAGACGGATACGAGGTATTTAATATTTGCCCTCCGGGTGATGTAGTACGCGGGAAAGATATGGCTCGTGCAGTAGGGAAGCGAACGCTCCCTATACATCCGTGGCTTATTCGTCCCGCGTTCTTCTTTTTCTGGCATGTAACACGAGGCAAAATTCCAACAGCTAGAGGGGCATGGCGCGGGTACTCGTATCCGATTGCCGTAGACGGCAGTAAGGTGACACGTGTCTTAGGATATGAGTATCAGTATCCTGGTTTTGATGCGTTTTACTATACGAATGGTAGGTACGAATCATTTGTGCCGGAGGAGCTAAGACGTACGCGCGCATGAACCCCGTTATAAGCGTCAATGAAAAGGGTACACCACCTTCCGAGCGTTCTTCGGGTTTTAAAGATATCGCTTCTAACGGGGTGAAAAAAGCAGTTGTAACTGGTGGGGCCGGGTTTATAGGTTCTCATCTTTCTCGTGCACTGCTTGATGCGGGGTGGCAGGTGGAGGTGGTAGACAATCTCGCTGCGGGCAAGAAAGAAGATGTTCCCGACGGTGCCGTCTTTCATGAGTTAGACGTGCTTGATACTGATGCACTCACTAAGGTGTTTGAAGGAGCCGATACCGTATTTCACTTTGCAGCGCTTCCGCGCGTGACGTTCTCCATAGATTTTCCTGTTGAATCGCACCGAGCAAATATTGACGGCACCATGTCTGTCTTGATGGCAGGGCGCGACGCAAAAGTGCGTAGAGTCGTATATGCGTCTTCCTCCTCTCTCTATGGGAATCAGGAGCGCCTTCCGTTTACGGAAGACATGCGCCCGAACCCACTTTCCCTGTATGCATTTCAAAAATATGCAGGAGAAGAGTTGGCAAAACTCTTCTCAAAAAACTATGGACTAGCGACCGTGTCCCTACGCCTTTTTAGTGTGTATGGCTCTGGCATGCGTCCTGATGGTGGGTACGCACTCGCCATGCCGAAGTTCCTTTCTTCGAGAAAGGAAGGGAAGCCATTACCTATTACTGGAGACGGTACTCATACGCGAGATTTTACGCATGTGCGTGACACCATACGCGCATTCCTTATCGCCTCGGAGTCAACAAAGGTGGGAGCAGGTGAAGTATTCAATATTTGCGCAGGACGAAACATTTCCGTAAATGATTTGGCAGGACTCATTGGTGGAGAAAAAGAGTATTTGCCGCCACGTGCTGGGGATGCGCAAGATACATTTGGTGATAACACGAAAGCACGTACAGTACTTGGATGGAGCCCTGAAGTTGCTATTGAAGATGGGGTTGCAGAACTGTTGGTAGAATATGGAATCTCATGATACTGAACGGACGCGCCCTTGCTTCAGAAATACTTACTGACGTACGCACTGGCCTACACGCTCGTACGTGTACGGTGCGCGCAGTCGTGGTACAGCCCTCTCCCGCAACAGAGTCGTACTTAGCTATTAAAGAATCACGAGCTAAGGAAGCAGGCATGCATCTTGAGGTGGTGCGTCTTAAGCAAACGGCACATGTTGATGATGTAATCGAAGTGGTGCGTAGAGATGGTGCTGACGCAGTTATTGTTCAACTTCCGCTTCCTTCGAACATAGATACTAATGCAGTGCTTTCGCAGATTCCGGTAGAAAAAGACGCGGACGTGCTATCACGCGAAGCGTATACGCTCTTTGAAAAGGGTGAAGCGGGTGCACTCGTTCCTCCAGTGGCAGGTGCAGTATTAGAGATTTTGACGCGTGCAGGCGTACCACTTCCTGGTGCAAAGGTCGTCGTTGTGGGAGAGGGAAGGCTCGTAGGAAAGCCGGTAGCAGTGCTTCTTCGTCGCCTTGGTGCTGTCGTAACCGTGATTGATAAAACTACCGAACACCCAGAACAGTTTTTGAGAGAGGCAGACATTATCGTTTCTGGTGCAGGAGAAGCTCATTTCATAAAACCCGAGATGGTGAAAGAAGGGGTAGTGCTCATTGATGCGGGCACATCAGAATCAGGAGGTGCGATAGCGGGCGACATGGACCCCGCTTGCGCAGAGAAAGCGTCACTTTTTACACCAGTCCCAGGAGGTGTTGGTCCGATTGCTGTCGCTTTTTTGTTTAAGAATGCTAGTACGCTCTCGTGTTGAGTAAATCAGTCTCTCGGCGTACACTAGCCCACATCATGAGGTATATACCAGCTCTTGCTATCGTGCTCGCCACAGCTCTTCTTGGCTGGTTTGTAGTGAGTGCGACAGCACCAGGAAGCCCACACGCAGTAAAGTTGGGACTAGATTTGGCTGGAGGTACGGAGCTTATATACGAAGCCGATACGAGTGCCGTACTTACCGACAAAGAGGGGGCACTGCGCTCTTTGCGTGAAGTGATTGAGAAGCGTATCAACGTGTTTGGGGTTGCTGAACCGTTGGTACAAACAGAGAAATCAAGTGCAGTGGCTGGTGAGGTAAAGGACCGTTTGATTGTGGAGTTGCCGGGGGTTACGGACGTGGCTGCTGCAGTCTCTGCGCTTGGAGAAACACCGGTGCTTGAATTTAAGTTGATAGACGGAAACGCTCCTGAGGAAGTAGACCCATTCATTGCAACAGAATTGACGGGACGGTACTTGGAACGTGCCGAGCTTCAGTTTAGTTCCGGTCAGAGTTCTGCTGCTGCAGGGAGTCCAGTGGTAGTGCTCTATTTTAACAACACGGGCGCAGAACTGTTTGAAAAAATTACTCGGGAAAACGTTGGTCGTCAGCTCGCTATTTTCCTTGATGGAGAACTCATTTCATCACCAGTTGTACAAGAACCAATTGCGGGAGGGGTTGCGACTATTACCGGACAATTCACTCCCGTTGAAGGACGTGACTTGGTGCGTAACTTAAACTTCGGCGCGCTTCCGGTACCTATTACGCTTGTCGGTTCAAGTGCAGTCGGGCCAACGCTTGGAGGAGTAGCATATGAAGCAGGAGTGTTTGCGGGTCTTATTGGGCTTGCACTTGTCGCACTCTTTATGACGTTCTGGTACCGGGTCCCCGGTGCACTCGCCACGTTTGCACTTATGGGGTACGTGTTTATGAACATTGCGCTCATTGAGTTTATTCCTATTACACTTACTGCTTCAGGTATTGCGGGCTTCATTCTCTCTATAGGTATGGCAGTAGATGCGAACGTACTTATCTTTGAGCGCATGAAAGAAGAACTTCGTGCGGGGAAGAGTCCACGCGAGTCTGCAAAGACCGGTTTTGCTCGTGCATGGCCTGCAATTCGCGACGGCCACTTCACCATGATTATCTCTTCCATCATCCTTTTCTGGATGGGTACGTCCTTGGTGCAAGGGTTTGCACTCGTGTTTGGACTTGGCGTAATTACATCCCTCTTTACGGCAACTACGGTTACACGCCTTTTGCTTGAAGCGGTTTTGCCACGCGAGTCTAAAGGCCCGTGGCGCTTCCTGCTTTCAAGTGGGCTTCATCTTAAATAACGTATGTGGATCATCAAACATCGTCCGTTCTTTTTGTGGCTCACCGGTCTTTTCTTGGTGAGTGCGGTTGTAGCCCTCTTTGTATTTCCTCTTAAGCTTTCCATAGAATTTACGGGAGGCTCTTTGATTGAAGTCGCGTACGAAAACACTCGCCCGAGCGTTAGTGACGCAAAAGAAACACTAGCAGTGGCAGGGTTTAGCGATGCGTCAGTCCGAGAGAGTGGAGAAAATGGCATGGTGGTGCGCACCGCAACATTGAGCGGGGAAGAACATGACGCACTCCTTTCCGCTCTTTCTGAAGAGGGTAAGAATGCTCTCACGGAACTTCGCTTTACGAGCATTGGTCCTTCTCTGGGTTCCGAGCTTGCCGTGAAAGCACTCTACGCCATTGGCGCAGTGATGCTCACCATTGTGCTCTATATTGCGTTTGTATTTCGCAAAGTGAGTAAGCCGGTACCAAGCTGGGGCTATGGTTTGGTGGTGGTTGCCATGCTCGCCATTGACGTCATTGTGCCTGCAGGCTTCTTTGCAGCGTATGCATACTTCACCGGTGCTCAAGCTGACCCGCTCTTTGTGGTGGCGCTTCTCGCACTCCTTGGATACTGCGTGAACGACGTTATCGTCATCTTTGACCGTATTCGTGAAAACCTTCGTAAGAACGAAGCAATGCAAAAGCATGAAGATTTTGAAGTGACCGTGGGGCGTTCTATTGATGAAACTATCGTGCGCTCCATCAACACTTCGCTCACGGTAGCGCTCGCACTTCTTGCCATCATCATCTTTGGCAGTGAAGCTACGAGAAACTTCGCCCTCGTGATGCTTGTAGGTGTAGTTATTGGTACGTTCTCCTCTATCTGTCGTTCTGCACCGCTTCTCGTACCCATTGCTCGAAAGTTTGCTAAAAAATAGTCATGTCCTCACCTGACAACTTTCAGAAAAGGATTTCAAAGATACACGAAGCTACTCGTAGACGAGGTGAAGGAATTGAGACACGCGATCCGTTAGTTGTAGTAGATGCCATTCTTTCGGAAGCGCGGGAGAAGGGAGCGTCACAAATAAGTGGAATTGTAACTGTTGCAATTAAAGAACTAGAGTTTGCGTTTCTCAAACAAGGAGTGAAAGAGAAACAGGAGGGAGAGGGCGTAGGTCAAGTGATGGCGCGTTATGACATGACCGACTTGCTTCAATCACTTCAAGAGCTTGTTGGAAAGTCCGATGCAGAAACGCTAGCTTCCCTTAACGCGCTTAAAGAACGACTGGCAGATCATCGTCATCGCCTATGATTCTCGGTGTCACTGGTACGGTGGGTGCAGGAAAGGGAACGGTTGTTGACTATCTAGTGAAAGAGAAAGGATTTGCGCACTATTCCGTACGTGATTTTCTGTTGGAAGAAATTCGACAGCGCGGTCTTGCTGATGAAACGAGAAATGGTCTGCGGGACATGGGAAACATGCTACGGAAAGAGCATGGTCCTGCATACATTGCTGAAGTGCTTTTAGCGCGCGCGAAAGAGCAGGGAGGTAATGTGCTTATAGAATCTATTCGTTCGGTCGGGGAAGCAGAATACCTTAAAACGCACGGTGCGCGCATGCTTGCAGTGGACGCCGACCGAGCTTCTCGCTACGAACGTGTTGTGTTGCGAGGCTCTTCTACCGACAACCTTACGTTTGAAGAATTTTGCGCACAGGAAGATCGTGAAATGGCGGGGACTGCCCCATGGGACATGAATGTGTTTGGGGTTATGAGCGTTGCTGATGTAACACTTATGAATAACGGTACGGTAGAAGAACTACATGCACAGGTAGACAGAACCCTTGCTACACTTGGTGTATGAAATACCAATCCGCACTCCTTGCCATGAAAGGTGCGCGCCCGACCCTTCTTGAGGGGTGGGGAAAGGCTGAGGCTATTTCTCAAAAGAGTGAGTCAGTTATAGATACGGTTACGAAGTACGATATTGAAGTTGAAAACGCTGTTTCAAGTGCGCTCAAAAATTCGTTTCCCGATATTTCTTTTGTAGGAGAGGAGGGTGGGGGTAATAGGGAAGCGTCTCGTTTTTGGCTTATGGACCCAATAGATGGCACCGTTCACTTTGTCCGAGGTATGCCATTTTGTACTTCTATGTTGGCACTTATAGAAGAAGGCAGGGTAACTTTTGGCGCAGTGTATGACTTTCTGAACGACAGAATGTATTTTGCAGAACGAGGTGAGGGTGCGTTTTGTAACGAGGAAAAAATTAGCGTGAGCAATCGTTCACTCAAAGAGTCGTACCTAGAATGGGAGATGAGACTCGATACTCCAGATGGTGCTGAAGTATTTGAGAAACTCAGAAAAAAAGCAGTTCTCATAAAAACAATCTCAGCTGGGTGGGAATATGCCATGATTGCATGCGGTAAGGTGGATGGAAGGGTCACTATGAATGGATACGGGAAAGATTATGATTTTGCACCCGGTTCACTCCTTGTTTCAGAGGCAGGTGGTGTTGTCGCAAATATTGGTAGTAGAGACGAATATGACTACCGCACGAAAAGTTTTCTGGCTACCAATCCTATAGTTTTTAAAGAACTTACTGAAGGTCCAGACGCTATTTTCCCTATATAATAGAAGGAATGAGTTACGAAGACGCCGGTACACTTCCAACACAGCTTCCTGAGAAAGGTTTTTACTACCACTACAAACATGACCCGACAGGTCTAGTAAATAACTATGCGTATGAAGTAATTGGTGTAGGACACCACACCGAGGATGATTGCCGACCTGAAGATCAGTTTCTGATGGTATATCGTCCGCTTTACGATGCGTTCGTGTTTAAACTTGGAAAGTTATTTGCTATACGTCCGCTTGCTATGTGGATGGGCACAGTACAGAAGGACGGTGAATCTATGCCACGCTTCACACGTATTACTGATACAAAAACTATCAACGAACTCACTGTAATACGTAATAAAATGTACGGAGAATTGACGCCGTAACGTAAAAGCGTATACTTCCTTTACATGCACGCGCATAACGCATTCTGGTATTGGTTTACAAGCCCCTCCTTCGGAGAGGATTGCGTTGATGCGTAAGTTAAACCCCACTCATCAAAGCAGCCCCCTCCGAAGTGGAGGGGGTTTTGCTTTTCAGGCCCGAAGATCTTTCAGGGAGACCTACATGGTCAACAATAACAGCGCACACGTTGGTGAGCCGGTTACTCCTCCTATTCCGCAACCGCAGAAGAAGGAGGGTGGTCTTGAGTGTTGTGGTCAGCCAGTAAGACTGGTTGACTGTGGTGCCCAACTTCGTCGTGACTGTGCAGGAGGGTGTGGACGTTCGCACGGCTTTATCCCAAAGCCCGCTTGAACTTCACACCTAGAAAGGGAAGGGCCGGCATCATGTGTCGGCCCTCTTCTTTATCCTATGACCGTACCAATAAATGAGTTTCCATCTACGTACTTTTCAAACTCTTCTAGTTTTGCGCCGTTGATTACCGCGACTTCTAGTTTCAATCGTTCTGCTTCTTTGGCTGCAATAGGGTCAAAGGGGGAAGAGAGTCCGGGGTCCCACTCGGAAGGAATAAGTGCACGAAAATCTTTCCAACTTGTATGCTCTATTTTTTCTGCGGAAGGATCTTTCCGAGGATCTGCTGTGTATACGTAATCAATATTAGAAAGATTTACGAGTTTTTTTGCACCCACCGCTTTTGCAGCCATTACCGCAGAGAAATCGCTAGAGTTTCCTGGGCGCACGCCACCAGCAATGTATACGCCCATACGTTTTTTTGGACGTCGAGTCGTGTCTAGAATTACTTGAGCATCTGCATGTGTACCAAACACCGTACGAAGCAGTTCGGCATTCAAGCGCGTTGCTGCGATACCAGTCCAATCCAAGTTTTCTGAAGTTGCCTCTGCGTCTATTTCGCGCGCAGCATCTCTATATTCACGCGCAATTTTTCCACCACCGGCAATGATGTAGAAAGAAAAACCTTCTTCAACTTTCTTTACAATTGTTTCTCGGAACTGAGCAATAAACGACGTATCTATACCGTCTGGCACAAGGAGAGAACCTCCAACGGACACAACAATAACTTCACGCGAGGTGCGCATAGGCAAGGGTGACGGCTAGAGGTAATTGTACGCTTCTCATGTGTGGGCGCAATATTGCGTAATTGAAAAAGGTGGTATAGCTCATTTACGGAACTGAAATTCCTTCGTGTTCATGAAAACGTTTTGCAAGTTGGGAAGACGACTGCACTTTTCCGCCTTGCCCAATGTTGTAGTGCATTTCTATGCCTAATTCTTCACAGAGCGTCACTTCTGGTATGGGGTCTCCATCTGGCTTTCGGTCTCCACCGTTTGCAAACACATGAGGTCGTACCAAGCGGAGTGCTCTACAAACACTCCGATCTTCATCATCTGGTCCGTGGTCAGTGAGCACCACTTCATCTACACCTGCTATTGCTTCAAGCACCTCTTTTCGTTCCGTCTCAGGCATGAATACAAAGCCTTTCTTTTTTAAGAGCCAATGGTCGTTGTTCAAAATTACTACGAGCTTGTCGCCAAGTGCACGTCCTTCGCGAATCATACGAATATGCCCAATATGTACTGGGTCAAAACCGCCAGAAACAGCAACAATACGCATAGGTGCAGTATATACTCTCTTACAAAACAAAAGAGAAGGTTCCGGTGTGAGCGGAACCTCCATTTCTTTTAGACGCCGTGCGTGTGCTAGGCGAGCACGAGCGTCCATTGATTCGCGTACCCTTCGCGCGGTATGGGCTTGAGGTCGCGTGTATGGCGACGCACAATCTCCTCTACCACCTGGCCGGCATCCTCGTTCGGTATGGTCGGAAGAATGTGTGCATCCGTCCAAGTACGAACAGCTTTCCTGCCTTCCAGTTTCGGGCCGTCAAAAAGAACGGCGCACAGGGGATAGGAAGCCCGTTCAAGACCGAAACTCTTCGCTTCCGGGAAGAAGCGAAAGAGGTCTCCGGGGCGAAGCGTTACCTTCCTACCGTCGGCACTTTGGAAAGATTCGGGAATGAGCATGACGCTCTCCATTTAGCTAAACCAGGCTCCCATGAGCCGTATCTATGACTCTATGGCAGTAGTTACGTATGGTCAAACAGAGGTCTTTAGGAGGTGTTGACGAGGACTCTCCAGACAGGTACTATGTCCGTACTGCCCTAGAGGGATAGGGTCGCTTTGGTAGCGACCGAAAGAGTTTCAAAAAGTAGCGAGCTTCTGGCCCGTCGCTTCAAAACTCGTCCCACGAAAAGGTGCGGTCATTGAAAACTAAATAGGTAAGACCCGCCACATACAACCATGTGTGGCGGGACACAAAACCAGATTCACTAGATAGAGAGAATCTCAAAATAGTGGAATCACAAAGAGTAAATTCTTGTGTTCCGCCTATTCTTAATGAGAGTTTGATCCTAGCTCAGGAAGAATCCTCG
>CAYMZP010000019.1:0-3720 GCA_964395025.1 uncultured Candidatus Saccharibacteria bacterium
CGAAGCCGACAGGTTTACAGCCTGTTGTAATTGACCACTCTACCACCGACGCAATGGCCGAAGTATAGCAATGACGGATGCCTTTTTCCAGGGCTATTTCTTGAGCAGAATCTTCACTTTTCCTTTCTCCAAAAACGCTTCTCCATTCACTAAATCTGTGTCAGTAATGTTTCTGTCTGATTCAATGGTGTGTCCATTTATACGTACACCTCGGCCCTGTATGAGTCTACGTGCTTCGGATTTTGATACTGAAAAACCTTGTGCGACAAGTGAAGAAATCGTAGTGTCTTTTTCTCCTATAGATACTACTGGAAATGCTTCACGTTCGGCCTCAGTGAGAGTCTCAAGTGTTTTTGTGGAGAAGCGTGCAGTTGTTTCTTTTTGCGCTTCTGCCAATGCTTTTTCTCCGTGCACGAGCTTGGTGACTTCGCTTGCAAGTACTTTTTGTGCTTCGCGTGTCGAAGGATTTTCTGCATGACGCTTCATGAGAGACTCAATTTCATCTATACTCATGAACGTGTACACACGGAGGTATTTTTCTAAACCTGCGTCAGGTAGGTTTATCCAGAATTGATAGAACGTAAAAGGAGATGTTTTTTTCGCATCCAGCCACACAGCGTTACCTTCCGATTTCCCGAACTTTTTACCCGAAGCGTCGGTAATCAGTGGGCAGGTAAAGCAGTACGCATCCGCTTGTTGCTTCTTGCGAATCAGTTCAACGCCAGAGAGCATGTTGGTCCATTGATCTGATGCGCCTATCTGCGTATCAATCCCCTTCTTTTTATAGAGCGTGAGAAAATCAAAACCTTGTAGAAGTGCATAAGAAAACTCCGTGAAAGAAATGCTGTCATTTGGGTCTTCAAGACGTCGTTTGATGAGCTCACGTTTCGTCAGCTCGTTTACGGTGAAGTGTTTACCAATGTCGCGGAGAAACTCCAGGAGTCCCGTTTTTGAAAGCCATGCAGAGTTATCTACCATTTCTATTCTCTTGCCAATCAGCTTCTGAAGCTGGCTTTTTAGTGCGCGTTTATTGCGCTCAAGCGTGCGCTTATCAAGCAATGTTCGCTCCCCACTTGCACGTGGGTCGCCAATCATCCCCGTACCTCCTCCTACTAAAAACACAGTCCGATGTCCAGCGTTTGCAAGGCGCTTCATGAGTATGAGAGGTACGAGGTGACCAACGTGGAGTGAATCTGCTGTTGGGTCAATGCCCAGATACACACCCCGCTTTCCTCCTACGATAGTTTCAAGCGGAGCAGAAGAGTGCTCACCATACCCGCGTGCTTTCAAGTCTTCAGATACGTTCATAAAGGAAAGTATAGCCTATGCAACATCCAATAGACGGACTGCCTCTTCTCTTGAGATTGCCCAAAGGAATGTACCAAGGCGTGGTCCTGCATCTTTGCCAATCAGAAGGTTGTATACGTCTTTAAAGAATGCACGTTGTGCTTTCTTTAGTTCCCCTTCTGGAACCCCATCTTTTTTTGGTATGGCATACACCAATTCTTCAAGTGTTTTTATTTCCGAATTTTCTTCTGACTGTAATGCATCGTGTAAGCGCATGACTCGTTCTTTTCCTTCGTCAGTCATAGTGTCCATATACGCACGGTTTGGTTCCGGTAAAAGCGCAATTACCTCGTCTGGGTTGTATGAGAGTAGCCAGTTGCGAGCAAGCGGAAGGCGCTTTTCAATACTTTCCTTTGCATAGGAGAGAGAAAGCCCATCCAAAATAGTGGATATTTTTTTTGTGTCCCACTGCACAATCTGTCCAAAACTTACCGCATGACGAAATGGAATTGCGTTTTCTTCTGAGTGCTCTGCATCGTACTCGTCGTATTGGCGATAAATATCGGTATTAAACGCAAGTTCAAAGGATTGATCCGGGCTTTTTCGTGCATAGAGCCAGGTGAGTATTTCCGGTTCATATATGTTTAGCAATTCTAGTGGAGACACGGCATTCCCTTTTGAACCAGACATTTTAGAGCCCGCACCTTGAATGCCCACAAATTTGTATTCCACGAAAAACGGAGCGGTATACGAAAACACTTCTTTCGCGATAACTGAAGCCACGTCATAGCTTCCGCCTGGAGACGCATGGTCGTGCCCACCGGGTTCAAAATGCACTTTCTCGTGTCGCCAACGCATAGGCCAGTCCACTTTCCAAGAAAGTTTTGCAATATGCTCTTGCGATAAATCTACCGTGTCTTCTTTTCCTGTTTCCGTGCAAAGGTATGTCACCGTACTTTTTCCGTCATACGAAAGTATCTTGGTGCTGTCCTTTCCCGTAAAGCGAGAGTATAGGCTTATGGGGTAGTAGTTCGTGCGATAGTGCTCTGGATCTATTCCCTTCTCACCCTTTGCTTTGTCCGACATAAAGGAAAGAAGCACATCCGCAATCTTTTCTCGAGCCCGTAGTGCCTCAAACATTGCTGTGTCGTATGTACCTAACTCGTGGAGCGCAGTCTGGTCTCGATACTCAATGTCTATACCAAGCTTTTCCATCGCTTCCATAAAAGGCTGTTGAAAACGGTCTGCGTATGAGGAAGCTTCACCAGAGGGATCTGGAATTTTAGAGAGTGGCTTACCCACGTGCTCAATAAACGACTCAGGCACACCGGCAGGCACTTTTCGAAAACGGTCAAAATTATCCCAAGAGAAAAGGAGGCGCGCTTTTTTCCCTTTACGTACCAACGCTTCACGCACCATATGTGCGGTCATAATGTCGCGGAAATTACCAAAGTGAACCACTCCAGATGGGCTTATGCCCGCTGCGGTTGTGTAGAGTTCTTCGTCTGGGTGCGCTGAAATGATGGCGTCTGCTACCGCATCTGCCCACACATCTCCGAGCTTGCCGATGTCTACTCGTCGTCCGTACGCCATATGTTGCACGAATCCTAGCATTTATTTAGTAGTTTTTCTCTTTTCCGCTACGACGTAGAATACCTGAGATTCCTTACCTTCACCAACTCGCTCTGTCCCGTGTTGCCGATTTTCTTTTAGGACCTGTATCTCAAATCCTTTAAAGAGTTTCTCAATGTCCTCTCGAGAATGAAATGTAAGAGTATCTTTGCGTGTCCGTGCCCAGTCATCTTCAAGGCCGAAAAATACTGCCGATATGACTCCACCATCGCGCAGTGATTCCACTATGCGTTGAAAAGATTTGTCAAAGTGAACGGGTGAAATAAAAGGTAGCGAAAAATGCGCATGCACAAAGTCGTATATAGCAGTAGGAAATTTGAAATCTTCAAAGTTAGTGGCCGTGAAAGTTACCCCTTCGGGAACAAAGGCAGCGGCTTTTGGTTCACGATCTATTGCGTCAATTCTTTTGAATTTTTGTTGAACAAGATGCCTGAGATCATTTCCAGCTCCAGAACCGAGCTCAAGTGCATTTTCATGTTGATGCACAAAATCAAGGGCACGCAGTAACAGTGCAGTTGGCGGACCACCTTCCGTACGTTTAATGAAATTTTCCCAACTTGAACTCATGTAGGTAGTTCAATGATGAAGCGAGAACCCTTTCCTGCGCCTTCCGATTCTGCCCACACCTTCCCCTTATGCGCTTCTATAATGCTTTTTACGATATAGAGCCCGAAGCCAGTAGATTCTACGTTTACTTTCGTTGAGTCTTTTCCGTGACCTCCTTCAGTAAAGAGTTTCTTCATGTCCTCAGGAGTGATACCAATACCACTATCTTCCACTTTAAAGACTACTTTTCCTTCT
>CAYMZP010000019.1:3730-12279 GCA_964395025.1 uncultured Candidatus Saccharibacteria bacterium
TTCGTCAGAGACACGTGCACACTTCCTCTCTGGGTGTATTTAATTGAGTTATCAATCAAGTTCTTAAGCGCGTTTTCAAGTTGTGCATGGTCTCCGGTAATGGTGAGTGAGTTCGGGAGGTTCGTAGTAAAGACGAGGCTTTTAGCTTGTGCATTTGGACGGAGTGTCACTGCAATGTCTCCAACTAGTTTCGCCAGGTCAAACGGCTGCATGTCGTAGTTCACCTTGCCACTTCGGATGTTGGCTGCGTTTAATATTTCTTGAATAGTTGCTACACCCTGCGTATCTGAACGGAATCCTTCGTCTAACATGGGTTGCATGGATGGTGGCACTGGACCCATATCACCTTCCCTGAGAGAAGCAAAGATGTTGCGAGATTTTGTCACAAATCCTTTCACCTGGTGCGTGATGAAGTGTATAAGGGTTACCTGTCGCTCGTTGGCGAGTGACAAGTCTCCTGCGAGCGCCTCAATACGAACACGTTGCTGAATTTCGCGCTTCACACTTCGTACGAGCACCATACCTGCTACAGACGTCAATACGAGCGTGACTGCAACGAGAACGCGTTGCGTCGTAGACTCTACAAACGTCAATTGAGAGCCGATAAGTACTAGGAGTGTAATAACCAGTGCTTGTGATGCAAGTAGATTTACGTGGAAGGCCTTAAAACGAACAATCAGAATGCCCATGTACACTGCAAATATCATCATCCCAAAATAGCCGTATGTTTCTAGCTGAGAGTCAGCAAAAACACCAATGGTAGTTAAATATTGTCCAAGAAAGACGGCAGTGAAGAAGGAGAATAGAAACAGTTCCAAACCTGTCCCCATGATCACAATTTGTTTCTTAAGCGTTGGGCTCGCCTTCCTATATCCGTGAATCAAGAGGAACAGTACCCATACGATGGCGAGAGCGCCAAGCGCTGGAAAATACACCGTGTTAGTCAACCCCTCAAAGCCGAATGCATCGCAATTTACTAGATTAAAACCACGTAATGTATAGCTTGAAGGCGCGAGTACCAGTAACGGTGCAAGCAAAAGAAGGAAAATAGCTTTCAGGCGTACCCCAATATCTTTTTTGTGTATGTAGACATACGTAAAGTAAATAGATAGAACAGAAATGAATGCAGCCGCAGGCCCAAGAAATGACCAGGCAACTAACACTACGTCGCTGTGTATGTTGGTCCACGCAATAAGCGTGCAGAGTGTCCAAATAGCGAATGCGAAACAGATACCGAACAAAAGCTGATTTAATAAACTCTTACGGTCGTTTATAAGCACAAGAAAGCCAACCAAGAGTGCCACAAAGAAGGATGGAATGTGTGTGTAGTATAAAAGCGCAGAAAGATCTGGCACATAAAAGAGATAGAGGGGTTCTTGGAAATAGGGACAAATCATAATGTTGTGGTGTCTATACGTTCCTGCTCGCCATCTTCTTCAAGGAGGTCTACTGATGATATATCTTCACATTCTTCTGCGTCCGAAACGGTTTCAGGATTGCAGTACCTAACAACGCATTCTTTTTCTCCTCCTGCACAGGTTGCGGTATCTATACATTCAAGCACGTCAGGACCACACTCCGCTTGTGCAGTTTTTGCATTTTTTTGTACCCACGCGTAATAGTAAATATCCGTACAAAGTTCGTCTACGCACCCCACAAAACATTCTTCACTCACTGGATCACATGCACCTTCATACTCCACAACGTATGCTTCCAGCACTACAAAACGATAGAAAGAAACCACACTGGCCACTAGACAAATTGGCACGAGAATAAACACCAGAGGATGCTTTAGAAAACTCATCATTACTGTTATCTCCACTATACCAGGTACGGTATCCGTTGAGTGTGTTGGTGTAGATAACGCGCACTACGCTATAAATAACAAATAGGTACCAATTCCGGTAACTACAATGGCGAATATTTTTTGCCAAATATGTCGGACGTGTATTTTCTCCGCAATAATTCTAGGAAAAAAGAATGTAAGAAATACTCCTATACCAAGTGCGAACAATGGTTGGTATGACTCTGCCAAGAGTATGAGTGCGACAGGCGCAAGCATGTAGGCAAAGGAGAAGACCACATTTCCAACCATGAAGATAACTTCATTAAGAATATTGAGCGACAGAATAGGTAAAGAATTCTTTCGTATAGCGGTTAAAAAATGTGTTCTGTATGAGCGCACAAAGAGAAAAAGTCCAATTCCTATGAGGGTCAACATAAGGTGTTCCCAAAAAAGTGAACGCACCACGTCTTCTTCAAGCGCAACGAACTTAAAGATAACTGAGCCAAGTGCCCAACAGAACGAAGCTGCAAGCATGTACAATACGGTTTTTCGGCGCATGCGAAACTGATTTTCTGTATCTATTTCAAACGAAACGATAGAGGTCCCCAAAATAATGATTGCCATTGCTATAAGTTGCATGACCGTCAGGGTCTCATGTAGGAAAAGAAAACCAAGACCAACAGCAAAAACTGGCACGAGCTGGTAGAAAATAACCGTTACCGACACTTCATCAGACTGAAGCGCTTTTAAATAAAAGAAGAGTACCAGTGCATGGAGAACGCCAACGGTAGCTAAAATACCTATATTGACCAAGCCCACTGCAAGTGGAGTAGGATTCATCACATATAGGATCGGTAATGCAAGTACCGATAGTAATGCGGAGAAAATCATCAGGGTTCCTACACCACCCTGTCTGAAATATTTCTCAAGTAAAATCTTATCTATATAGTTAGTAACCGCGTATAGGAATGGACCGACTAGTGCAAGGAGAAACCAACTCATATATTTAAATGTGCATCTTCTCTCGTACGATATCAAGCACCTGAGGAGGATACCCTTCCCATACCTCCGTGCTCATGAGCCCAAGAGGCACCAAGGGTGCAATGAGTGGCTTTAAGCCCAGTTCCTGCTCTACGTGTTGCATGGCCGGCCGAAGAATATCAGTCACAAAACCTTCTTCTATAGGACTATCTTCCGTTGGGTAATCTTCAAACATAATGCCGTGTACTAAGAAGAGTGCCAAGACTTTTTTATACTCGGCAAGTAAATCGCCACGGTTATACCGATCAACCCACGAAGCATCTTCTTGAATATGCACCGCGTCTTTTGCCAGTTTGCTAAAAAGTCCATTATGAAATGAAACGAGCGACTCCCCCCACTTAGTACGTACATCACCAAGTGGTTTTCCGTTCCACTGATTAAAATCAATAATTGAGATTTTTTGGAATTGCTCAATTATTTTTCCGTGCTTGCTATATACGCCAGTGCATATGGGCAATTTTCCCAGCGACTTCTTGAGCTGATTATGAGACACAAAGAGATCTTTAGAATCTTGTCCTATAATCGTTTTCATTCCGCGCGTCTTGAACCGTTTTATGAAGCGCAGGGTCTGTATATTTGGAGATGCGACGTGCCGACACAGATAGAGCACAGGGTCTCCTTTGAAATATTCAGGAATATCGTTGTTCAGATATTTCTCTACTCGTTGCCAAATTGCAGGATCCGACCGTCTTCGCTGTAACTCTTTGCATGCTTTGGTAAACGGAGTAATCAAGTCTTCGGTGTAGCGATGTCGCGCTCCGTTATCTGGTGCGACCAGAAGCTTAGAAAGATACTGTCTCGGATCCCGAGGTGCAGGTCGCCAGAGGAAAAGACGTTTTAAAGTATGAATCATTACAGTAAGTTATGGGCAGGGTATTTTAAACCGCGTTTAATAAAATGTGACTCAACTTTTCCTAACGCAAAGTGTTCGCGAAAGAATCTAACGACTTCCTTTCGTTTGATACCGTTTTGGCATGTATAAAAGTCAGCGGAAATGAATCGCCTTTTGGTAAAGGTGTGAATACTTATGTGACTTTCAGCAATGATTAAAAAACCACTCCATCCACCGGGGTCTTTGATTTGATTATCGGGAGCCTCAACAATGAGGGGTTCAACAAGGGGTGTCATACCTTGCTCCTTGCAAAGCGTGGTCAGTGCTGACAGCACACGTTCTTTATCATTTAAGAGGACCGGATCACCAAGATATCCATCAATAGTGATATGTTCTCCAAAGTGTTTAGTGCTCATATGTCTCCTGCGAGGTCAATTAGTTGCACACGTATCATACCTCGTAATTTCTATACGCGCATCGTAGCAAGAAGTCCAAATCCAGGGACCACAATCAGTGCGAAAAAAAGAATAATAGCGACTATACGATTTTCAGTTTTTGAGTCTTTCTGCCTATCAAAAAAAGCAAAGACGAGAAATCCCCCAATACCAAGAAAATATCCCCCTGCAATTACTATGGCAATAAGGTTGAGAAGAATATTCATATCTATTCTTTGTCTATAAAGTGCAACATGCCAACGATAAACATGAGCGGTATGCCTACCCAGGCAGCCCAGAGCCCCACGAAGAACGAAAGGAGGGTTTCTACTAATCCCGCGATAAAAAGTGATGCGCGAAATCCCATTGATATCTAGTGTAGCGCGCTTCCCTGCTAAGTAAAATACTTAGAATGGGTTGTACGCAGGAACAACATTCACCAGCACAGATGCCTCGCTCGTTCCTCCCGGTCCGCTACAGGTAAGCGTATACCGTGTTTGTCGAGAAATATTTGTGACATCATTTACATTCCACAGCGTGCCTGGGTCTTGGTTGTCAACGATTGTGTCTCCATGGGAAGAAGTAATACCACATGCAGTTGACTCAGTGGCACTCCAGTAGAGCGTGGTAGCACCACCTGTCTCAGTTGCTTCTATGGTTACCTTATCAGGAATTGCACGTATATCTGGCGTAGGAGAAGGATCATCTCCATCAGGCGTGGTTTCGGTGGTTTCGCCGACAGGATTTACATCAGGTTCTGGTGGTTCCGGATTAGAAACAATAATTGTGGTCCAGTCTCCACAGTTGTTTTCGGTATTACTTTCAGTAACGGGATGATTCCAAGAAGTGTCTGTATTTGCGCAAATACGCACCGAATATGAATTCGTGTCGTTGAACGTATATGAACCACTTGCAGTACCGCTCACACCACCCGCAAGTGTGAGCGTGTTTGCTGAGACGAGCACCGATGTGCCCTGTGTGTTATTTCGCACATTCACTGAGTTCGGGAAATTGGTAGCCGTTGTTTGTCCGTTATTTTTTATGGTGAGAGAAAAGGTAGCAGACTCTCCTACTGTTGCTACGGTTGGTGTTACAAAGTTTGGAGCTGGTGGTGTCAGGTCAGCTGGTGTGAGCGGTGGAGGGTTTACGGTGATGGTTACATTTTTTGTATCCGACCCAGTGCCAAACGCGTTTGTCGCGCTACAGGTCACGGAGTATGTGGTGGTAGTAGTTGGCGCAACAGCATACGAACCAGCCGTCGCATTTCCTGTTGAAAATTGTGGCGAGGTACAGCTCGTAGCACCACTTGAAGACCAGGTAATCGTGGAGGAGTTTCCAGAAGTGATGGTGGTAGGGTTTGCGGAAAGTGTGGTGGTCACTGTGGGAGGAGTGTTCGGCGCTACCGTAATACTTGTCCATTCACCACAGTTATTCGTTTCATCACTTTCACTCACCACACTTCCACTTCCTGAAGTATTGGTGTCTGCACAAATACGTACCGAGTACGAATTAGTGTTACTAAACGTGTACGAACCACTTGCAGTACCACTGGCACCTGGTGCAAGGGAAAGTGTGTTTGCAGAAACCCAAGAGGAAACATTAGTCGTGTTGTTACGTATATTTATTGAGTTTGGGAAATTGTTCCCTGCTGTCTGTCCGTTATTTCTAATATTGAGAGAGAAGGTTGTTGCCACTCCTACTGTTGCAGATGTGGGAGAAACATATTTTGGCGCGATTGGTTCAAGGTCTGCCGGTGCGGGAGGTGGAGGGCTTACGGTAACGGTTGTAGATGCATACCCATACCCTGTTCCATATGCATTTGATGCTGAGCAGGTCACGTAATAGACGGTTGTGGAAGAAGGAGAGACGGTAACAGAACCACTTTCTTGTCCGCCCGTATTAAATTCCGAAGAAGTACAGCCTCCATAACTTGAACTCCAAGAAATGGTTGATGACTGGCCCGTATAGATGGACGATGGGGATGCACTCATCACCACTACAATGATTGGAGGTATGGTAAGGTCACATTCTTGGTTTCCATCTCCTTGATCGCAATACCCAGGGTTACTTGCACCTACAAAGAGTGGAAAAATTAAGAGAGAGGTGGCCAAAAAGACGCGTAAAAAAGATGTCATTTTCATAGATTATAGGTCAATTTTTGTTGGGGCGAGGTTCTTTTCATAGGTGCGTACGACTGACTGACCCTGATTTGCTTTAAGTGGAATTTGAAATAGGGATATGCGCCCGTCCTGACTTGCTGTTAATCCATATAGTGCGTCAGTTCCAATAGCAATTTCGGTAAAACCAGCAGAAAAACCAGTTCGTTCTACGAGTGAAATAGCTGAACCACCACGGATGACTTCATACAAGATGCCCGCCTGAGACGAGGGACTCGCTTCTGCGTATGCAAAATACATTCCACTCTTTTGTGCTGAAACAACAATGCGTGAGGAAGTGAATGGGCGCTCAAGCACCTGTCCTTCCCCTCCATCTGGGAAAACTGCATACATACCGTCTTTGCGGACCACAATAAACGCATCGTCTCCAAGAAAGGCACCAGCAACACCTTCTCTAACCAGTTCCGTACCTGTTACCGTATTAAAGAGTAGGACATTCCAGTCAGCCATTGCTCCTGTGGCTCCTTCCGTAAGCACAGCAACACCGACAGAGGTACCAAGAGGAGATACGTCAAGCGATTTTTTATATCCGGTGCCTGAATGTATCACTACATCATTAATTACTAAGTCGTATATATTTGTGAGTGGACGATATACAATTTTTGCTTCAGTGGAGCCACTTTTTGCGTAGTCAAGCACCAGAGAACCGTCTTTTTTATATTCTTCGTATGTAAGTGAGCCGTTTTGATATAGTGCTCCACCGTTTTGTGGAGCTAAAAGATACACAGCCTCTCTCAATTCACTCGGCATCGAAGATGCATTGAGGGCATCATGTACACGCGCTTGCGTAAGACGTGAGGTGTACGGATCTACAAAATAAAAATATGCACCAAGCGCAAGAAACACCAAAATGACGATGGCTATAAGTAGTGCCTTGCGCATATATCCTTAAAGTATAGAGGGACATACCAACCCGCACCACGTGTCTTGTGGAAAACCTAGTATGGAATTGGTAGCTCCACCACTTGAGAAGCGTGCGTATTTGCAGGCGTTGCAAAATGTATTGACCCTTGTGCATCTATTGCGTACGCACTTGCGTGGTCACCAGACGCAAAGAGTGGAACACCCGCTTCAACCGCACGCACTTGTAAGAATCGACGGGTATCTACGTGTAGTAACCAGGAGTCACGGAATCGACCGTGGGAAAGAGTTGCAAATATAACCTCACTCTCTTCATCTTGTGTAAGTATTTTCGCAAAATTCGGCGCAATCATTTCAATGCAGAAAAGTACTGAAGCGGAAATGGGTGTTCCAGGTACCGCGACCCCACTTCCCCACGTTCCCGGGGTGATGGTAATAATGCGTGAAAATAACTCTAGCTGTTTTTGTATGCCGAGTACCTGCGCTACACCATATGCACTTGCAATTACATACTCTCCTTGCGGTGTAACGATTTGTTTTGCACGAATGGGTACAGTCTTATTTCCTTCAGTGTCTCCAGAAAACGCGACATTCTCACGAATACCAAATGTGTTTTTTACTGGAGATACATCTATAACGAGCGAACCTGGATTATCTTTTCTTATTATTTCTTCCTGTAAGAATCTGCCATCTTCGGGAAGGATAATCACTTCTGCATCAAGCTTAGAGAGTGTTTGCACCGCATCACGTACCTGTTCGGTGAAAACTGCTTGGCTTTTATAGTCACCTGCACGCTCTGTTTCTGGTACATACACTGACATGAGGCCAACGCGAAGCGGGTATGTGTTCTTATCTAGATTTTCCCATGCAAGGATTGTGCTCCAGGGAACAAGAGCACAAAGACCTACTACGGCAATAAGGACCATACGTCCCTTCCTTTTGAGGTACCAAAAAGCACCATGTATTACGATAACTAGTGCTGAAAGCGTATATATACCGCCGTAGGATGCGAATTGGAGAAAAAAGGCAGAATCTGCAAGGGGGTAGCCCAGAAAGCCAGTAGAGTAAAAAGGAGGATTTTGTATGCCGGGAGAAAAGGTGACCAACTGGAATGCATACATGCGTGCTATTTCGCTGAGGAGAAATACAAACGGTGCACCAAGCACCAGCAAAGTTTTTTGTGTGACGTAAAAGAATACCGTGAAGAGTGCGCTGGTGGGTGCTAGTGCAAGGACCATAAGACACCAACTTCCGAGCACCATCCAAAAATGTGCGGTTTCGCTCATAGACTCTACTGGCACGAGCGCACTGAAGTACCAAAATGACGTGCCTCCAGCAATTACTGCGCCATATGCCGTGCCAAGTAGTCCTGCATGGAGAGCATTTTTTGCTTGCGAGACTGCGTAGCAAAGAGGGAG
>CAYMZP010000019.1:12289-14626 GCA_964395025.1 uncultured Candidatus Saccharibacteria bacterium
TGATACACATATAAGTAACCATGCTCCTGGAAGATAGAATGCGAGAAGTACGAGCACGCCTGAAGCTAAGGCGTATGAGAGTGGCCTATGAAAAACATATACGAGACGGTCCATGAGTAGGACGATACCACGCACAGACCACTAACCTGCCCGCACAAACTATCGTGCAAAGAAGTAGAGACCCAAGAGTGGAGCAATAAACCAGTAGAAGAAAAATCCTTCCGGAGCGAACAGCTGGTTTAGGGGGTCAGAAAATGTGTAAATGTTACTAATTTCAAATACGTGATACGCAAGCGCCATTAAAAATACCGCTGCTCCGAGAGAAAGAAGAATGCCTTGGAAAAATGACAGCTGACCAAAGGAGGGTGCAGTGAGTCGCATGGTAATCATAAACGGCACAATGGAAAGTAAGAGAAAAATAACAATCGCCAGTACTGCCTGAATGAGCGGTGTTGCGCCTATGGCAATAATGGCATCACGGTACGGAAATACTGAGTAAATGGCATACCCGGTATAGAGCGAAATATTGAGCGAGATAACACCGGCACCTCCCTCACGCATTGCAAAGACGTAGACGATGACTAGGAGAATAATGAGTGCAAGGAAGTTACTCACCCAAAGCCACGCGTCTGCACCTGCAACAGAAACAGCAGTTCCCACATCAAGCATCAAGCCCTCTAGTTCCATATATAGAGAAGTGTACAGGTAATAGGAAACAGCTCACAGAACTAAACGGGGATATCTACTAGAGACCCTCGTTCTTTAAGTCTTCAATGATTTTCTTTGCTTTCCCTGACACTTTTTTAGGAAGCGTTGCGTACAGTTTTATAAGGAGGTCGCCTTCCCCGCCTTCGTGTTTGATACCTTTTCCACGCACCCGCAGTGTTTCCTCTGCTTTCGTCATAGCCGGTACTTTTACTTCAAGTACTTTGTCGTCCAGTGTTGCGACGGACACATTTGTACCAAGGAGTGCATCTGTAAGCTTCATTGGTAGGTCCATAACCAGGTGTGCGCCTTCTTTACGGAATACCGGATGAGGTTTTACATGCACCTTCACATACAAGTCTCCCGCCACACCCGCTTTTACTGCTTCGCCTTGCCC
Source organism: uncultured Candidatus Saccharibacteria bacterium (assembly GCA_964395025.1). Taxonomy (GTDB): domain Bacteria; phylum Patescibacteriota; class Minisyncoccia; order Phycocordibacterales; family Phycocordibacteraceae; genus C7867-001. The sequence goes on from CAYMZP010000019.1 coordinate 13,392, forward strand.
TGGCATACGAATCATTTCACCGTTATCTATGCCAGCAGGTATGGCAAGTTTTATTTCTGTTTCTTTGCGCACAATGCCACGACCGCTACAGCCGTTACATTTTTCTTTAGGCACTTTTCCACTACCCTCACACGTGGTGCAGGCGCGTACGCTCGTGAATGAACCAAGTATGGAGTCTCGTGTTTCGTGAATACGCCCAGCGCCGTTACAGCTTCCACAGTTCTCCATGTCCGTACCAGGCTTTGCTCCTTTTCCTGAACAAACGTCACAGGTACTTGCTTTGGTGAGAAGTACAGAACGTTGCACCCCAAATACGCTTTCTTTAAATGAAATTTCAGCGTCTATAGATATATCTCGTCCTCGTTTAACACGACGTCCTCCCTGTTGTTGGCCAAAAATATCTCCAAAGCCACCAAAGAGATCTGAAAGGTCAAACTCCACGCCCCCAGCGCCGAATCCCTGGAATTGTGATGGGTCAAAACCGTGTGCACTTCCTCCGGCAAACGTTTGACCATAGGAGTCGTACTCACGGCGTTTCGTATCGTCCGCAAGTACTGCGTACGCTTCAGTAATTTCTTTAAACTTCGCTTCGTCTCCTCCTTTGTCTGGATGATGTTTTTGTGCGAGTTTACGAAACGCTTTCTTAATATCGTCTTTCGTTGCCTTCTTCTCTACCCCAAGTATGTCGTAGTAGTTTTTTGCCATCGTGGTCGTTACTATACCGTTCTTGATTAGTGTATGCAAAAACGGCACGTCACAAGGACGTGCCGTCTGCACTCTGGAAATATGAACTTATCGACGCGCGGTGTGTGAGATTTCCACGTATCCTAGCTCCAGCAGTGCTTTGTAGATTGGGATGGTGCGAGGCCAGAGCGGATGAAGTGCACCACGCTCATACGCTTTTTTGCGAAGATCTGGTGGCAGGTGTTTTTCAATTCTCCGCAGGAAAACTTTCTGTACAACATCCATCAAGGTAAGTAGATGTGGCAGTTCCTTATAGACCGCCACAACCTCGTCTTCAAGCAAGGTAATTTGCATACAACTAACCCCGTTCCAGTGATTCTGGAATTATCTATACCATAAAAAGTAAAAACCGCACCTGAGCTGTGCGGTTTTTACCATAGGTTCGCTCTACTCTTTCGGCTTCTCAGTAAATTCTGCGTCAGTAGTTCCTGCATCAGGAGACGATGGTGTTTCGGACCCTTCTTGCGTATCTTTCTGTGCTCCTGCCATTG
>CAYMZP010000020.1:0-14523 GCA_964395025.1 uncultured Candidatus Saccharibacteria bacterium
AACCGGCGTCTGGAGGTTATGAGCCTCCCGAGGTACCTCTCCTCTACCCCGCTATATTTTTATTGAGTTTAGCAGAAGCTTCGCAAGTGGCCTCCCCCTGCAGGAACAGCCTCTCCTCTACCCCGCTATTTCTAACCGAAAGCGCTTTACGCCCATCAGTTAGTAACATTATACCGAATTTTCCGAACGACGCAAGAATTACTGAGTACGTAAAATCAGATGAAATGCGAGGCACGGGAAATCAATTTCTGTAGACGTACTAAAGGGTACGGCGGAAGAAATTGAGGGGACCCGTAACGAAGCAGTTCGCTGATTTTACGTGCTCAAATTTCACCGAATTCTCGGAATACGGACTCATATTGTTTGATGGTCCTATACGCCAAATGATTTGAAAGCTGAAAAGCCGACCCTTTGTGCGCTATCTCATTTCGTACTTTGTGTGCTGACCACGCGTTATCAAGCGATGCCATTTTACTTCTATCAACTTTTTTCAGTTTCTCGCCAATGGTGTCTCCCGCATACCCTAACTGCTTAAGAAGGTCATCAAGCATAATATCTGCTTCAATGATTGCTTGCCGCCAATCACTCTCATTTGGACTTTCAATGAGTGACATCACGTGTGCAAAGCGTGCGTGGTCTACCTGCTTTTCAAGCTCCTCCTCGTGAATGGTGCCATAGAGATGGTGCTCTTCTTTGCGGAGCGCACGAATGCGAGCAGTGGAATATACCAAGATGGCTACTGCGGTAAGCGTAAAGACAAACGCAATAATGCCGGCGATTTGCCAAAGATGTGAAGCCCACTCTACCACCGAATCAAATGAGAGATTGCCGTTCCGTAGTTCATAGAGAATACGGAAGAAGTACTCAAGATTCAGGAAATGCACTGGTCCATCGGGAGTGGTGTTCTCCATTCCCCGTATTATACCCCTTCGTTTGCTACGCGACCTGCAACAGAAAGAAGAAGTGCATCAGCGCCGTGCGGTGCAGTGAGATGAAATCCAACAGGAAGCCACAAACCTTCACGCTCCACGGTCCCCATAGGAACAGAAATCGCTGGCATGCCGGTGAGGTTTGCAGTAACGGTAAAGATATCTTCAAGATACATAGAAACGGGGTCACTTTTTTCACCAAACTTAAACGCGGGTGCTGGAGTGGTCGGAAACGCAATCACGTCTGCACGGGTAAATGCTTCGTCATACTCTGCACGAAGCATGGAGCGTGTGCGGTCTGCTTTTCTGTAGTAGGCATCTATATAGCCTGAGGAAAGTACGAACGTACCAAGAAGAATACGTCTTTTTGTTTCTTTCCCAAACCCTTCAGTACGCGCACCGACATAGTCTTCAAGAAGTGACGCGCCGTTCTTTGTATGCCCATAACGCATACCGTCATATCGTGCGAGGTTTGTAGATGCTTCTGCTGGCATGATCACGTAATATGCTGGCAACGCGTATGCACTCGTTGGAAGCGAAACATCAACCACAGCATGGCCTTCAGATTCAAGTCGTGCGAGTGTAGCGTCAAACGCTTCACGCACGTCACGCTCTATACCTTCCTCAAGTAGTGCGAACGGTACTCCAATACGTAGTCCTTTTGGCACTTCCTTCTTTGGATACGTGGCGTTGCCTACTGTGGTGGCATCTTTTTCGTCCTGCCCTTTCAAGGCATTAAAAATAATTTCCGCATCTGCCACCGTTTTCCCAAATGGTCCTGCTTGGTCAAGCGAAGAGCCAAGTGCAATAAGACCGCTACGTGAGACCGCACCGTACGTTGGTTTCAAACCCACCAATCCACAATGCGAAGCTGGCTGACGAATAGAACCGCCGGTATCCGTACCAAGCGCACCGAGCGCTGTGTGCCCCGCAAGCGCCGAAGCTGAACCACCAGAAGAACCACCAGGCACTCGAGTAATATCGTGCGGGTTTTTAGCGGGCCCAAACGCAGAGTTTTCTGTAGAAGAGCCCATTGCAAACTCATCCATATTTGTGCGCCCCACAAACAGCGCGCCTTCTGCTTTTAGTTTCGCAATAATCGTTGCGTCATAGGTTGCGCGATAATTCGCGAGCATGCGCGAAGCAGCGCTTGCTACCTTCCCCTCTATAAGAATGTTGTCTTTGACCGCAAGCGGAATACCGCAGAGCATCGGCGCTTTTTCACCCTCCTTATCAATACGCTTTTGTGCGTTTTCAATTGCGGTTTCGTCTGCATCAAAAATCTCAAGGTAGGCATTTAATTCTGGGTTTCGTGCAACCGCTTCCGCGTGACACGCGTCCCACAGTTCGCGTACTGAAAACTCTCCGGCACGAAGTGCATGCCCTGCCTCCACAATGGTGAGTTCATTTGGTTTTTTACTCATGGAAGAATTGGCTTCACGGAGAGATAATCGCCGTCGCGCTTTGGGAACTGTTCGGTAATCTTTTTGGTGTACATGCCTGACTCATGCGGATTTTTATCTTCACGAAATACGTTGCGTACGACAGGGAGAGCGTGTACCGCATCAGTGGCAGTAAGACCATCAAGTTGACCTACATACGCCAAAATAGCGTCAAATTCTTTAGCGAAAGTCTCCCGCTCCCCTTCCGGAACTTCTATCCGCGCGAGAGACGCAAGTTTTGCGACTTCATCAGAGGTTGCCATTGTCGCCAATGTAACACACTGGAACCAGTCTCAAAAATAAGCGTATAGAGAGGTGCTGATACTTGGCCACTGCGACCTTTCCTGCACGGCTACGAAAAGCAACGGCTCGCCCTCATCGTACCGGAGTACGCTTCGTGCTCCGCCGACTCTTCTCGCTCGTGCAGGAAAGGCCTCGCTCATCCATTATTTTTGAGACTGGTTCTAGAGAAATTTCGGAAGTGGCCCACGCTACGCAGAAATCCTCTTTTTAAACTCTTCTTCCGACAAGATGGGGACACCTAATTCTTGTGCTTTTTGTAGTTTACTACCCGCTGACTCTCCTGCCAGAACAAACGAGGTCTTTTTAGAGACGGCGCTTGAAACGTTTCCTCCGGCATTTCGCACTGCCGACTCAGCCTCGTCACGAGAAAAACCTGAAAGTGTACCGGTAACTACCACACTCAAACCGGTAAGTGGTCCTTTTCCTACGGCTTTCACCCTTACTATATCTATCTGCGCAAGAAGGCGTTCTAGCAATCCTTTATTTTCGCTGTTTCTAAACCAGTCGTACACAGCGCGCGCTACGATACTTCCTACGCCATCAAGACGAGCGAGGTTTTCTTCGCTTGCATTTTGTATCTCAGTGATGGTTTTAAAGTGAGTAGCGAGTAGATAGGCTGTTTCTTCACCGACATGCGGTATAGAGAGCCCCACGAGTAGACGGTCCAGTGGTACTTTCTTCGCTTTGGTAATTCCCGCAAGCAGATTCTCTACCGACTTTTCTTTAAAGCCCGGCAGGCGCAAAAGCTCGTCTCTGGTAAGTTCAAAAATATCTGCTGGTTCAGCTACCAGTTCATGAACTACCAATAACCGCACTGTCTCTTTACCCATACCGTCTATATCAAGCGAAGACTTTCCCACAAAGTGCATGAGCTTGCGCACCTGGACTTCAAAAGATCCAGAAACGACACATCTATGTGCTGACTCTCCCGGCACGCGCTCAATAGCACCATCTCCACCACAGAGCGCTGACTTTTTAGGGAAACGCCATGGCTTTTCTTTACCCACTCGGAATTCTGAAAGCACTTGTACAATTTCTGGAATAATATCTCCTGCTTTTTGCAAAATAACCGTATCACCAATGCGAATATCTTTTTCTTTTATGAAGTCTTCGTTGTGCAGTGTGGCACGAGACACCACGGTACCTGCTACAGGTACGGGAGTAAGATGTGCAACTGGAGTCAGTTTTCCTGTGCGTCCTACTTGAAGAGTAATATTTTCAACCACAGTCGTGACCTGCTCCGCGGGAAATTTAAATGCAATGGCATACCGCGGTGCCTTTCCGGTATGTCCCAAAAGCCGCTGGTAGGAGCGTTCGTTCACCTTTACGACGACGCCGTCAATTTGATAATCCAGTTTTTCCCGAGCTTTCCCTTGCCACGTTTTCCAAAAAGCAATCACTTCGTCTATAGAAAAAGCGTGTGTATGGTTTTTTTCTACCGGTAGCCCGAGAGCGTGAAGAAACTCAAGCTCTGTGTCTTGTGTTTCCGGCACCTGTCCTTCTACATAGTCTATGTCGTACAAAAACATACCGAGTGGACGTGCTGAAGCGACAGCAGAATCAAGTTGACGTATAGAGCCAGCTGCTGCATTGCGTGGGTTCTTAAACAACGGCAGTCCGTCTTTTTCTCTTTCTTTATTTAAGACATCAAAACCAGACCGACGCATATACACCTCCCCTTCAACTACGAGCGAGAGTGGCCTTGCCAGGGTTTCTGGCACGGAAGCTATGGTGCGAATGTTGTGCGTCACGTCTTCACCCACCACCCCATCTCCCCGAGTTGCCGCGGTCACGAGACGACCTTTCTCATACGTCAAAATACAGTGGAGGCCATCTATTTTAAGTTCTACGCAATACGTAGGCTTCACGTCTCCATGAAATTCTTTTTTAAGTTCACGAACAACACGTTCATGGAACGCATGAAGTTCTTCTTCAGAAAACGCATCATTTAAAGACCACTGAGTATGTGCATGGGGTACTTTTACAAGCTCAGGCAAGACAGACCCTGCAACTGTTTGTGTTGGTGAATCTTTAGTAACAAGTTCTGGATACTCTGCTTCAAGCAGTGCAAGCTCATGCTTTAAAGAATCAAGTGCCTCAGGAGATATGGAAGATGTATCGCGCTCATGATACTCGGCACGATAGCTCGCAATAGAATCGCGCAGACGCTTCGCGCGCTCTTTCGCTCGGGCGGGTACCTTCATCAGGCCAGTATACCAATCGCCAGGACCGGGCTCAAAAACGTTCTAGTAGTGGACACGGAGTCCTCGTTCTACCCGTCGAGTATCGTTTACGCTACACGTGTTATAGCCGTTTGCATATATAAAGGTCTCGGCGTCGTCACGCTTATATACCGTTACACTCGCTGCAATACCTCCCCCACTGCACGGCACGTCAAAGGTAATGGTGTGTTCGTCGTCGCTAGTATTATCTACAGGATCATAGTTAAGCACCGCACCTGTTGAACAATGGATACCACTTGCAAATGGGTCTTCAAATCGAAACGCGTCTTGTACCTGGTCCCAGTAGAGCGCACATTCAAGCGCTGAGTCTGCGCGCGCAAATGCGTACTGAGATTGTTTTGCGGTAATAGCAAGCGTAATTTGTTTGTATGCAATATCTAGAAGCGTAAGTGCCACTGCAAGAGAAACGGACGCAATAATCACTGCTACTAGGAGAGTAAATCCGCGTTGAGGTTTTTTGCGAGGGTACATCATAGCCAATTGTAGAGCATGGTTTGAATGCGCACCGAATATGGTTTCCGCGCAGAAGTAAACTCAACCACGGCAGTGACCTCTATTTCCTCAATAGAGTCGGACACACTCACCGGACGCATCAGAATATAGCGCGTAAAACGCGTAGGCGTCCCGGTATCTTGTGTATAGAGCCCGGAGGAAGAAAGGTTTAAGGGACTGCAGGTACCTGTACCAGAAAGTGCGCACTGTGCTACTTCTGTTGCGGAAAATGGACTCACCGTACAACGAAGCGTTGCACCTGATTCAGTCACGCAGTCTGGTCCGCTTGTGCCATTTAAACCATCAAGCCATGTGCGCGAAGCACCAGGACTTCCTATTAAATGGAGAAAATTTGCATCACGCACGCCACGCACATACTCAATCGCCTCTTGTGCAAGCGCAGTGGCTGCAAGCTGGTCACGCGCTGCATAGCTTGCAGTAATAGCAGACTGAAGAGCGGTAAAAGGTCCGATAATTGCTAAAGTCAAAACCGCAACCGCAACAAGCGTTTCAATGAGCGTAAAACCTGAGCCTGGATTCGACAGATGTGTTTTCATATTATTCAGCAGGAACATACGGCGGAATCTCTAGCTCACGACTCGTCGCAAGACTTTGAATGCGAAATGTTACTTCATCCGTACCTTCCACTTGTGCGGTACCCGCTAGTAAGAAGCGTACTTGTGGCTGAGCTTCCTCATTTGCTCCGGTAGTGCCAACTCCTCGAACAAAAAACTGAAGCGTATCTACGGTCACACGAGGGTCGGTGAGAGGAAGCGCAGTGGCACCATTTATCTGTATCATCACCCTACCATTCACGAGTGAATACACGATAGTCCGTCCACGACTATCAGTGAAACGGAACGAAGAGCCTCCACTTGCCGTGACACAATTGGGTGAACTTAGGTTGTTGTTACACGCATACGCAACTCCGGTACGCATTTCACGCGCCATACTTTCAACAACAAAAGAAAGATTAGTCATCACATCAGTGGTGGCACGTGTTTCGCGATCTAAGTCAATGAGAGAAAGATATGCCGTAGTAGCAGCGAGCATAACCATGCTAAAAACTGCTACTGACACAATCAGCTCCAACAGCGTGTACCCTCTTTGGAAATGTGTTGGTTTGTACATCATGGACAGGCAGAGGAACTCACAGAAATTTGCCCCACCGTTGAGACGCACACAGAACGTACTGCGGAGCGGTCAGGAGTAGCAATCTGTATTTCCGCAGACGTAAGCTGTATCCATGCACCTGTTGAGCGCTTAGCGTTAATAATTGCATCCGTATCAGGTCTTCTAAAAACTATGTCGAGTGAAGTTATGTAGTTGTCGCTTGAGCAACGACGCGTACCGCCCACCTCTTTTCCACAGAAGTTGACAATAGAGAAGCCTCGCGCAAAACGATATGTTTGGAGACTGGTATCAGAACCGCTGGTATAAATACAATTGCCAGTTTTCTCGTCAGGAGTACCTGATTCGCCAGGAGGACAATACGCAGCCGTACCAGTTTCATTCGTATCTGCAAACGCCTCATATGAGGTTGGTGCAGTATTGAGGAAGCTCACGCCGTACCCAGCATTATGCAAACTCGTGCCCTGCACCACGCGGGCAGAAATGCCGTACGTTTGCATTTCACGCATGGAAAGCGCCATAGAATACGCTGCATCGGTAATCAGAAGTGAGCGGTCAAAGTTAGAGTGACCAACAAGCGCAACGATAGTAATGACCGTAATGATAGAAAGCACCACCATCATTTCTATAAGTGAAAAACCACGCGCACATAAAAGACGCGATGTGGGAACTACAAGAGTGGCGCGAGTGGATTCCATTGAATGAAGTACGCAAGGAGGAAGCCGAGCGCAAGGAACGGAACGAAGGGCACCTCAATTCCCATTTTAGGCCCTCCGCGCCGGAGCGACAACATAAGTATGCCAATAAGTGCACCAGACCAGAATGAAAAGAGAACACCGGAGAGTGCATACGGCGCAACCACAAGCGAAAGCGCGAACGCTACCGGTGTGTCTCCGAGTCCCATATACTTCCCGCGTGAAAGCGCGTGAAGTGCAAAAAAACAAAATGCAATTCCAAGCGCCCACCACAGTGCGTTTAAAAATGCAGGGAGTGACGAAAGAGACAAGGCAGAATATACGAATGCGCCCACAATTAAGAACACAGAAGCAGGAATGGGTACCACCGTATGACGTAGGTCATATAGCACAATGAATGCGGTAACGAGAATCACAAAAAGAAATGCGGGGAGTAGCAAAGACAAGCCCAGTGTAAAGTAGGAAAAAGCAAACAGAGCTCCTAAAAATAGTTCAAACACCATGTATTGTGCTGGAACCCGCGCACCACAGACACGACACCTTCCGCGCGCGAAAAGCCATGAAAGAACGGGGATGAGGTCTCGCACGTTCAATACACGTCCGCACGCATTACATCGTGAGCGCCCCTTAAGCCAAGACTCTCCGGTATACGCACGCTCAGCTATAACACCCACAAACGAAGCAAGTACAGCGCCAAGTCCAAAAAAAGAAACGAGGAGGAGTGCGGTCATGGAAGTAGTATACCGGAACACAAAAGACCCCGTATGGGGTCTTTTGTGCACGCACCTACCCTGCGTAGTTAGCAACCCGCAGCGGTTGCTACTGAGGTTCTAGTAGTACGCTTTCCTGTGGAGTCAACACAGAACCACTGGTTTCCATTCGATGTGTCATTCAATGCAGCAGAAATAACGTACATCGTAGCTGGGTTACCTGTGGTGAAACAGTCTACGTCAGCAGAACGAGCGTTTGTAGTTACACTTGCCACAATTGCCTGAATACTCGTCGTTGAGAATACGTTAGCGGAAGAAACAGCAGGACATGCTCCGGTAAGAGCCGTACCTGTGCCGTAGTTACCTCCCACCGTGTCGTAGTAGAGCTCTGCATTTGTGGCAATTGCTGAAAGCTCTGCCTTTATTTTAGCGTCTGCTCCTTTACTGCGTGCCGTGTTCAAAGACGCGAGCACCACAGAAGAGAGAATGCCGATAATTGCGATAACAACGAGGAGTTCAATGAGAGTGAAACCCCGCTTCGCATGACCGATATGGCCGATGTGACCTAGTGCTTTCATGATTGGTATAAATGGTTATAAGACGCGGGCTTATGGATACGTGTGTCCGCCTATCCTCTATTGTACGGTGCGTACGCTGTACGATGTACCAGTGTGTGGATAAAACTCCGTTCGAAGAGCGAGATGAGGGGCCGTAGAAGCAGAAGAAGTTTTTAACGCACGCGTTAAGAGATGCCTCCAGCGAGGTTGTATATCGGAATCAAAACCGCTGCGAGCAAAATACCCACACCAAGACCGAGGAACACAATCATGAGTGGTTCAATGAGATCCACGAGCGTATCAACTGCCTGCGTTACTTCACGACGATAGAACTTTGCCAGTGTATTTAGAATTGAACCGAGCTCACCAGTTTCTTCACCCACACGAATCATGGCAATCATAATCCCAGGTATTTCTTCATGCTTTCCAAGTGCCTCGGAAATTGACGAACCTCCTTTCACATCCTCCCCTACCGCCTTCAAGATTTCCTCATACGTTGCACTCCCCACCACAGACGCGGTAATGTCTACAGCTTCAACGACTGGCACACCCGACACAAGCATGGTTGCAAAGTTATCTGCAATACGAGACAGGTAGAGACGTTCGTAGAGGTCCCCCAGGTATGGAATCCCCAGTTTTACGTTATCAAGTGCCAAGCGACCTTGCGGATTTTTGCTTGCGCGGTATAGGAAGAATCCTCCAATCAAAAGCGCAATGAGTACGAACACACCATAGCTGACGATAAAGTTGGAAAGACCAATCACTATCTTTGTGTAGAGTGGAATTTCCTGTCCTGAATCAAGGAGAATTTGCGAAACGCGTGGAATCACCAGCGTAAGCATCAACGTCATCACCACCACAAATGTCACGACGACGAATGCCGGATAAATAAGAGCGTTTTGTGCTTTACTCTGCACTTCGTAGGTACGGTCAAGGTAGTCAGCAAGATAGCCGAAGGTTTCCGAGAGTTTTCCAGACTCTTCACCTGAGCGCACCATGTTCACATAAAAGTTTGAAAATACTTTCGGGTGACGCGAGAGCGCTTTACTAATGGGTGAGCCTCCTTGAAGGTCGTCGGCGACCTTCGTCATCACTTCGCCCAAGTATTTGTTGTCTACCTCAGCGGCAAGCAGGCGGAAAATGCGAAGTGCAGAAACCTGTGCTTCAAAAAGTGTTGCTATCTGGCGTGAAAGAATAACAACCTCTTTGTTTGAAATACGATTGAAGAATCCTATCTCCGTATTCAAAATGGTTTTCTCGCCCATTGGCTCTATGGAAGAAACAATAAGTGAACGACGTTGAAGCGTCGTAACCGCAGCGTCCATAGAAAGCGCCTCTACAGTTCCCTCTCGTTCGTGACCGTCTTGGTCAAGTGCCCGATATTTGAACAACATAGTATACCTACTAGTCTACAGGTAACAGGAAACGGACGGAAATGCCTGACGGGGATTGTTGCGTATCGGGACATTCAAGGTTCATATAGTTTCCTTGCCAGCATAAAACGAAACTTGATGGGTAGGTGCTGGTAGTCGAGAAAAAGAGATGGTATGCGAGGCGCAGGCGAGGACCAGAGCGAGCCGTACAAAAGTACGGTGAGTGAGGACCGGAGCCTGCAACAAAGCAGACCGCTCTTTTTATCGACTACAAGTAGCGTTCGAAGGTTTTCTGGTCAAAGGCGCGACTAAACGCATCCTCCACTGTCACCTCTCCCTTACGCACCAACTCTGCAAGAGAACGGTCCATATCAATCATTCCCTCTTGAGAAGAAGTCTGTACGACCGTACTAATTTCATGCGTGCGCCCTTCACGAATGAGGTTTGCAATTGCATTATTATTTATCAAGAGCTCAAATGCAGGAATAAGACCACCCGATACTCTCGGTACCAAGCGCTGAGAAAAGATTCCCGCAAGAGAACCTGCAAGCTGTATACGCACCTGCCCTTGCTGGTTGGGCGGGAACATATCAATGATGCGGTCAATGGTTTGAGATGCGTTGTTGGTGTGGAGCGTAGAGAGCACGAGATGTCCTGTCTCGGCAGCGGTCACGGCAGCGGAAATCGTTTCCAAATCTCGCATTTCGCCCACCATGATGACGTCCACGTCCTCGCGAAACGCAGAAATAAGTGCGTCTTTAAAGCGTGGTGCATCAATATTTACTTCACGCTGATGTATAAGTGACTTCTTTGGCTCAAAAATATACTCAATTGGGTCTTCAATAGTAAGAATGTGCTCTGCACGTGTTTCATTCACTCGGTCAATAAGCGCCGCGAGCGTGGTTGATTTCCCCTGTCCCACCGGACCCACACACAAAAAGAATCCTTGCTGTCGTTGTGAAAACGCTTCAAGCACTGGAGGAAGGTTAAGCGCTGTGAAGCTACGAATTTCATGAGGAATAAGACGAAGCGCAATAGTGACCGTACCTCCAGTACGATATCCGTTGATACGGAAGCGTGAGTTATCGGTGTGTTGGTATGAAAAGTCTACCGACTGCTTCTCTACGAACCCCTCCCACCGACCTTCCGGTAAAAGTTCCTTCAGGATACGTTCTGTATCTGCCGGTGTAAGCTTCGGGTGGTGAAGTAACGGAACCAGTGAACCTGCTACACGGATAATTGGGTTGCTTCCTGCAGAAATATGGAGGTCGGACGCACCTTCCGCAACAACCGTATCAAGAAGCGACGCAACACCGGTAGTAGAAGTCATGGTTATTTCTTTTCAATAATGGATATCGTTTCCGTAAAAACTTCTGAAGGAATTGCCGATGCTTTAATGATATACCCCGCAGCTCCGAACTCTTTTGCTTTTTCAAGATCTGCACTCTGTCCCTGGTTAGAAAGGACGATGCATTTAGTGGTAGGCGCAAGCTTTTCTTTGTGGATAGTCTCCAGAATATCAAAGCCAGTCATGCCAGGCATCACAATATCCAAAAGAAGTGCATCGGGTGCGGGTTCTTTGCGCAACATATCAAGCACCTCTTGCCCCTCCTGAAACGCATGCACGTCGTGACCGGCATTCTTAAATTTCACGGCATACATATCCAGTAAGAAACGGTCATCATCTACGAGGTAAATACGATAAGCCATAAAATTATGCGTCAGGTTTTTTCACAACTTCTTCTCCTACTTCTTCGTCTTCTGCAAGCATTGCACCGCCTAGTGTATTCACTTCTTCAAACGGAATCTCACCAGCCAGTGCTTTCATGATAGCATCCTCGCGCATGGTAAACATGCCCTTTGCGCGCGCAACGTCATACACACGCTCCGCTACCGGGTCTCGTAAAATCACCTGCTCCAACTCTTTATCCATGCGCAATATTTCAAACACACCAATACGTCCGCGTGTACCGTTCGGACACTCAGGAGACGGCTTTGCACGATAAAACTCTTTAAAGGGAGGAAGTTTTTTACGCACTGGCTCAGGTAGGTCTGCAAATTGTTTATCAAGGAATATGCGAATACTGTCTGTAACCGGTATCGGCTCCTTTGCACCAGGACACAAACGTCGCACCAGGCGCTGACCAATAACTCCAATCAATGTCGGAGCAATAAGGTACGGGTCCACACCCATATCAATAAGGCGCGGTATGGCACCCGCAGCGGTATTGGTGTGAATGGTAGAGAACACCAAGTGACCAGTGAGCGCTGCCTGTATAGCCAGCTGTGCAGTTTCCTTATCGCGAATTTCTCCCACCATGATGACGTTCGGGTCCTGACGCAAAATAGAGCGCAGACCTGACGCAAAGGTATATCCGATTTCTGGGCGCACTTGTGACTGCGCGACGTGCTCAATTTCATATTCCACCGGATCTTCAATGGAAACAACGTTTTGTGTTTCGCGGTCAAGTTCCGAAAGCATAGAAAAGAGTGTAGTGGATTTACCGGAACCGGTCGGACCGGAAATAAGTACGATGCCGTATGGCTGGCGAATCACTTCCCGTATCGTGGCAAGGTCTGCTTCTGAGAGTCCTACCGTCTCAAGGCTCACCGAAGATTTCGCGCGGTCCAAAATACGCATCACCACCTTCTCGCCAAACTGAGTTGGGAACGTGGAAACACGGAAGTCAATCCGCCGCTTCTCAACGGTTGCAGAGAAGCGACCGTCTTGTGGTTTTCGTTTTTCGTCGAGCCTGAGCTGTGCAAGAATTTTGATGCGTGCAACGACCGCAGGGTGCACCTTATTTGGCAACTCAAGTGACGTGTGCAAATCGCCATCCATGCGGAAGCGCACCCGAGTGCGCTCTGGGGAAGGTTCTACGTGGATGTCACTTGCACCTCCTTCCACCGCATAGCGAAGTATGGTGGCCACAATTTTAGTAACCGGCGCATCAGCTTTAATAGTAGCGGCGTCTGGTGTCTTTTCTTCTTCCTCTTTTACTTCATCAAGTGAAACGCTTGATGTGTCGTACTCCGAAAGCGCCTCCCCCACTTCTCCAGAAAGATTTTGATAGCTATCAATGATGCGCGTGAAATCAGCATCACTAATAAGAATAAGTTTATATGGGACACCAATCTTCGCTGAAATAAACTGCAATGCATCCGCAGCTTCTATATTGTCTGGGTCAGTCACACCAACCTCAAGTGCGCCGTCATCAAGACCAATAGGCACAAAACGATAGTGGCGCGCCGACTCTTCCGGAATGTACTGCAGAACGGAACCGGGAATGGCTTTTTCCCCAATTACGCGATATGGCATTTTGTAATGCTCAGCACGCGTTTTGAGCACCACTTCATGAGAAACGCCTCTTTTTTCAAGCACACCTTCAAGAGACGCGCCTTCAGCACGTGCTTCCTTTTCTATCACTGCTACATCCTCGGTACGCACGACACCTGCCTGTACCAAGAGCGAAAGTACATTCATCGTATTAGAAGTATACCGTTAGCCCTCACAGACAGAGGAATGCGTGTGTGCAGAACTCTCCTATGTCTACTATAACGGTGCGAATGGATCAGAACGTCCAGAAACTTCTGGGACAATACTGGTACGTAAGTCGCGGAGTAGTGAGAACCGCGGGTCGTCTATAATAGAAGCATCGAGTTTTACTGGGTCAATACGGGCAGTGAGAGAAAGAAAAGTAAGTTCTGCTTCTGATGCAGGTGCGCTATCTGCAGAAAGCACTGATGCGCCATCTGGAGCGCCAAATGTGATATACCACGCAGCAGCAAGAATGAGGAGGCCGAGGACTATGAGGATGATGGTGTTTTTAGAGATAGCCATACGTCATGTGTTACGGAAGCCAATAGATACGGAATGTCATGGCATACAAGTATATGCCAGTATCTGAGTCAGAAATGTTTACTTCTACCAAATCAAGCGGGCGCAAACTCCACTCGACTCCCTCAAGGAACGATAGGAACGCTGAGTAACTTCCAAGACCCGAAACGGAAATTTCCAACATTTCTATTGCACCTCCCGTGTCAGGCACCAAACGACCCACCTCCGTATCTTCCTTTGGTACCTCGATATTGAAATCGTCGAGACGCATACCTGTGCGATTTGCAAGTGCATTCAAATCCAAAATGAGTTGCACGTTATCTACACCGTCTGGAAGAAATGATTCAATGCGACTTAAGGCATCGGGCGGAATGTCGGCCAGCTCTTTACGCACGTCTTCTTCCTTCTGCTTAAACGCTGCTGCTGCTGCAAGTGCATTATCGTAACTTTTAATTTCGGCAGAGAGCGACGCAATGTTCCCCGTATACGTCGGATGGACGTAGCCCAAGAAAAGGCCTATGGCGATGAGTAACAACAGTAGTGGAATGATGCGACTTATCATGGTGTTTCTGGTTCTTCAACCGGAACTGGTTCCGGTTCTGGTGAGACTTCAGACTCTTCTGCAGACACTTCTGCTTCCGGTTCCACTTCTACAACCGGCATACTGGTTTGGGGAGCCGTAAATGCAAACACGTCCGCATCTACATTTGCAGTCAATGTAAAGCTTACGGTTCCACTCTCGTTTAAGTCTATGTCTGAAAAGATTGCTCGATTAAAGCGCGTATCTTTTGCAAATGCAGAAGACTGTGC
>CAYMZP010000021.1:0-14002 GCA_964395025.1 uncultured Candidatus Saccharibacteria bacterium
CCACCTCCACCAAAACCATTACGAGGGTAATACGAATACGAAGGATTTAAAACCTACGCAACTGGCGATACGCTAACTATTGAAGATATTGTAAAAGGCCTAGCGCGTGAGTCTGGTGCACAGGCAATACACGAAGCCGAAGTGGCAGAAGATACAGCAGGGAACCACGACGGGAAAGAGCACGCGCACC
The DNA here is from genome assembly GCA_964395025.1 of uncultured Candidatus Saccharibacteria bacterium. Lineage (GTDB taxonomy): Bacteria > Patescibacteriota > Minisyncoccia > Phycocordibacterales > Phycocordibacteraceae > C7867-001. The sequence goes on from CAYMZP010000021.1 coordinate 191, forward strand.
ACAAAGCTGAACCCGTGGAGAGTGCTGAAGCAAACGAATTTCTTCGCCTCTTAGTGGATGGAGAAAAAGACGCGGCGCACGAAAAACTGCGCGAAATAGAAGCACACGGCGAGGGCGCAGAGCCATTTTTACGTCGCGTGCTCACTGCAGTTGAAAATGCACTCAATGCACGTCTCAATAACGGCACCTGTGACCTCGGTACGATTGAAGTACTTGGTTCATGCGATACACCTGTCTTGGAACAACTCTCACGTGCACTTGCTGACGGGAAGCATGGAGGGAAGCTAGCTCTTACCCGCGCCTTCAACGCACTTCAGTAGCGAATATAAAAACCGCGACCTGCTTCGTTACGGGTCCCAATTCGTCACTCCGCCGTACGTCAAAGTACGTCTGTGTTCCTCGTTTTCCCGCGCCTTGTCACCGAAGTTTTCAGAAGCGTTCTCAAATGTTCTTGGTATGTATTTTCCCCTATCTCTCACGGCCGTGAGAGATAGGGGACATGAGGAAAAGCAAAAGAGAAGAGAACAGGGAGGTGTGCCAAAGGTCGAGACGCCCGAAGCGAGGTATATCTCAGCGACCGAAACCAACGGAGCGAGGGGTGCGTAAACGCAAGGGCTTTCCTGAAAGCAGTCGCAGAACAAGGAGTGGTAGACGGAGCGAGGGTTTCATAATACAAAGCATTGGAGCGGAGACGCAAAAAAACAGCGTATGGCGAGTAGAACCGAGGAGAGTGTCTGAGCGTAGCGAGTTGCTCATCGGTTCGTCCCGAGCCACGCTGTTTTTAGCGATGAGAGCGACTCCTCGCTTTGTGTTATGAAGCCCGAGCGGAGATTTCTTTTTTGAGACGCTCTACAAGTGCGTCTACGCTCATGGCGTCCAGTTTTCCGTGGTCGCGACTGTCTGCGGAAACCGTTTTAGCTTCCACCTCTTTGTCTCCTACGATAAGTGCATACGGCACTTTGTCAGTTTTTGCATTTCTGATTTTCTTTCCGAGCGTCTCGCTTGTTTCGTCTACTTCTACGCGCACACCCTGTGTGCGGAGTGCTTTCGCCACTTCTTGTGCGTATGAAAGATGCACGTCTGCCACTGGAATTACCACTGCCTGCACTGGTGAAAGCCAGAGTGGGAAATGGCCCGCATGCTTCTCAATAAGAAAGGCCATGGTGCGTTCAATAGAGCCAATGGAGGAGCGGTGCACCACAAAGCACATGTGCTCTTTACCATCCTCACCAATGTAGGTGAGATTAAATTTGCGCGGAGAAGAGAGGTCGTACTGCACGGTGAATGCGGTGTCCTCTTTGCCGTTTACGTTCTTCATTTGAATATCTATCTTTGGTCCATAGAATGCTGCTTCGTCTTTTGCTTCCACGAATGCCACACCGCGAGCCTGCATAGCTTTGCGGAGCAAATCTTCTGCTTTCTCCCAGCCTGCATCATCCTTGAAATACTTTTCCGTGTTTTGGCGGTCGCCAAGTGAAAGGCGGTAGTGGTAGTCTTCACCCATTTTTAGGCCAAGCACACCGTTTGCGTACTCAATCAAATCAAGTGCTTTACCCACTTCATCCACTGCTTCTTCCTCTGACTTACAAATGATGTGTGCGTCTGAAAGGCAGAAAGAGCGTACGCGCTGAAGGCCCATCAGTTCTCCTGACTGCTCATAGCGATAAAGCTTTGCGAGCTCAGCGTAGCGGATAGGGAGTTCGCGATAGCTGTGTGGCTTTGAAAGATAAAGCTCAAAGTGGTGCGGGCACGTCATCGGACGAAGCATGAATTTCTCGTCCTCGTCTTCTATCGGCGCATACATTGAGTCTTTGTAATGCGGGTAGTGCCCCGATTTTTCGTAGAGCTGTATTTTTGCAATGTCAGGAGTGTAGACGTGAGAGTACCCGCGTGCGAGCTCCTCGTCGACAATGAAGCGTTCAATTTCACGGCGTATAGCTGCTCCGCGCGGGGTCCAGAGCGGAAGGCCTTTTCCAACTGTCTCGGAGAAAGTGAAGAGGTCAAGCTCGCGCCCCAGTCGCTTATGGTCTCGCTCTTTTTCGCTCCCTGGTTCCATGTGCAAAGAAGAATACCATGATGGGGAATAGAGAAAAGCGACGCACCCCCTGAAGGATGCGCCGCCCGTTACTCGTCGCTGTCGTCTTAGAGAACGATGCCCCGCAGTTCTGCCCAACGACAGAGAATGCGGTGCACTCGCCCCAATTCTTCACGCACGAGTGGTTTACCCGCGCCGTCTGCTTCCAGAAGGGCAAAGAGCCACTCTGCTCGCTCGCTCGGCGGGTTCGGAAACAGAAGGTCGTCTGTGAACGCATCAGCGAGCTTTGAGCGCTCCACCACCACCGTGCTTCCGCTCGCTTCATTCAGCCAGCCGCACAAGGGGTCAAACGCGTCCATGTTGGCAGGTTCCCGCCGAAGACGCCGCCCAAGCTCTATAACGCTTTCCTGTATCCAAGCGTCTTCAAGCCCGTCCAGAGTCAGCTGGTCAAGGCTGTCCAGACGTGTTCCTGCGTGTTGCGCAATCATGTTCCACTCTCCTCTATTGCTACCTAGGGCCAGGTGCCCGTGCGTCCCACCCTACGCACCTGCGTGTATTTTTACAAGGCCTTTATGTTATCGAGTGCGAGCGAGACTTCGTTGTTGCGATTACTAATTGTTCCTTTTACGAGTACACATGCACCGGGCGTAAGAAGCGCGCCATGATCTTTATAGAGTTTTGGAAACATTACTGCTTCAAGTGAGTCTGTTTTATCCTCTAAACGAATGAATGCCATCTTCTCGCCATTTTTGGTAAGTATAGTGCGCACGTCTCCAATAAGTGCAGGTACAATCACGGAAAGACCGGCACGTGGTTCTGCTTTTATGGTGCGTATGGAAAGGCTCGCTTTCTGCGTTTTCTCTTTGTGTGCATCAAGTGGGTGGCCAGAGACGTAGATACCAAGAAGCTCACGCTCTGCATCCAATTTTTCTTTGAGAGAAACGTCGGGTACTTTTTCTGGAAGAGTAAGTACGGGAGCGGCCATCATATTTCCAAAGAGTGAGTCTTGTGGAGCTTCGGCAGTGGCGCCACGGTGAAATTCAAGCAGAGTTTCAATGTGTGCCAGAAGTGTGCCACGACCACCATACGGTTCTCCGAGCGCATCAAGCGCTCCGCACTTGATGAGTGATTCAAGAGATTTTCTGTTGAGATTTTTACTTCCCACACGCGAGAGAAAATCAGAAAGGGAAGCAAAAGGACCACCACGCGCTTTCTCAGTGATTATTGCTTCAGCAATACCTTCACCAAAGTTTTTAATAGAGGAGAGACCAAAACGAATGGCGTGCGGTGCATCGTCTTTCTTCAAGACCGTGAAGGACGCACCGCTTTCGTTTATGTCAGGAGGTAAGACCGGAATAGCAAGTCGCTCACACTCGGCAACGAGTATCGCTATCTTTTCTGTTTCTCCAGAATCGGCAGTGAGCAGTGCTGCCATATATTCCACTGGGTAGTTCGCTTTCATGTACGCCGTTTGGTACGCCACTTTTCCGTAGCAGGCTGCGTGTGCTTTGTTGAAACCATATGCGGCGAACGGCTCAATGAGTTTCCAAATGGCATCTGCTTTTTCTTTTGAAAGGTTGCCGAAGTTCATAAAGCCAGCAATGAGTTTTTCCTTCTGTGCTTCCATTTCTTCTGGAATCTTTTTACCCATTGCTTTACGAAGTGTGTCTGCTTCAAGCCATGAGTAGCCACCCAGTTTGATGGCGGTTAAAAGCACGTCGTCTTGATACACCAAAAGACCGTAGGAGAAATCCAAGTACTCGCGCATACGCTCGTCCATGTAGCGAATGAGGCTTGGGTTTCTTTTGCGTTCAATGTATTGCGGAATGGTTTCCATTGGTCCCGGGCGATAGAGCGCGACCATGGCATTGATGTCGTGAATAGTTGTAGGACGTAGTTCTTTGAGATAGCGAGTCATGCCAGAACCGTTTAGCTGGAACGTTCCTTCTGTTTCTCCGCGCGCCAGCATTTCAAATGTTTTTGCGTCATCAAGCGGAATGGTTTCAATATCAATGTCAGTTCCGCGTGTTTCTTTCACGCGCATCACTGCGTCTGCCAAGATTGCGAGATTTTTAATGCCAAGAAAGTCAAACTTCAAAAGACCCACGTCCTCCACTGCGTGCATGTCGTACTGCGTAATGAGTTTTCCTTCACCTTTCGGGTCGTACTGCACGGGTGTCCAGTCAGTAAGTGGCGTAGAGGCAATCACGACGCCGGCCGCGTGCACGCCGGTGTGACGCGCACAGCCTTCAATACGCTTTGCCAAATCAATCACTTCCTTTACGTCTTCGTCTTGTCGGTAGAGTTTTCGTAAGTCCTCTTCCATTTCCAGTGCACGGTCTATGGTCATAGGAAAACCCTGACTTCCCATGGGAATGAGTTTTGCAATACGGTCACCAAGTCCGTACGGGTGGCCGAGCGCGCGGGCCACGTCACGCACTGCTGCGCGCGCCATCATGGTGCCAAACGTACCTATTTGCGCGACCTTATCTGCACCGTACTTTTCTTTTGCGTATGCAATCATTTCGTCTCGGCGGTTGTCGGCAAAGTCCATGTCGATGTCTGGGGCTTTCGGGCGTTCTGGGTTCAAGAAGCGCTCAAAGGGAAGTTGGTAGGCAAGTGGGTCTACGGTAGTGATACCGTTTAGGTAGGAAACGAGAGAACCTGCGGCCGAGCCACGGGTGGTCGCTAAAATACCGACTTCTTTTGCATGATTCAAAAGGTCAGCAACGGCTAGGAAGTAAGGTGCAAAACCTTTGTTGATAATGACTTCAAGCTCGTACTCAATGCGCTTCACTACGTCTGGTGTTTTTTCAAGACCGCGTTCTGAAAGGCCCGCATAGGTGCGCTCCGTGAGCATCTCGCCATGTGTTTTTCCGGGCTCAGTGGGAACGGCAGGGAATGTCCAGCTACCGAGGTCAAAAGATACTGAACAGCGGTCTGCTATTTCTCCAGAACAATCCACTGCGTCCGCCATATCTTTAAACCACTTTCGTATTTGTGCTTCAGACACAAAAGAAAAGTCTTCCGTTTCGTTTGCGCCGGAGGAACCGCCGTGACTAATACGTCGCATCACTTCAGTTGCTTCGCGGTCTTCTGGTGAAAGGTAGTACACATCGTGCTGTGCAACGGTGCGAATACCTGCTTCTTCTGCGAGTATTGCAATGTGCTTCATGCGCGCTGTATGTCCTTCCGCTTTCGGGTGATGCGTGAGTTCTACGAAGAAATTATTCGCACCAAAAATACTTTTCCACTCAGAAAGTGCCGCAGAAGCACCTTTTATATCTCCTGCCTTCAGAAGCTGTACGGCATCACCTGCAAATGAAGGGAGGAGCGCAATAATGCCTTTCGCGTGCGCGCGCAATAGCTCTTTATCCATGCGCGGTCGCTCAAAGAAGCCTTCAAGAAAGGACGCGCTCACGAGTTTCAAAAGGTTTTGGTATCCCTCTTGGTTTTCTGCAAGGAGGACGATGCGTGAACGGTGTGCATCAAGTACTGCATCTTTTTCAAAGCGCGAGCGGGGAGCCACGTACGCATCCACCCCGATAATAGGGTTCACTCCTTTTTTCTGGGCGTATTTATAAAATTCTATGGCGCCGTGGAGATTTCCTTCGTCGGTAATGGCGAGGGCTGGCATTTCGTTCTTCACGGCTCTATCAACGAGCTCATGTACTTTTGGAAGAGCACGCAAGAAGGAGTAGTGGCTATGCGTGTGTAAATGAATGAAACGTCCCATATATGCGCTTCCTTACAGAATACCAATTCTCTCACCAAATGACCTCTCTAGGCTCACGGGACCCTTATCCACTTCTTACATTCAGGCTATTTTTTACATGGTATATAAGGGACATGTGGAAACATGTGTACGGCCTGCGAGTTGCGCCTGCCCGTAATACCGGAAGATGTATGAAAATAGTTACACGGCTCGGTACTGTAAAAGATATGGTGCCAACGGTACCAGTCTGTATGCTCGGTGGAATGTTTAGTAGCCACGAAGCGTTATCCGTGCTTACTGAAGAAATACTGTGACAAGCACTCGAGGTTTTACGCTCATAGAGCTTCTGGTTGTCATATCCATCATAGGGTTGTTATCGTCTGTGGTGTTGACTTCGTTACATTCGGCTCGAGCAGCTGCACGTGATGCAAAGCGCATATCTGAAATGAGAAGTCTCAATACTGCCATCAACGCATGGATGGTGAGTACGGGCAGTAATTTTGATTTGGTTACCGGTACTCACTTCGGGAGTCCTGCTGGGTGTCGTGGCGGGAGTACATACGACTGGGTTACTCCCCTCGAACCGATTGTGTCTGAAGGCTACATATCTCAACTCCCACTGCCAAGTGGTTCGGACTGCTATAGCTTCGATAAGTCGAAGTACAACTCGGCAGCATTCCCCGGTTCCGTGTTCGCCTGTGGTGAGGGCACAGACGAGCACCGTATTGGCCATTACTACTACGTACTCATCTTTGATACTGAACGTCAGCAGAATAACTTCCCAACCCTTTGCAACGCTACCACTGGCATTTGTAATACCCACACCTACTGTATTCTTGGACCTCGTCGTTAGTGTGTGCGGAATTACGTTATCCACGTACCCATAAAGGGGCATTTTGTACGTGGTATATATGAGATATATGGAACCAGTATCTTTCAACGAACCGACGTACGGCGTGCCTGTTGTGCGGGGTCCAAAGGTGGGGAGAATTACCAAGCTTGCCATTAGTCTTGGTCTTGCCAAGGACGAAAAACAAGCTCAGACCGTCTTACTGATTGTCGCGATCCTGTTCTTTGGTGCTATGGTTGCCGTACTTTTGTTTGGAGGGCTCTTTAGCACTACCCCCGCACCGTCTGTGCCAATTGAAGACATTCCATGATGCGTGTTCGTGGTTTTACGCTCATTGAGCTTCTTGTCGTTATATCTATCATTGGGCTTCTGTCTTCAGTTGTTCTTACTTCGCTCAATTCCGCGCGAGGTTCCGCGCGAGATGCAAAGAGAGTGTCGGAGATGCGTAATCTGAATACTGCCATCAACGCGTACATGGTAAGTACGGGCAATAACTTTGACGCTGTTAGCGGGACACACTTCGGCGACCCAGCCGGATGTCGTGCGAGTACGGAAGGATGGTCGGTTCCGCTTGATCCAATTCTTTCTGGAGGCTATATGTCTCAATTGCCACAACCTATTAGTACGGAGTGTTACAGCTTTCATAAATCAAGATACACTTCAGCAGCGTCTCCAGGCTCTGTATTTGCTTGTGGCGGAGGGAGTGATGAATATAGGATTGGTCATTATTACTACGTCCTTATATTTGAGACCGAGAAACCACAAAGTAATTTTCCGCAGTTCTGTAGCGCAAGTAGTGGGAGTTGCACGCCAAATACCTACTGCATGCTCGGCCCACGTCGCTAATAGTGTCCATGCACTAACAGCTTTTACGTGATGCACGTCTCTTTAATTACTTCTCATTAAACCTACCTAATGACCCACATTATTGGCGTCGATGAGGCGGGGCGTGGACCTCTGGCAGGTCCGGTAGCAGTTGGCGTAGTGCGTGCGCCAGAAACGTTTGACTTTGCCACAGTCTTTCCTGACCTCAATGACTCAAAGAAACTTTCCGAGAAGAGACGGGAAGCTATTTTTGAAGAACTCGTTCGTCGTACGCACACGGGCGAACTGTCATTGTGTGTGAAGTCTGTGTCTGCACCTGTCATAGACAAGAAGGGAATTACGAAAGCAGTTATTTCTGCGGTGCATGCAGGAGTCAGAGAACTAGCTGAAGTTCCTAAGGGTGTGAAAGTATATCTTGACGGTCTACTTCACGCGCCAGAAGAGTATACGCAAGAGACGGTAGTAGGGGGAGACGGAAAAATTCCTGCCATCATGCTCGCCTCAATTGCTGCAAAAGTGTCGCGTGACCGCCTTATGGTGAAGCTTGCACAGACGTATCCCGGGTACGGTTTTGAAAAACATAAAGGGTATGGCACTAAAGCGCACCAAGAAGCTATTCGTACCCTCGGACTTTCTCCACTCCATCGTCGTTCGTTTTGTCGTGCATTTGACACATAGAGAAAAACGTTAGACTATCATTTTGGTAGCTCATTTCGCTATCGCATTCCTTTAGGGAGAGACACGATGTCCAATCGTGGTTTGGCAGTTCGTACCTTGAGCGCGCTCATGACACCGGTCGCGCTTGAAGAAGACACCTCGCTCGCCGGTCGCCTCGCGGTGTACGGTATTCGTGAAATGGACCTTGCTATGGTGAAAGCCCACAAGGCCAAGATGCTCCGCGAAGTGCGCCGGCCGGCACTCTTCTTGACGATGCTCAGTTTGGCCGGTTGCATCATCCTGGCCATCTTTGTTTCGTTCGTTGTTGCCGTGTGTCTGGTCGCAGTCACGCTCTTCAACGCCGTCTTCGGCAACCCGTGGATGGGCGACCTCGCGAACGCCGGCGCGAGCTTCGGCATCATGCTTGCCGGGTGTGTGTGCGCTGGACTCGTTCTCTGGTACCAGAGCCATCTTGTGGAAACTGGCAAGGCACCCGACATCAATGCGCTGTGGGAGAAGCGGGAGCTCACGAAAGAGAGCTATCCACAACCGCTCCCGTCCGAAATCATCAAGCGGTTCGCCACTGTGAACCAGATGATGCCAGAAGCAAGACTGCTCATTGAGCAGATTGCGAGAGACCCCTTCCTCATCGTCGAACTTGATGGCGAAGAGGTCTACATCGGCCTCTGGGATGGCGACCACCTCTTGTTCTAGAGGTCACCACCCCGCACATACGCACCCGCCCCCTTCCACAAGGGGCGGGTGTTTCATTTGCGAGTTAGGCAGGAATAGGGTAAGGTAGCCCTCATGTCAGTACGCATGCGCCATACCAGTTCGCACACGCGAAACCGCCGGAGCCACCACGCTCTGAAGAATCGCGTTATCGTAAAAGATAAAGAGTCTGGCGCACTTCGCCTTCCACACCGTCTTGATGAAAGTACGGGTATGTATCGCGGTAAGCAAATTCTCCCAAAGAAAGAAGTAAAGGAAAAAGCTAAAGACCATGCAAAGCGTCTTGAGGCACATAAAGAAGACCATGTTGAAGGCGTAAAGACTCCAGTACTTGATGAAGCGAAATCTAAAGCCGTAAAGAAGGCAGGACTCACCAAGAGTAAGGCAAAAGCAAACGCAGGCGCATAAGGGGTGTCCACAGGTAGAAAGAAACGACCCGTCCAAAAGGCGGGTCGTTTGCTACTCTTTAGAGAGTTCCTTCCATGGCAAACAGGCACCTTGCACGCTCCGTTGTACTTCAGACACTCTTTGAGTGGGATACTACCCACGCAACAGATAAAAACGCGTCCGTCATTCTTTCTCGGAATGCGGAGGAGTTTGGTGGTTCGGATACCGATAAGCCGTTCATGGAAGCACTCCTTTTGGGTGTGCTCGCAAAAAAGAGTGAGCTTGATTTAGTGATTACAAAAGCTGCGCCCGACTGGCCGTTAGAGCGTATTGCGCCAGTAGACAGAAACATTCTCCGTATCGGGCTCTATGAACTTCTTTTTGCCGATCGTGCACAAGTGCCTGCAAAAGTAGCAATCAACGAAGCTATTGAGCTTGCAAAAGTGTTTGGTGGGGAAAGTTCCGGACGCTTTGTGAATGGTGTACTTGGTGCGGTGTACAAAGAAATAGGAAGTCCGGGAAAGGACGAGCAAGGAAAAAAGAAGCCGGAACGAAAGCGCTACGAAGACATGCCCGTGCAACAGCTTGGTGGTGCAGTGGTGTATGCCGAACATGAAGGGCAATACTACCTCGCACTCGTGCACGATGTGTTTGGCCACTGGACCCTTTCAAAAGGGAAGATTGGAGACAATCCAGATATTGCAAACGAGACTATTGAAGAAGGAACGATACGCGAAGTAAAAGAAGAAATTGGCCTTGCCATCTCTATAGAAGGAAAAATAGGAGAAAACGAATACGTTGCTTCACACCCTGAAAAAGGGAAGTACCGAAAACACGTCACGTACTTCCTTGCGCGAAGCGAATACGAGCCACTGACGCTTCAAGCAAAAGGAGGGCTTGATGACGCGAAGTGGTTTAAGCTTCCAGACATTCTTGACCTCAACTTTTATGACGACATGTTGCCGATAGTAACGGCCGCGGTCCAGCAACTCCTTGATAAATCAGGGAAGTAGCTCTCACCCGCAGTTTAGTGTACGGTACGCTTATGGACCTCGTCGCATACGCACAATCAATAGGACTCACCTTCAAAAACGAAGAGCTTCTTCTTGAAGCGCTGACGCATCGTTCGTATTTGAATGAACACAAAACGGCAAAAAGCCACAACGAACGGCTTGAGTTTTTGGGTGACGCGGTGCTTGAACTTGCGGTCACCAAGTTTCTCTTTGACCGGTTTCCAGAAAAACCTGAAGGAGATTTAACGGCATACCGTGCCGCACTGGTGAATACGTTTTCACTTTCTGAAATTGCAGAAGCGCTTTCTATGAATGACCAACTGCGTCTTTCAAAAGGGGAGAAGCGCGATACGGGGCGTGCTCGCCAAATCATTCTTGCAGATGCGTTTGAGGCACTGCTTGGTGCGCTCTATGTGGATCAGGGGTACGACGTAGCGGAAGCATTTATTGCAAGGCACCTCTATCCAAAGATTGACTCTGTACTTGAAAACCGCTCATACCAAGATGCAAAGAGTCGTTTCCAAGAAAAAGCACAAGATGCTGAAAGCATTACTCCTCGCTATAAAGTGATTTCGGAAGATGGTCCAGATCATGCGCGCACCTTTGTGGTAGGAGTCTTTTTGAATGAGCGTGAGATTGCCCGTGGAGAAGGGAAGAGTAAGCAAGAAGCAGAGCAAACCGCAGCGAAAACAGCTCTTGACAAAATGGGTTGGTAGAAGCATAGTCACGTCAGACGGCATGGGGCCGTTAGTGTAGAAGCAGGAGTACATCATGCTTCCTGAAAACGAAGACGGGGCCGAAAGGACCCAAGTGCCCAGTGATCTCAGTCGTCTGGTCCGTGACGCACTTCCTTCTAAAAGAAGCGTGGTGGGTCCGGTGGTCCAAGATACTGAGTTTGGAGAAGTGCAGGCAGAAATTGAACTGCCTGTGAAGCACACCAGCTTGCTGGTGCATATGCTCGTGAAGCTTCTGCCGCTTGCGGTGGGTCCGCTTTCACTTGCAGGACTCTCCTACACCGCTTCACATTTCGGCGCGGTGCAGATCTCTATCGGTTTCTCGTTCCCACTGCTTGCTCCTTTGGCAGTGCTCGTGTTCTTCGTGTGGTGTTGGTGCATTGCCTCGTGGACCATCGTGGTCTACGAGGGAGAGCAAACCTGGCGCTACCACATTGACCCAAGCACGCGTCCGAAACCACGCGTGGGCTGGAAACCGAACCAAGTCGCGCTTCCCGAAAGGAAGTCAACGAGGTGGAGTATGTTTCGCCGGCGCCTTCGGCACTTGGCGAAGCGATTCCGGTATGCTGGACTCGGTATTCCGGTGGTGATGCTCGGTCTTGTGCCGGTACTCTTCACTTCAGACGAGTCTATGCGTTCCGACGCTGAGACTGCCTGGTACTTTCTCGTGCACCACCTACCGCTCTGGTTCGGGGTATGCATCATCCCGTGCGCGCTTATGTGGGCACGAATTGCTGAGCTCTTCTTTCGTGCTCGGTAGTCCAGACACTGCTCAGCTAGACCTACGGCGTCCTCCTCGAGGACGCCGTATCTGCTTTGTGTACGCTATACTTTGTGCACCATGTACCGTCGCGGGTTTACGCTCATTGAGCTTCTCGTAGTGATTGCAATCATCGGACTCCTGTCTTCAGTGGTGCTTGCGTCATTAAATACTGCACGTGCAAAAGCACGAGATACACAGCGATTGCAGTCGCTCGTACAAATACGGAATGCACTATTTTTTTATATGGTGGACAACGGCGGAGCTTTTCCTGCAGCAGCTAACACCCAAAGTGGTGATTGGTCAGCCGCATTTAAGACGGCCCTTGCACCGTACATGCCTACTATTCCTGTAGACCCAGTGCTCAACCAAGGCGCACCCGGCTGGCAGTTTTTCGGATTCATGACATGCGATGCCACAGGAGCCTCCTGCGCATGGCTCAATAATCCACAAACGGGCACTGCGTGTGCAGGGAAAACCATTTTATATGCATATCGCACAGAAGGTGCTGTGGTACGACAAGAGTGTGCTGTAACAAATAATCCACTCGTAATGACTATTGTGATTAGTGGATAGGAGGTGTTCGTAGGGCTTCGCGCGCACGTATATCGCACGGTATACTTGATGCATGCTGAAGCGGCTTGAGATAGCCGGATTTAAATCGTTTGCGCGGAAAACCGTGCTTGATTTCTCGCAGGCCACTACGGCGATAGTGGGGCCAAACGGTTCAGGAAAAAGTAATGTGGCAGAAGCGTTCCGTTTTGCACTTGGTGAGCAGTCCATGAAAAGCATGCGCGGAAAGCGCAGTGAAGACCTTATTTGGTCTGGCTCTCATGCAACCGCCCGAAGTAACCGTGCATCAGTCGCGATTGTGTTTGATAACACTGAGCGCGAGGGAACTCGCCTGTTTCCAAAAATAGACTTTGATGAAGTCACCATTGAGCGTGCCGTGTTTCGTGATGGTTCTTCGGAGTACGCAATGAACGGTTCTCGTGTGCGTCTGCGCGACATTCAAGAACTTCTTGCGGGAGCAAATGTGGGTGATACCGGTCACCACATTATTTCGCAAGGTGAAGCAGACCGTATTTTGATGGCGCATCCGCGCGAGCGCAGGGCCATGCTTGAGGATGCGCTTGGTCTTAAAGCGTTTGAGTTTAAAAAGCAGGAAGCACTCAGGAAGCTTGAAAAGACGCGCGAGAACGTTTCGCACGTAGAGGCGCTCCGAAGAGAAATTGCGCCACATCTGAAGTTTCTTTCAGGGCAAGTGAAGAAACTGGAGCGTGCTGAAGAGTTAGTTGCACAGCTTGCTGAAGCCGCACGTACGTACCTTGCTATTGAGGAGATATACCTTAAGGAGGAAGAGAAAAAGAATGCAGAAGACATTCGCGCAGCAAAGACACGTCTGGCAACGGCAGAAGCAGCGCTTGCGGGACTTTCGGATGATGCGCGTGGAGAAAGTGAAGGGATGAAGCGCATTGAAGCAGTGCGTAAAGCTGAGCGCGAAGTGGATAGGGCAGTAGCAGCACGTGCAGAGCTTGCGCATGAGCTTGGGCGCACTGAAGGCGCGCTTTCGGAAGCTAAGCGTCGTACCGCAGCGCTCGCGCGTGAGCCATACGTAAAAGTGCCAAGAGAAGATTTGCAAGCACTTAGAGACGAAGTAGAGAGGCAAGCAGATACGTCTGAGCCTTCTGCAGTAGCGGCCGCACTTGCCGGACTGAAACTCGCAGTATTTGCATTCTTTGACCGGTTTATTCGTCCGAATGACAACTATTTAGCTGAAGAGGAGCAAGCAGTGTACCGACTTGAAGCAGAGCGTGAAGCGCTTGGGAAAAAAGAGCGTGCACTTGACGAGGCTGTGGAGGAAGCGCGCAAGGATTTGGAAAAGGCACGCATGGCACGTATTGCGTACGAAGAGACGGGGCGTGAAAGTAAGGCACAAATTCTTCAGTTGGCAGAAGCACGTGCAAAAGAAGAGGGTGCAGTGGTACGCGAAGAGGCACGAGCACGAGAAATTGCATATCTCCATGAAGAAATGGTGCGAGAACGCGCAGAAATGCTGGCACTTGCAGGCAGTTCTGCTTTTTCATACGAACCGCTCTCGCGT
>CAYMZP010000022.1:0-13027 GCA_964395025.1 uncultured Candidatus Saccharibacteria bacterium
GGATGTGGACATGACGAGGACCACCAATCACCAGAAAATGAAGTTCGGCGACACCAGCACGCGCGGCGGCCACCACGGCACCGGCGATGTGGGCGAAACCAGCAGCATGATGATGATCGGCGCGCGCGGCCAGGCCGGCGACCTCAAGACGAGCACCTTCCAGACGACCTGAACGGCGGCGCGCTGAATGCATCGGCTCTAGGGGAAAGACTCCCCTAACCGAAGCTTCGGTACATCCGTCTCAAACCTTGAAAGTCGCGCATACCTCGGAGGCCTGCGCGACTTTTCACTTTATATACACTACCTCTTCTTCCACTCCTTCTCCTGTCGTACGAGCTTTGAAATATCTTCTGGCTTTTCTAGAAGGGCTTCTACGATTACTTCTGTACGAATACTTTGTGAACCTTTAATAAGTACTACGTCTCCTTCCCCAATCACCGTTTTAAGAGCTTCTGCTGCAATAAACGAGTCATCATACGCACGAACAAACTCTTCTCCTTTCACCGTTCGCGCAGCATCCGCAAGCGCACGAGCACGCACCCCAACGGCAATCACTAAATCTGCAACCTCTACTGCAATTTTCCCAATACGCTCATGCTCCCCCACCGAATAGCGTCCAAGTTCAAGCATATCGCCAAGCACCGCAATACGTTTCCCTGAGGTGGGCACTTGTTTGAGTATGGAAAGCGCTTCTTCAACCGCGGCAGGTGATGCGTTATATGAATCATCAATAATGATGGAGTTGTATCTTCCTCGTATCAGTCGGCATCGACCGGCAGGTGGCACGTATTTCTCAAGTCCTTCCATCGCTTCTTGTTGAGTAAGACCGAGCGCTCGCGAAAGTGCGAGCGCAGCAGCTGGCGCATACAACTGTGGACGACCAATAGCACCCTGTACAGAAAGAGAGACAGTACCTGAGGAAGTAGTAGTTTCAGCGTGCATGCCTTCAATGCCGTTTTCACTCTTTGTAAGGTGTGGAGTGCCCAGATGCACGTCTGCTCCCTTTGAAAAACCAAACGTGCTGATACGGGCCGGCAGACGTGCAGCCATACTTTTTGCATGAGAATCTTCTGCGCAAATAATGAGTGGCGCTCCCACAGGGAGCGCATACGCGGGTGCAAACTCTTCTTCTCGGACTGCAGAAGGAGACGCATATGCTTCTACGTGTACCGGCACTTCAGGAAGACGCGTCACCACCACAGCATCCGGCGTCGCGATACGCAAAATACGTGCCAAGTCACCCGGACGGTCTGCGCCCACTTCAAGCACCAGAAGTTTCGGGTAGTGACTCGGAAGAATGATGAGCGCAAGCGCTTCTTCAAGTACTCGAAGCCACTGGTACGCGCTCATCCACGGATTTTTTGCACCAATAATGGTGAGCGGTACTCCAAACTCGCTGTTATAGCTCTTCTCACTTGCACGCAAATGAAAACGTCCGCCAAGCGCGGAAGCAATTGCATCTTTCGTGGACGTCTTCCCTACTGACCCAGTCACCATCACAATGGTGGGTTTGTATTTTGCCAAAATAGCTCGCGCAAGAAGTGCGAGCAAAAATGCAACGAGAGACTTAAGAAGCGACTTCATCATACGTAGCTCGATCAGGTGGAATATCGTAATAGCTTATAAGAAACTGGGCGAGATCCATAAAGGGATGGGTCAATGTTTCAGAGGCGTATTGTACTCCCTGTGGCTCGCGCGTGTAGAGGAGAATAATAAACCGAGGAGAAAAAGCCGGGAAATAGCCAAAGAAAGAGTGGAAATACTTCCCTGTCGCATATCCTCCTTCGGGACTGGGGACCTGTGCCGTACCTGTCTTGGCAGCAATAGACATGTCAGGCATCTTTACGGTACCACCAGCGAGCGCTTCGTCCACCACCGTAACCAACATGCGTGTCGTTTCTTCTACTGCAAGAGGAGAAAGAACTGGCTCCGGGTCACCCCACGAAAGCTCTTTCGTGAGACCGCTTTCAAGCTTTATGGCACGGGCAAGGTGTGGCGTGACCAACTCACCTTTATTTGCAAGCACGCCAAGTGCCCGCACCATTTCAATGGGTGATATGGCAATACCTTGACCAAAAGAGGCGGTGGCAAACTCAACTTCAACCGCACCGTCAAGATTTTTTATTTGGCCACGTACTTCGCTCGGAAGATCTATACCGGTTTCTGTGCCAAAACCAAGTCGCGTAAAGTAATCACGAAATGCTTTTTGTCCCACCTGACGCGCAATGAACGCTGCACCAAGGTTAAGCGAATAGGATAGGACATCTTGCATTGGTGTCATGCCACGCGCCTTCAAATCGTGATTACAAAAACGCTTCGTACTCATTGTTGTACAACCCGTATCCTCGTACATAGTGCTCGGGCTCACCGCACCAGAATCAAGACCAACGGCCATCGTGAGTGATTTCATGATGGAACCAAACTCGTACACGTGCTCTACCAATGGATTTCCAAAATGTGCAGGATCAGATGCTCGGAACACATTTGGGTCAAAGCTTGGGTAGGTACCAAGCGCGACAATCTCTCCCGTACTAGGGTCCATGATAATTCCGCCGGTCATACGACTTGCGTATGATGCATTTACTTCTGCTAACACTTGCTCTAGTCGCTCCTGCACCAATGGCTCAATAGTGGTAATCACATCCCCTTCACGGGCAGTGCGCCCGTCGCTTGTGGCTTCATCAATATTGACAAAGAGCTCTGCAAAAAAGTTGCTGAAAATACCTTCGTTAGTTCGTTTGAGAACGCTTTCGTAGTACCGCTCAAGTCCATACCGTCCGGAAAGCGCATCTTGCTCGTCGTATGCCACGAAACCAAGAGACTGTGCTGCGCGCTCCCCGGCCGGATACACACGCCACCGCGTACGCTCGGTAATAACTCCTGGCAATTTACGCGCCGCGAGCGCTTCCCCGTCTGCTTGAGAAATGTGTTGCGCAATCATTTCATACGGGTCTCCTTTTTTCTCTGCAGAAGCAAAAAAAGACTCACGGTCAATTGGGGTAATGGCATTAAAAGCTTGATATACCTCTTCGGCATTTTGTATACGTCGCGGGTCTATCGCAAGCGTAAAACCCGTTGCAAGTGCAGCTGCCGACATGAGCGTTCCGTCTACGCGCGTGAAGTAGATTGCTCCTCGGTCATACAGCGCATTTCCGTTTTCGTACTGTGTCTCTGCTTTCATGGAAAATTCTTCCCCATGCACAATTTGAACAAAATACAGTCGCACAATAAGTAAAAGCCCGAATGCGAGAAGAAGGCCCGAGAAGATGCGGAGTTTAAGGCGAATCTGTGTACGCATGCAAATACGAACTATTCTCCTGCGCGAGTAAAGACGGGTGCACCTCCCGCACTCACGTAGCGCACCTGTGTTGGCGATACAAACCCGTGTGTTTCCGGGTCGCTTGCAGTCAAGCGTCCAACCGCTGCGTAGTATTCGGTTTCCAGCGTTACCATACGTGCTTCCTGAGCGCGTATATCTGTAGCGAGTTCTGTTTTATAGGATGCGAAGTATACGGTAGTGAGCACCAAAAGCACATACACGCTAAATACAACAGCGCATGCAATAGAGAGAACCATGAGTGTACGAGAAGGAAGGATCATACGGCTGGTACGAGGTGTTTTTCAAACACACGCAATTTTGCACTTCGTGCACGAGGATTTTCTGCCAAGAGCGTTCCGCTCGGTACAATAGGTTTTTTTGTAACCTGCGTTCCTTTTCCTTCGTATGCAGCTTCACGGAACACATGCTTCACGACGCGATCTTCAATGCTGTGGAATGTGATAACGGCAATGCGACCTCCCTCAGAAAGTCGTTCGAGTGCCGTCGCAATGCCGTCACGAACTGCACCCAGTTCATCATTCACTGCAATGCGAAGTGCTTGGAATGTTTTCGTTGCTGGGTTGATACGGCGGTGGTGATACCAAGCAGGTGTAGAAGCTTCTACAATCGCTACCAACTCCTGCGTCGTTTTAATTGGTTTCTCTCTGCGTGCCTCTACAATGCCCCGTGCAATTGAGCGTGCAAAACGCTCTTCACCAAGAGAGAAAAGCATGTCTGAAAGGGCTTCCTCACTTGCGACGTTGAGTAAGTCAGCAGCGGTGGTCTTACCATCCGGTTCGCCGTATGTCATAACAAGCGGTTCGTCTTTTTGGAATGAAAAACCGCGCCCGCGTGAGAGATGAAACGCGCTCCATCCAAGATCAAAAAGAATCGCGTCTATGTTTCCAAGAGAAACCGTATCAAGGAACGTGTCTAGCTCGCGAAAGTTTCCACAGAAAAGATGCGTCGTTGGCCCTGATACTTCTTTCGCGAGAAACGCGCGTGCGCGTGCAAGTGCATCTTCGTCTGCATCAATACCAATGAGCGTGCCTTCAGTGCCAAGACGTTGATATATTTCTCTGAAATGTCCTGCACCACCAAGCGTTGCATCTACAACAACCGAAGCCGGTGTGAGCGCGAGCGCATCTACCGCCTCCTTTAAAAACACCGTCTCGTGACTCGTGGTAGGAGACGTTGCGGAAAGTACCGGTGAAGTAAGAGAAGAAGTCATAGGCTATGCAGAAAGTCGTTCCGCAAACTGGTCTGCGTCACGTTCAATATTTTCGGTGTAGGTCTCCCATGCTTTTTCGTCCCAGATTTCTACACGATCAGACACACCTGCAATCACCCCTTTGGAGGAAAGATTTGCGAATGATTTGAGGTAGTCAGGAACAAGTACACGTCCTGCAGAATCTACTTCTGCTTCTGAAGCGCCTGCGAGCATGAGGCGCGCAAGACCACGACCTGCAGCATTTCCCATAGAGTGTTTTGCCATTTCTGCTGCACGCACTTTCCATGCACTCTTTGGATACACAAACAAACACTTATCAAAACCGCGCGTGACCACCACCGAAGAACCGAGCTCCTTGCGGAACTTTGCGGGAACCGAAATACGGTTCTTTGCGTCAAAGCTGTGGCGGTATTCTCCGATGAACATAAGGGGGGTTTGAGGACAAGAGTAGGTATTCCCACTTCATCCCACTGGTATAGCATTATATGCCACTTTGCCCCACCAGAGCCCACACTTATCCACACACGTTTGGGACGAGAGCCTTTGACGGAATTCGTGAGGAGGCGTATGGTATTTCAATGAATCAAGTGGGTACCATTCTTACCGGACTCATTCACCTCGTCCTTCGTCAGAAGGTCAAGGTTCCGCTTGAGATTTCTCCTCGGTAGCAAAAAGAAGAAATTTGAAGCGGGTCCTTGACCAGAAACGGCCAAGAGACCCGCTTCGCGTTTGGCGAAGTACAGATCTGTAGTAAGACCATAGGCCTAGAGGGAGAAGAAAACTATGACAAAGGAGCCTGAGCTTAGGACAAAACTTCCTGAGAATCCGGACCCGCAACGCGTGCATGCTCGGTCACCCTTCCGTGCGCCTACTGCGCAAACAGATGTTGACGACTTGATGGCGCTCCGCGCCATCAATCCGGAAGCTGCTGAACGCAAGGCACGGCAAATGTGGCGCAACCGGTGCAGTGACGACTAGAACCGAAACCCCGAATACACCGAAGGGCGGCCCCAACAGGCCGCCCTTTCTGCATCTTTACCAAAAAGCTTATGAAACCTTCTGTACCGTATAGGTTTGCTTACCGTTTGGTGTAGAGAACGTAAATGTATCTCCTTTTTTCTTTCCCATAAGCGCGGCACCAAGTGGAGAGACGTGTGAGAGTTTTCGTGCGCGCATATCTGCTTCTTCTGAACCCACGATGGTGTACTCGTGCGCTTCGCTACTTCCCTCTTTTTTGATGCTCACGGTAGAACCAAAACCAACGACATCTTTCTTTTTACCGTCAGTCATGATGTGTGCACGCTTCACCAATTCTTCAAGCTTTCGTATCCGCTCTTCCGTTGCGGCCTGTAGTTCGCGCGCTTCCTGGTATTCTGCGTTTTCAGAGAGGTCGCCAAGCGAGCGAGCATACTCAAGATTCTTCGCAATTTCCGTGCGACGAACGGTTTTCAAGTGTTCAAGCTCTTTTACCATCTCATCAAATTTCTCTTGCGAGACGATAGTTTCCTGGTCGGTCATGTAAGTACCTTAGTGGTTTGGCCTATTGTACGGGTACCTGCCATCCCGTCAATCCACAGTTTCTGCGAATGGTACAATGCGTCGTATGACTCTTGAAGCACACGATGTCTCGCCCATGGACAGAACTACTCCGCATCAGAGTGAGACTATGCGGAATGTTATGTTTGAATTTTCGTGGCCGGATGGTATTCCAGAGCGTGTCACCCTGCCCGATGGTCGTTCGCTACGAGTCCACTATTTTGCGGGAGGCCATATTGAACTTGAAGAAGACAATGGTGCAAAAATACGCGGTACCTATGAACCGCTAGAAAGTAGCTCGGGAAAACGTATACGTATCACTTACAAAGCTACTCGCTCGTAAAATACTCCGGAGCTGTTTGATTGAGTTCAGACAGTGCTTGGTGCAAGACGTATATACCAACAATAGATGTACCGGCAGGTGCCCGCTCCATGACAACTGCAAAGGCGTAGCGTGGTTTTTCGTATGGGAAAAACCCTACCGCCCATGAGTTGTACCACTCATTTTTCGCTCCAAGCTGTGCGGTTCCTGTTTTTGCTGCAATATCTACAAACGAAAGGTCATTCAGACCAACAGACGTACCGTACGATACGCTTTCGCGCATACCATCGCGCGCAACTTTGAGCGCTTCTTGCGAAACAGCGAGAGACTCACCTCGTGGCATTTCACCTGTGCGCACCGTTGGCGTAATGAGTTTTCCTCCGTTTGCAATCGCGGCAACCGCTCGTACCGCTTCAAGCGGTGTAACCTGCATCGCATACTGCCCAATACCCGTGTGGTACGTATTTCCGAGACGCCACGGTTCGTCATACGTCTCTTCTTTCCAAGATGGTGTGGGAATAAAACCTTCCGCTTCACCTTCAAGCTCAACACCTGTTTTGGTTCCGAAACCAAATGTTTTGTACCACTTCGCGAGCGCTTCTATCCCTAGCCCCACCTGGTCGCGGTATCCGCCAGTAATGGCATAGAAATATACGTCTGATGAAACTGCGATAGCCCCTCGTGCATCCGTTGCACCATGCGCTTTCCAGTCACGAAAAATGCTTGGATTGTCAGGGTCATATGGATTCGGTATGGAAATCTGTCCTTCAGAGACAATGGTGGTTGCGGGTGTAATCACACCGGCATCAATCGCACCTGCAATGATGATTGGTTTTACGATTGAACCTGGAGTATAGAGACCTGCTACTGCCCTATCAAGATACGGGCGACGCTCGTCAACGGCATATTCTGCAATGGTTTCGCCATCCTGCCCTTCCGAAAGAATATTTGGATCGTACTCAGGATACGAAACAAGCGCATGTAATTCTCCCGTTTCAATATCCATCAGTACCGCAGCACCTCCAAGATACGGAATGCGATCAGCCAGTTCAGCAACCGCTTTCGCAAACGCGCTTTGCGCTCGCATATCAACTGAGAGCATGAGATCTGTTCCTGGCAGAGGTGGTACCACCACTCCTTCAGACTGCACTTCTCCGAGTGCATTTTCTTCTATGAGCTTACGACCGTTCTCCCCTTTCAACACAGCATCAAACGCTGACTCCACGCCGGCAAGACCGGTAAGCTCAAGGTCATAAAATCTTCCTGAAGAATCTTTTTTTGGGTACGACACGTAGCCAAGCAGGTGGGAAAAACCAGGCGCTTCATATACGCGCTTTACAAATCCATCTTCCGAACGCGTATTTTCAACAAGCGGGGCACCGGTGCGGTCAAGTATGGCACCGCGTTCTGCAAAAATAGTTTCCGTACGTAAGCGGTTGCGTTCGCTCTGTGCAGCATAGGATGTGCCCTGCACTATCTGTAGCTTCGTTGCCTGTCCAATGAGACCAAGGAGTGCAACGAGAAACACTACCGTCATCACCACGTACGTACGCTCACCAACCGGTCTTTCAAGGCGTCCTTCAAGGCGTCCTTGGTCAAAGTTGGGTAGGTTTGAAGAATCAAGGAAAATATCTTCCGGAGCGAGTTCTCCCCCACCCTTTCTTTTCTTTCTTCTACGGCCAAAAAACATCATGCGGTCATGATACGCGCTTTAATGAATCGGCGCACGAAAAACGTGACGAGCGCAATACCACACCCAATAAGCGTGTGGACTGGTAGAACCGATGTTCCATAAAGTAAGTCCAAAGAGACACCTACAATGATGCTGAGAGGTGAAAAAATAACCCCTCCTACGAAAGAAAGAATGAGTGTAACTGGGTACGGAAAAAAGAATGGAGCAAGAAGTGCGAGTAGTATGGTGCCAATACGTAGTGCGTGTCCCATCATGGCGCTAGCATCACACGCACACTTGAAAGAGAGAATATATTTGCAAGAGGTGCAATACGAAGTAGTGCAGAAGGAGAAGAAGCGTCTTCTTCTATTGCTTCCACACGACCTACCGGTAGTGCGCCAGGGCCGGGGAGATAGACCACATCGCCCTGCACCACCTCTACGTCACGCGGTACTTCTGCCGTAAACACTCCACCCCCTTTCCCCGTTACGGTCACCGGGATGCGTGTTTCTCCTACCCAACCCTCGGTTACGCGCCCAGATTGTGAGTACAAAAGTACGTGTGCCGTATGTGCGTATGAAGCACTCACGGTGCCAAGTGGTACCCCTCCTTCTCCTGTTACCAGTGCACCTGCCACCACACCTTCTTCTACTCCTCCGGCAATAATAAGCACATCATATGGCGAAAGGGGTGGTCGTGCAATTACTCCCACGATACGGGAAGGAACGTCGGAAGCGGTAAGTGCATTTGCGTCTGCAAGTCCTGCACGAAGAGTGGTGTTTTCATTTGAAAGCGCGCGTACCTCTCCCTCTAGAGCCGTAATGCGCGCATGGAGTGCTGGCCCAGAGCCAAATGTATGCGTGATGCCTTGCACAAAAACAGTTGCACCATTTCCAAATGCGAAAAACGGCTTCGAGAGAGAAAAAAAGAAAGAGGGGGCAATAAAACGAAGCGCAATCCCCACGAGAAGCAGGACACCAAAAAACGCAGTAACAACGCGTGTGCGTGAGGAGAAAAGTGCGTTATGCCTTCGGTAAGATAATTTCTTCATGCATAAATACCCCTGACCATGGGCGCGGGTCTTCCGTAATAATACCGGTTCCGCGTACCACGGCGGTCAACGGGTCAGTGGATACGTGCACCGGCACACCAAGCATTTTTGAAAGAAGTTCCGGAAGACCACGCAAGAGTGCTCCTCCACCAAATACCGTTACACCACGCTCAAGCACATCTGAGAGAAGTTCTGGCGGAGTTTTCTCTATCACCTCTTTCATTGCCTCCATTAAAGAATCGAGTGAAGACGCAAGCGCTTCTCGCACATGCGCGTCAGTAAGCACAATTTCTCGCGGAAGTCCGGTTGCAAGGTCTCGTCCACGCACCGTTTTAAAGAGCGGAGTTTCAAGTGAAAGAACTGCACCAATAGCCACCTTCACCTCTTCCGCAGTCTTCTCTCCTATTGCAAGCTGAAACTCGCTTCGCACATAGTCAATAATGTCTTGATTAAAACGGTCTCCCGCAACGTGTGAACTTTTACTTGCTACGGTGCCACCAAGCGAAATCACCGCAATATCGGTAGTACCTCCACCAATATCAAGCACCATAGTACCCACTGCGTCATGAATCGGAAGTTTTGCACCAATTGCACCCGCTACCGGCTCTTCTACGATATACACTTCACGTGCACCGGAACTAAGCGCAGCATCACGCACTGCACGGCTCTCCACGTTTGTAACACCCGTTGGTACACCAACCACAATACGAGGACCAAAAAGACGCGCACGATCGCCATGTGCCCTACGAATCATATAGGCAAGGAGTTCCTGCGTTACTTCAAAGTCAGAAATCACCCCATGAGAAAGAGGGCGCACAGCACGCACATGGGGTGGTGTCTTTCCAAGCATAATTTTCGCTTCCTTACCTATTGCCACCACCTGACCCGTTTTATCATTCACGGTCACCACCGAAGGCTCCGTGAGAATAATTCCACGCCCACGCACATACACCAAGGTATTTGCCGTACCAAGGTCAATACCGATGTCGGTAGAAAACAGAGAGCTCTTTGAAAGTTTCGGTTTCTTAGCCATATCAGGAGAAAACACCGCACCGTGTGTGCGAGCGACCGGAGGAACTCTCGGCCTCGTTTCCGAGGACGCGCAGTGCACACGGTGCGGTAGTAGAGCGCGTACTATCCATGAGCGAAAGAAAGTAATACGTCCCGAGATACTTTTTCCATTTTCCCTGTCGCGCGATCTACAAGCTCCACCATTCCCGTTGAAGCAGTTTCTTTTCCGACATTCACGCGCCACGGAAGACCCATCAAATCGCTGTCTGCAAACTTCTCTCCTGCACGTATGTCCCTGTCGTCGTAGAGCGCATCTGCCCCAAGCTCTGCATAGAGCGCATCTGCAAACGCAGTAGCAGCAGGGTCGTTCGGAAGTAGGTTAAGAATGTGGAAGCGCATAGGTGCTACTTCTTTCGGCCACACCATTCCCTTTTCATCTGCAAATGCTTCCACAATGACACCCATGAGACGGGTAATGCCAATACCGTATGAGCCAAGGTGTACCGGGGTTTTCTTTCCTTCTTCGTTTGTGTAAAAGAGTCCTAACTGCTCTGATTTTGTACCACCAAAATCAAAGATGTTTCCGACTTCTACTGTTTTAACTTCCTCAAGGTCACCACGCGAAACACCAAGCTTTTCGAGGACATCATCACGAAGCACTTCTTGATTGATGGCAATCTTTTTCCCACGATGCAAATACACCGTATCTTCACCCAAGTCAGAAAGCGTCTGAAATTCATGAGAAAACTCAGTGAATGCACCACCTGAAGCAAAGGTAAGAAACGTTTTTTCGCCGAGTCCTACGCGCGCAAACACATTGTGGTATGCCGTAATCACTGCGTCATAAAATGCTTTGTGACTTTCGGCATCTTTGGTATACGAATACATGTCTTTCATCACAAATTCACGGCCACGCATAATGCCGGACTTTGCACGAAGTTCATTGCGCAATTTTGTTTGGAATTGGTATGCGTATACCGGAAGATCGCGGTAGCTTGAAAGATACTGCGTCATCATTTCCGTAATTGGCTCTTCGTGAGACCATCCGAAACCTACCTCACCACCAGCGAGAAGTTTTGACTTAAACCATACGTCTACTTTCTCGTCGTCCCAGCGGTCAGTTTTCTCCCAAAGTTCTTTGCGCTGAAGCGAGGTCATAATCATTTCTTGCCCGCCCACCGCATTCATCTCCTCACGCACAATACGCTTTATGTTTTCAAGCACACGAAGACCAAGAGGTAGGTACGCATACACCCCTGCCATTTCTTTGTGCACAAAACCTGCACGAATAAGGAGCTGTGCATTTTTTGCCGTCTCGTCGCTTGGCGCCTCACGACGCGTTTTCGTAAAAAGCTGTGACTGCCTCATGCGCACAGTATACCGATTTGCGCGAGTAAGTGCGAGGACAGGAACGCGTGTACGTGCAGAGAATTGACATTTATACAAATAGTGATACAATATGATTCGCCACAGTGGCATGCACAGGGGAGAAAACCGTGCAGAAAAAAGAGAATCCGAAGCCTACTGACACCATGGAACCTTACCTTGGTGGGATAGTGGTGGCTCTCGGGCTCATCGTCGTGTACAGCGGACTTGGACTTTCGGGTGAACTAACAAGATTCGGGCTCGACTTCTTTGAGCTCTTTTCTTGGTTTGGCGAGAAGCCTGACCCTCGGTGGATGATTGCTGGTGCTATCGTCGGCATCATCCTCATCACTATGGGCATCACCCTCATCATCGCCCACAAGCCAATTCCGCCGGACGACTAGAGCTTCTCCCGAATGTTCTAGGACTACGCAGGGCCACTCACACGAGTGGCCCTGTACTGCATTTATAGTTAGGCGAACAATTTAAATACGTCGCTCGCTGTCACCACCAGCATCAGGAGGATAAGGAGTGCAAACCCGCCGAAGTTTAGTGCGTTTGAAACACCGTGCGGAATAGGCCGGCGCATCACTGCTTCAATCGCCACAAAGAGTAGTCGTCCGCCATCAAGCGCAGGAAATGGTAGAAGGTTTATGAGTGCAAGGTTTATAGAAATAATTGCCGTGAGCGTAAGAAGTGGCACTATGCCGGATGCACCTGCATCCCCCACTGCCCCTGCAATGCCAACTGGCCCTGAAACTTGAGAAAGGTCGGCAGAGAACGTGAGGAGGCCAGCAAAGAAGTAGAAGAGTCCGCGTGCCGTTTCTTTCGTGAGTTCCCACGTAAGTACTGCGCCATCAATCGGAGCTTGGTAGAACGGTACCGGCACCATACCCACAGGAGCAATGCCTACACCAAGCGCAAGGCGTGTAGGGTCTGAATCAATGATGCCCGCTTGTGGTGTTGCGGTAAGTACCACCTCTTTTCCTGCTCGCTCTACCACCACCTCCATAGCACCTTCGGCTTCTGCTACAAACGCAGTGAATGCATCTGCATCAGCACCAGTGAATGTGTATTCACCGGACGTTATGCTCTGGACCGTGTCTCCACGCACTATCCCTGCCTCTTCCGCTGGAGAGTCTGGGAGTACTGCGGAAATAACCAATACTGCATCTTCTGCACGAAGTGCTTCTTCAGTGGTGAGTGCACGTGCCATGCCGAGCGTAAGCGTGAAGGAAAGAATGAGATAGGCAAAAAGCAGATTCATCCCTATACCTGCCACCAAAACAAGTGCTTGCTGTATGCGAGGCTTGCTTGCGAAAGAGCGCGCAGGTGGTGCGCCTTCAGTTCCGTCTTCACCATAAATTTTGACAAAGCCACCAAACGGAAGCCAGTTCAGTGTGTATTCCGTTTCTCCCCGTTTCCACCCTACCGCCTTGGGCGGATACCCAATACCAAACTCATCCACGCGCATACCAAAGAGTTTCGCTGCCACAAAGTGCCCAAACTCATGCACGAGA
>CAYMZP010000023.1:0-11857 GCA_964395025.1 uncultured Candidatus Saccharibacteria bacterium
CCCCATAAAGGAAGAGCTCGCTTACTATAGCGAGCTCTTCCCTTTTATTCAACTCACCGTTACGCAACCGGAGTTTCCTCTTTTTTCTCCTCTGCAGTAACTTCAGCTTCTGGAGCTGGAGTAGTTTCAGCAGTAACTTTGGAAGGAGTTTCAACTTCTGCAGGAACAACCACCTCTTCAGGTTTCTCTTCCACCTTGAAATCATCGGTTGAAACACCCATCAGGCGCATGTTGCGGAGCTGGCGCTTCACTTCACGAGCAACCTTTTCGCGAATGAAGTAGAGTTTTGCGCGACGAACTTTTGAGCGCTTCACAATCTCAATCTTTTCAATAAAAGGAGCGAAAAGTGGGAAAATACGCTCTACGCCAATACCTGACATGGTGGCGCGGACAGTAAACGTCGCACCTGCTTCAGTGCCGTGCTTCACCGCAATAACAAGACCCTCAAATACCTGGGTACGAGTCTTGCCCTTTTCTACAATCTTCTGATGTACGCGCACCGTGTCGCCCGGGCGGACGCCAAGTTTAGTACGCTCTTCGGTAGGAACCGGAGTAATAACGCTGTTCATAGGTCGCCGCACTCTATCACGAGGCGGTACGAGCAGCAAATACCTCCGTCTCCCCCACAAAGAGAGAAAGGGCTTCTTTTAATGCTTCAGGGAGCGGACTTCTAAGCACTCGGCTACCAAACGAGGATGGGAGTTCTAGCTCATACGCATGAAGACCCATGCGGGAGAAACCGAGCGTATGCGAACGATTTGGAGCATAGAGTGCGTCTCCTACGACTGGATGATGTATCGCTTTCAGGTGCACTCGTATCTGATGTGTGCGCCCAGTCTCTGGCATTACTTTCACCAGAGCGTAGGCTTCGTCATTTGTCTCTGCTACTACTTCATAGCGCGTAAGTGCTTCGCGCAGTGTGCCTTTTGCTTTTGGCTGTGCTGACCGTAAACGAAAATCCTTCCGAGAACGCCCAATATCAAAATCTATAACGCCCTTCTGTTCTTTGGGACTGCCGTACACAAAGGCGAGGTATGTTTTCTTTACGTCTCTTTCCTGAAACGCTTCTTTCAAAAGCGCATGCGCTTCGGGAGTCTTGGCGAGAACTAGTACTCCTGATGTTTCCTTATCCAAACGATGCACGATGCCGGGGCGAGAAATTTCCGTGCCGTTAGGCAAGCGCTGTGTCTCACCCACTCCACCCGCTTCTGGGTATCGTTTTAAAAACCAATCACTTACCGTCTCTTCTGTGTTGCGACCGTCCGGGTGCACCATGACGCCGGCCGGCTTATCAACCGCGACCAGTTGGTCGTCTTCGTAAATGATAGGAAGTTCCATAGCTGTACCCTACGACATGAACGTACGAATACAAATAGACAAAGGGGCTGGCAACAGATGCCAGCCCCTTGCTTCGTTCCTAGCCGTCACCAGTTGTGACGACTAGCGGTAGTTCTGGAGGCGTGTGGTCCGCAGACCCTTCACACCGTGGCGCTGGTAGAGCACACACCACTCCTCGAGCTCTGCGCTCGAGAGGCTCGGATAGCGCTGGCTGATCTCCTCGCGAGAGAGCAGGCCGTTGGTGAAGGCGCAGACAAGCGTCGCCTTCTGCCGGATAACCCAGCGCGCGAGTCCGGGAGACGGAAGATCGGTGATTCCGATTTCTTGCCCGCCGGGACCAGGCACACGCCTAGAGGTATCCGCCGGCCCGACGAGCTGGGGTGTGGTCACGTACTCGCCGAGCACGTAGCCACGTCCCCAGACCGTATTGATGGCGCCGGAAAGAGCAGTCGGCCTGAACTTCTGGCGAAGCTTGCAGATGAAGACGTCGATGATCTTCATCTCCGGTTCTTTCCCGCGGTCGCCATAGAGATGTTTGAGGATCATCTCTTTCGTGCAGAGACGGCCGACGTTCTCGCACAAGAAAGCGAGCAGTCGCTGTTCCGTTCCGGCCAGATAGACGCGCTGGTTGTTCACCCGCACGCCGTACTTCTCGAAGCTGACGACGATTGCGGTATCGCCGATGAGAAGATTGAAGGTCGCCTCGACGGGCGACGATTTGGTCCTTCTGTTCTGTGAGACCTCCGGCAGTTCGTCTTCGACTTCCTCCGGAGCGGAGAAAGTGATGGGACGAGCAAGCGCTGACATTGGAACCTCTTGTCCTTAGCGAACGCATCCGTGCGTCCGAACAGACTATGCACACATATTATAAAATATGTCAAATTACTTCCTGCGGGCGCGCTTAGCGGTGAATCGTAAAATCCGTAAACTCTTTGTGTGCTCCCGTGAAAGAAGTGGAAACGTTCCGTACGTCTGCAAAGAAAGGCCCGCGCGCAAGTTCTGTTACAAGTGCATCAAGAAGGGTTGCTTCTCCTTCCGCAACCACGCGCACCGTACCGTCAGAAAGATTTTCAACCTCGCCAACCAGATGAAGCCTCTTGGCGACTCGCGCCACAAACTCCCGGTACGTTACCCCCTGCACCTTTCCTTCAACAATCGCTTCTAAACGCTTCATGTGGTAAACATACACCATTGGGCGCTTAGCTCAGTTGGTAGAGCAACCCGTTTACACCGGGTAGGTCAGAGGTTCGAGTCCTCTAGCGCCCACAAAACAAAGGAGCCGAACGCGAAAGCGTTCGGCGACTATTGTTTTGTAGTGGCGCTAGAGGACTCCAAAGCGAAGGCAGGTGAACGTCAACCGTTCTCAGTGAGGCTCGTTATACGTGTTCCCTACTTTTTCATATGCTTCTTTTTCAAACCGATTATTCTTGTATCCCTTTCGTAATAGTTCAAGAGTGTTCAGTATCGGGAAAATAAAAGGTAACCGTCGTGCCTGCTGTACATGGAACACATCATGCGCAACATCAAGAGGGGTAGACTGGCGTGACGTGAGCACGACATGCCCTATTGCCATACCGCGCGCATTGCGTAGGTGCGGGAAGGGTTTGGTCCACCAAAACGAGCGTATGGAAATAATAATTACCCATGCACGGAGCTCAACTGCTCGTGGGAAAGAAACGAGCGCGTACAAAAGACCAATGATGGTCCAAGGGAGATTTAGTATAAAAACTAACGTGTTCACGGTGCCTAGGAGAGGACTCGAACCTCCATGCCCTCGCGAGCACTACGACCTGAACGTAGCGTGGCTACCAATTACACCACCTAGGCCTGTGCTTTGATTATGTGCATAGCTTTCTCAATATTCTACTTGGTGCCTCTTGCTGGAATCGAAACAACATCAACGGCTTAGAAGTCCGCTGCTCTATCCATTGAGCTATAGAGGCCCTTTGAGGGTAGCTTCCCTAACGCGATGGGTCAATAAACGGATATGCTTCTTGGTATCGCTTCGCTTCGCTTGCTCGTGTTTCAAAAATCGTACGCACTGCTTCTGCAGGATATGACTCTGTGCTCGTCGCTGGCATGGCAACCTGGTACTCAAGATACGTGGCTGTAGAAAAGTGGCGTAACGTAAACAAGAGACTCACTATGAACACTACACAGGTGCCTCCAAGAAGAAGGAGCCAATCTCGCGTTGGGTCTGGTGTAAGCGGATGCGAAAAACGAAGGCGCAGTTTTTCAATCAAGGTCTTCATGGCGTTTGTGGCATAAGCGCTACGGAGAACGTGCTTGCGGCACGCCATAGGGAGACTCCTTCGCGTGTCGTACCATCAAGTGTCAGTGCAACAAGGCGCATGTCTGTAGGTCCATATTCAAATGCACCAAGGGTACGCATGACCGCAGAAAAAGAACCAGTAATGGAGAGTGAGAGAGTCGCACGTGTTGCATCCCCCCCTGCACTACCGGTCACTGACACCACCTCAACAGAACTACCAAGTGTGTCGCCCGTGCCCTCTAGTGTTTCAAGAAACTGCACAATGTCATCAGGTGCAACAAAATATTCAGCGAGTGCTGTTTCATCTTCTGCGAGCGCTTCTGCCAATCCTTTTGTCTCTTCAAACGAGACGTTCTCTTGCTCTATACGTGCAATATCACTCAGAAGTGTGGCGACTTCTCTTCCCTGTTTTTGCAGAGTTATGTACCAAGCCACGTACACGCCCACTACTACGAGCGTAAGAATGAGCACAATGCTGAAGTTGATGAGTGCGCGACGGTTCATGGAGACGTGTACGTAAGAGACAATGAGATAGAGAACGGAATATCACTCTCTTTTGCATATGCAGAAAGTGGTAAATCGGTAGAAGAAACGAAAGAAAGTGAGGAGAGCGAGGAATCAAACGCACGAAGTGCCTCACGCGTTTTTGAGGTTCCGACCACGGTCATACGACCTCCAGTGCCGTCACTGTTTGGTGGTGCATACGTAAACGACGTAAGTGTAATATCCTCAAGCGGAAGCGCGAGTACTCCACGCACGGCGTCGGAGGCGGAAGGAGTGCGCGCCAGTGCTTCTATCTGTCCTGCACGTTCAGTGAACGTGTTCATGCGAACAGCTAAGTCTTCAAAACCTGCTTCCGCACGCTCCTGTGAAAGTTCAGCAAGGCGATTGCGAGCAAGCGACTCCTGCTCTTTTGTATACCAGTACGTAGGGATAAGAAGTGCTGCGTGTATACCGATAAGTATCACTAGAAAGAAAAGACCGACAGTGGCAAGACGGAAAAAGTATCCTCGCTCGAGGGTGCGCACACGTTCGCGCGGAAGTAAGTTAGTAAGTTCAGTGGACATATGAACGAAGCGCAAGGCCAATGGCAGTTCCATACGCAAGTGACTCGGTGTATTCAAGTGGTGGAAGCCAAACCTCCTTTGGCGCAAAGTTTGCAAACACGTCTCCAAGTTCTACTGGAATTTTAAGAGACGCTTCCAGATATTCAGGAAGACCAAGTACTGTTGCGTTTCCTCCGACCAGAATGGCACGAGTCACGGGTTCTGCCGAAGGTCCGGCGTCAGGGCGAGTCTGCCAGTACTCAAGACGGCGTACTATTTCTTCACGAATAACCGCAACGGTAGAAAGCATGGCCGCAAGATATTCTTCACTCCCTGCTCCAGCCACGATACCCTTCTCTGCTTTCACTTTCTTTGCTTCCTCTTCGGAAACACCGAGATGCTTCACAATAGCGGTCGTAAGTGCGTGGCCACCCACGTCAAAGGTGGTAACGAAACGTGGTATGCGTTTCGTTACCACCATCAGCTTGGTCGTCGTCTTCCCAATATCAATAATGAGAACGGTCTCTGTGTTCCCTTTAGGAAGAAGGGTGCGCGGAAGTGCAAATGTTTCACTTTCAATTGCGGTAACTTCAATACCTGCTTCGTCGAGCGCAGCAAGCGATTCCTCGACAACGCGTCGTGCGTACCCTACCCCAACTACATGCGCTTGCTCTGCTTCTACATGAAGCGGGGTGAAATCAAACGCCACCTCGCTTGGAGGGAGTGGGACGTATTCGTCTAATTTTTGTTCTAGCGCAGACCGCCATGCAGATGGTGTTTTTCCAACAGCATCAGCTTCAAACAGGTACCCGCGCGACTCAGGGAGCGCAATGGTGGCATGCCGTATACGGTGTTTCTTGGCGAGCACCAGGAGACCTTTCACCACTGCTGGTCGGTCGGTAATCTCTCCTCCGGTCACGGTGCCAAGAGGAAGTGGCTCTTCGGCAACATAGGACAGTTCAAGTCCTGAAACCCGCTCACGGAGTACCGCGACCTTAATACCACTCGTAGAGATATCAATACCTGTTGCGGGAGGCAAAAGGTACGACGGTGGTGCAAGTTCAACACGGAGAAATCGCGAGAGAACAGATGCCATTACATAAAGTATAACGCGTCGCGCGCGCCGATGTACTTAGTGGGCGGTTGTTCCTGGGGGAACTGGTTTGCTTGGTGTGAGAAACGCAAACGTCTCTCCTTCTCCAACTGCAAAGAGCATGCCGTTACTTTCAATTCCTTTAATGGTCCGTGGCGCAAGATTGGTGACGTACGCAAATTGTTTCCCCACAAGTTCTTCTGGTTCACTCACATATTCCGCAATTCCAGAAACAATAGTTCGTGGGCCACTTTCTTCTCCGAAATCTACCGTGCATTTAATAAGCTTGTCTGTCTCTGGAACGCGCTCTGCCGTACGCACCGTACCCACACTCACTTCTATTTTAGAGAGGTCGTCTATTGAAATCTTTGGAGAAGTTGGCACTACGGGCTCTGTAGATTCTGTATTAGGCTCGATCATGATGAGAAAGAAAACTGGTAAGAATGAGTGCAGCTGCAGACGCATCGGTATGACGTGACTCTTCGTCTCCTCCTGTTCGCACGCGCGACACATTTTCTTTATGCTGGGGATGTTCGCCAGAGAGTCCGCGCTTGGCGAGTTGTGTGGTAAACATTTCTGGTTCCCAAAAAATCTGCACATTGGTTTTTTCTTGAAGACGATTTGCAAACGCATGCGCCTTTCCAAGCACCGGATTACCACTTCCTGAAAAATCAACTGATTCCCCGAACACAACACCACCCACTTGCTGTTGTTGTATCAGCTCGGTGAGCGTATCTAAAAGATGTTCGTCGTTTTTAAACACCTCGCGTGGAAATCCCATGGTTCCTGCTTCGTCCGAGAGTGCGACGCCGACTTTGCTCGTGCCATAGTCAATTCCAAGATAGCGCATGTGCGCATGCTACCAGAGTTTATATAGTATGGTATATCTCTTCGTACGGAGGAGTGGCAGAGTGGTCTATCGCACCTGTCTTGAAAACAGGAGTCTCGCAAGGGACCGTGAGTTCGAATCTCACCTCCTCCGCAAAACAAGGAGCCGACAGCGCAAGCTGTCGGCGACTATGTTTTTGCGCGAGGAGGTGAGATTCGAAAGACGGAGCGGGCACCTGTTCAGCAGAACAGGTCGCGAGTCGGGGTCGCAAAAATGGTGAGTGACGACGAACCATTATTTGTGACCGAACCACCTCCCCACCTATTCCCTAGTGCTATCATATTCCTATGCATCAACATGCGCTCTTTGCATGGGAAGGTTCTGAATACCGCTTTGAAGACAAAAGCGCCGATTGGTATTGGGCGCTTGGCATTATCGCAACCGGCGCCACAATAGCTTCACTCCTCTTCAACAATGTTCTGCTTGCGGTCTTGGTGGTAACTGCAGCATTTGCCATTGCAATTCATGCTGCTAAGCATCCGCGCGTTCATCGCTTCTCTCTTACAGGAGACGGTATTGCGATAGACGGAAACTTTTATGCATTTAAAAACATGCTCTCATTTTCTATTCTTGAGTACGCGGACGAAAAGCTTCCCCCTTCCCTTTCCATAAAGACAAAGCACTTTCTCGCTCCTCATCTACTTATTCCCATACACGACCACGACTTAGACGAAATATATCAACACGTACTTGAACATGTTCCGGAAGGCCGTCACGAACACTCAAACTTCGATAGTATCGTTGAGCTGTTTAAGCTTTAGTTGCGAATACGAGTCGTAAACGCTAGAGTCTAGAAGTTCTATATTGCTCCCGTATCCCTCCAGAGGGAGGATACGGATCACTCGTTCGGCGCACCATAACACAAGAGCATTGTGTTATGGTGACCTCACTCGCTCCCGTCGTTCAATGGATAGGACGCAAGCTTGCGGAGCTTGTAATGTAGGTTCGATTCCTACCGGGAGCACAAAAGACAGAAACGCCTGCCCTTCGGCAGGCTTTCTGCTTTTGTGCTAGCCGCAGTGATGTTTTCTCAGCGGAGAAAACCACGAGGCGGGGTCGCGAGAAATGTTCTGTGTCGACAGAACATTTACTTGTGACCACAAAAGATTCTATGCACACTTTGCGCCAAAATTCTCCTGCTATTCTGTCTCCATGCAAGAATACCGTTTCGTATACCTGTTTCTTTGTATAGTCGCGTTTCTCGTTTGGGCCATTGCCTTTACTTTGCGCAAAGACTTACGTAAAGAAATGCTTATCATGTCAGGAATTGTTGGGTTTTTTGGCATTACCCAATTTCTATACGTCGGAGAATATTGGACTCCGACGTATGTATTTCCCATCTTCGGAGGACTGATAGGGGTTGAAGATTTTCTGCTCGCTTCTTTTTTCTATGGAGGAGTTGGAAGCGTGTTGTATTTGTACCTAATAAACCGCCGTTTTATATGTACACCTCATAGTAGAACCCTAAAATCTATGGCGATTTGTGGAATTTCTCTCGTCGCCGGAATTCTTGCGTACCTTGTTCTTACGTATGGAACGTCAATCAACATTATCTACACAACGACTATCGCACTGCTTGTCCCCGTTGTGGTCCTTGTGATTTTTCACCCATCTTTTTTTAGACTTGCCTTCACAAACGGCCTCCTTATGGGGTTACTCGCCGTGGGAATTCTTGCAGCAACCAATGCTCTGTTCCCCGGATATATAGAATCTACATGGAATCTCTCTGTGCTCTCTGGTTTGCTCTGGGCAGGAGTTCCTATTGAAGAGTTTCTTTTTCACTTTGCTGCGGGCGGAAGTTTTGCCGTTGGGTACGAATGTCTCTTTAACTGCCGGATTGCGTACACTCGTAAAAATTAAAAGAATTACATTGTCTTGCTCAAGTGCTATAACTCCCCCAACGCTTCTGTCGTTCAATGGATAGGACAGCTCCCTCCGAAGGAGCAAATGCCGGTTCGATTCCTGCCAGAAGCACCAAAAGAAAAACGCGCCAGCGGGCGCGTTTTTCTTATTTTGCTCCTGCTTTGCGAAGCTCTGCTACCAAACGAGATTTCTTACGCGCTGCCGGGTTTTTCTTAATCACTCCGCGCTTTACTGCCTTGTCGATTGCCTGATAGGCCACAGAAAGACTTTCAGGGGTCATGGCTTTCTTGGCGGTCTTAGTAGCTGACTTCATTGCCTTTGCGCGAGCAACGTTAAAGGCGCGCTTCCGGAGAGAAGAGCGGTGTGCTTTTTTTGCTGAAGCAGTAATTGCCATATAGAGATAGGTAACAGGAGACAGCCTACAGGAAACAGCCGGAAACGCAACTTGCACCCTATACTCTGTTACCTGTCCCCTGTTACCTGTAGACTGTTCCTATGATTCGGGAAATTAGAGGGCCAGTTCTTTCCGTAGAAGCGGGGGGCATCATTATTAATGTCGCGGGCTTTGGTATTTTGGCCTCGGTCCCCTCCCCTGACGCTTTTTCTGTAGGAGAAACCGTAGCACTGAAGACACACCTTGCCGTAAAACAAGACGGTATGGAACTCTACGCATTTAAAGAACCTGCCGACCTGCGCTTCTTTGAGCTCGTGCTTAAAGTGCCGGGCGTGGGTCCTAAAACTGCCATAAACCTTCTGCGCCGTGCACCTCGCGCATCACTTGAAGAAGCAATCGCACGCAAAGACCTCTCGTATCTCACTAAAGTAGCGGGTCTTGGAAAGAAATCTGCAGAGAAGCTCTTGGTAGAAATTGCAGAAAAAATAACCGCATCAGGAACGGGAGAAGTTGGAGAAGATGGCCAAGTGTTTGATACGCTCGTCGCGCTCGGATACACCGAACGCGAAGCGCGAGAAGCCGTACACGCCATACCAAAAGATATAGAGGGTCAGGACGCCCGTCTCAAGTCTGCCCTTTCACACGGTACAAGAAAATGAAAACGCTCCTTACGCACATACTGCCTGCTTCTTGGTATAGAACTCTTACCACTCCGTACCATTTTCTTCTCGCGTTTGGTTCCGCGCTGCTTGTAGGCTTCCCTGCACGAAAACTCGTTGTCATAGGCGTTACCGGCACCAAAGGAAAATCCAGTGTTTCTGACATGCTCTACGCAACACTCAAAGATGCGGGAATTAAAGTTGCCGTAGCCTCTACCATTCGCTTTGCGATACAAGATGTATCGGAGCCAAATCTTTTTAAGATGACGCTCCCTGGTCGCGGTTTTATCCAACGATTTTTGCGTAGAGCAGTTGACGCAGGGTGTACGCACGCAATCGTAGAAATTACATCTGAATCAACGCGACAGTTTCGCCACTTGTTCTTAGATCTTGATGCACTCGTGTTCACCAACCTCCAAAAAGAACACATAGAATCACACGGCTCGTATGAAAAATACGCTGACGCAAAGTTTCGTATCGGTCGTGCACTCGCTCGCTCCAAAAAAGCTCGTCGTGCAATTATCGCAAATGCAGACGACCCAGAGAGTACACGATATTTAGCGCTCTCTGTAGAAGAACATCTCCCGTTCTCCTATCAAGATGCATCCAATATAGAACAAGGACCAGGAACGGTTGCTTTCACCTATGAGCATCAGCGTTTTTCACTCCAACTTCCGGGAAGCTTTACGGTCATGAACGCGCTTGCGGTTGTTCGTACCGCAAGCTATGCGGGCGTTTCTCTGTCAGCATGCGCACAAGCACTTTCCTCTCTTACTCGTATTCCTGGAAGAACAGAGCGTATTGAAGAAGGTCAAGATTTTTCCGTAATCGTTGATTATGCACATACGCCCGACTCGCTACGCGCACTCTATAGTGCATACCCGGTTCGGAAAATTTGTGTGCTTGGAAACACTGGTGGCGGACGCGATACCTGGAAAAGACCTGAAATGGGTGCCCTTGCAGACGAGGCGTGTGCGGAAGTTATTTTGACTGACGAAGACCCATATGACGAAAATCCAGAAGAGATTGTGCGCGCAATGGCAAAAGGAATGAAGCGTGCCCCACACATAATTATGGATAGGCGTTTAGCCATCCGTAAAGCTCTTTCTCTTGCTGGCCCACATGATGCGGTGCTTATCACCGGCAAAGGAACTGACCCGTACATCATGCGTGCGAATGGAATAAAAGAAGCATGGAGTGATGCGGAAGTCGTTCGTGAAGAACTAAAAAAATATACCAAGTAGGTGCTACTATGCCGGCATGAACGGCGGATTCTTTCTTCTTGGAATTATCGTCCTCTTTTTTGCGCTCTGGCTCGTTGGTGGAGGTCCTGACCGCCCCATTTCTTTTGCAGGACCATACCTTACTCCGATTGAAACCACAGGTGACACGGCAGATGCATACGGAGGTGCACGTACACCAGGCCGTCCTGGGCTTCTCGGGGACCTCCTTGGAGACAGAGGCACTTCAATAGCGTCGGGCGAAACCTCCACCTACCGCTCATCCATTTCGCTTTCGCAAAATACGCGAGGCGCTACAGGAGAAAGTCCGGAAGAAGAATACATTGTGATACGTGCGTCAGCAGGCACGTCAGAAGGTGTGCGCATTTCCGGATGGAAATTAGTGAGCGCGGTTTCTGGTGCGTCCCTCACCATCCCAGAAGGAGTCGCCACACTGCGTACAGGAAGCGTGAACCAAGCAAGTGCGGTGGTACTGATGCCGAACGAGGAAGCGATTATCGTTACCGGCCGTTCTCCGGTAGGTGCGTCTTTTAAAGAAACACTGTGCACAGGATATCTTGAGCAGTACCAAGAGTTTGTTCCTTCCCTTTCTAACCAGTGCCCCGTACCCCTTGCTGAGTTTGATGATTATTTTGGGAATGATGGAGACCCTGAGTGCGAATCTGCCACACGAAACATACTCTACTGCGAGACGACTCCCCGCCCATCCTCTTCCCTTTCTTCCTCGTGTCGCACATTTCTCAGTGAACGCCTTTCCTATAACGGATGCGTCCGTGCCCATGAGAGAGAAAGTGACTTTGCGTCTCCTACTTGGAGACTCTTTGGTGGAAGTTCGCGAGCCCTCTGGAATGATGAGCGCGACACTATACGTCTCGTAGATGAGACAGGAAAAATTGTAGACGTACTTTCGTACTAGTGCGCCCGGAGGGTTACGATCCCCCGACCTTCTCCTTAAAAGGGAGCCGCTCTACCAACTGAGCTACGGGCGCGGTCTCACCAACATAGCAGATGCGCGTACGAATTTCTATTCTGAGGGGCTTTTGAAGATGGTCTACTTCCCTG
>CAYMZP010000024.1:0-10654 GCA_964395025.1 uncultured Candidatus Saccharibacteria bacterium
TATGTCCTGATCACATTCAGTACCGTCGTTAGTTACAAAAACTTCTCCGTGTTCCGTAGGATTCATCGTACCGGCGTCCACATTAAGATACGGATCTATCTTCACAAGATTTACTTCAAGTCCACGTTGTTTCAAAAGGAGACCAATAGACGAGGTGGCGATGCCTTTTCCTACACCACTCATCACACCACCAATAACAAATATGTATTTGTGACCTTTAATTGCCATACAAAAAAGTAGAGATTAGAAAGCGAGAGTCAGCTCCAGATGCAAGGCGCGGGGCTGAGCTTTTTGAAGGCGTACTTGAAGTACGACGTAAAAAAGCGAGGGGCCCCGTAACGACGCAGATGGGGTTGAGTATCGCTTTCATACCACTAGACCTTCAAATACCGGCGAACAGCGAACCAACTTGATACTCCGCCGAGCACAATCCCCGCACCAGCCAAAATGCCGGCAATCATTGAGAAGTGAGAAAGGTAGTAGGTAAAGAGATTGAATCCTCCAAGCCATACCGTGAGTGTTTCTCCTGCGTACCAAGAAACCGGATAGAAAATAAAGAGTGCCAAAAGAGCTGCGAGGATACCAGCAATGATACAGGCCACAATGAAAGGTCCGCGAATATACATATTTGACGCACCCACGAGGCGCATCACTGCAATTTCTTCGCGTGCCGTGTAAATAGCAAGACGCACCGTTGCAAACACAATCACCACAGAAGCCAAAGCAAAGACCGCTGCAATAGCAATCCCGGCCTGCTCGGTGGCACGAATAGCGCCCGTGAGCCGGTCAATCACGACTTTGTTTTGGTAATAGTTTATGCGGTCAATAATGGAACCTTCACTCGTTGAAAGCACTGGGTCGTCCGCCAAGAAGTTCACAATAGTTTCGTATTGCTCTGGGTCCTGTGCCTTGATTGCAAGCGAAGCACCAAGCGGGTTTTCTCCAAGTTCTTCAAGGGCTTGAAGCGTGAGCTGGTCGGTAGCGTGACGTTCTTTGAATGCTTCAAGGGCTTCCTCGCGCGAAGTGTAGATAACAGAAGCAACTTCAGGGAGTGCACGGAGCTGTTGTTCAAGTGCAAAAATTTCTGTTTCGGAAGCAGTGGTTACGAAATATACATTCACGTCTACCTTGTCTTTAATGGCATTCAGCGTTGAGGAAAGTACCGCTGAGAGGAAGATAAGGAGGCCAATGATGAGCATCGTGACTGTCATAATGAGCACGGTGGCAAAAGAAACAGAGCCGGAACGGAAGAAGTTCTTCGCGCCGTTTGTAAAAATTCTTCGTAGTTGCATCGTAGCTTTCATAGGCTATGTGTGGAGATTTTTAGACATGCTCTTAGAGGATATAGTGGCCATGTGGGTCATCACGCACCACCCGACCCTTATCCATAGTAATCACGCGCTTCCCCATCGCATCCACCACACCCTTATTGTGTGTGGTAATGAGCACGGTAGTACCAAGCTCGTTAATTTTTTTCATAATCTCAATCACTTCGTACGTATTCACCGGGTCTAGATTTCCCGTTGGCTCATCCGCCACAATCACGTCTGGCTGATTGATAATGGCACGACCAATTGCCACGCGCTGTTGTTCACCTCCTGAAAGCTGGTGTGGGAAGTGATTTGCTTTACCTCCAAGGTCCACCAAATCAAGAATATATGGCACGTCTGA
Source organism: uncultured Candidatus Saccharibacteria bacterium (assembly GCA_964395025.1). GTDB lineage: Bacteria > Patescibacteriota > Minisyncoccia > Phycocordibacterales > Phycocordibacteraceae > C7867-001. The sequence continues at coordinate 1,672 of CAYMZP010000024.1, forward strand.
TGCAATCTCGTCATCTGGCCGGCCTGCAGCTTCCATCGCAAACGCAATGTTTTCATACGCGGTCTTACTTGGTATCAAACGAAAGTCCTGAAACACCGTACCTATTTTTCTGCGGTAGTGGTGCAGGGTGCTTTTAGGAAGCGTGTGCACATCTACTGACTCAAAAAATACCGAACCTTCTGAAGGACGTTCTTCTGCAAGGAGCATTTTAAGGAGAGTCGTTTTGCCTGCACCGGAATGGCCGACGATGGAAATAAATTCTTTTGGAGAAATTGAGAGAGTGACGTCGTCAAGCGCGGGTGTTCCGTCTTTGTAGTGCTTCGTCACTTTGTCAAAATAAATCATACGACCGGCCTATTGTACCCCACCTGCTATGGATGCGTCTAATGTTTCTCGTCTTCCCCCGACTCGGGGATACCGTACTTCTCATACATCTCTTGAATACCCTCTTCAAGAGTACCGAGACCCATAGAAGCGCGACGTTCATTTACGTACTCAGGTTCTTCAATAGATCGAGGAACATGCTTGCCTGCTCTTTGTTCGAATTGTGTTCCGTACACTTGGCCACGGCCACTATTCACTCGTATGCGGTCAGTGAGCATGGCGATATTGCGTCTAGAAACTTCACCGACAGGTTCTTTCTCCATGAGTGACAGGCATAACTCTTGGAACTGCACATCATGATCTGCATGTTGAACCAAAAGCCATGCATTCTCAGATCCTTCTACTCCCACCTTAGAGATGGTGGGCCATCCAATTTTATCCACAATCTCTTTCATGCGCCCCGTATTTTTTGCATCAACCGTATCATCCCAAAAATGCTCTTTCTCAGCCCGTTCGCGCATTGCTTGGTCAACAGCATACATATCAGCAATTTCTTGAGCGATTTCTGGACACAACAGCTCATTCTCGTTGTGTGATTCTTGTTCGTTATTATTCGGTGTTTCAATGCTCATGGGGTTTTGCGTCTATAAAATCATCCAGCTCTCCGGAGAGCACGGCGTCAGGATTCCCTGATTCGTGTCCTGTCTCATGGTCTTTCACCATTTTGTATGGGTGAAGCACGTAGGAACGGCGCTGACTTCCCCACTCATTCTTCGTCGTAGCGGCTATAGAAAGTCCGGCGGCTTCCGCTTTTTTACGCTCTTCTTCAAGAATGTGCAGTTTTGCCTTGACTAATTCCATTGCTTTCTCACGATTTGCCTGCTGACTACGCTCAGAAGAAACATGCGCAGTAACCCCAGTAGGCGTGTGCGTAATACGTACTGCTGTTTCTCTCTTATTTACATTTTGTCCTCCTGCTCCACCTGAGCGTGCAAACTGAATCTCTAAGTCGTCGGGTTTAATTTCAATTTTAGTAGATGCGCCAAGCACTGGAAGCACTTCTACCATGGCAAAACTCGTCTGCCGTTTGTCATTCGCATTGAAAGGAGAGATACGGACTAGGCGATGTACACCGGCTTCGTGTCGGAGACGACCATACGCACCTCGTCCAGAAAACTCAAGCAACACGGAGCGATACCCGCCCTGAGCATTCTCTGATGAATCAAGTTCTCTCACCTGCCAGTTCTTTGTTTCTCCATATGCGCGGTACATGCGCATAAGCATCGCCGTAAAATCTTCTGCATCGTCTCCCCCCGCGCCTGCAAGTATGGCAAGCGTTGCGTCTCCTGCATCAAGCGGGTCACCCGATATACCATCTTTGAGTGCTTGGTACTCACGAATGATTGCCTGTGCCGCGTTTTTATCTGCCCAAAAATCAGGTGCAGACATTGCCGCTTCCAGTTCCGCCACACGCGGATTCTCTTTCTCATCTGCCATACGGCGAGTATACCCACACACCAGTCATGGATACAAACCGCCATGAAACAATTTGAACGAATATAGGTAGACAAAACGAGAGACTGGTGTGTGGGTATAGCAAAGCCCGCGGAAGGCGCGGGCTTTGCATTTGGAGCCGATGGCCGGGCTTGAACCGGCGACCTAGGGTTTACGATACCCTCGCTCTACCAACTGAGCTACATCGGCAAGTAGAACGAAAATATCACGCTTTTCTCTCTTTTAAAACTGGAGCCGATGATCGGGATTGAACCGATGACCCCCACCTTACCATGGTGGTGCTCTACCAACTGAGCTACATCGGCAAACGAGTGAAAACTGAAAAGGCTTTGCTCTTTTCAAGTTTGAGCGAGTGCAACCGATGCAAGCCTACTTACATCGGCGAGCGAGGTTACACAAATGAATACTCTCAGTATTCATTTGTGTACACCGAGCGAGTCGAATGTATCGAGTTCGAGTTTTCGAGAAGCTCGATACATCGGCAATCTTGCTCGATATATTGCCTACGCACGCACTAGGGCATCCTATCCGAAATACCTCGTTCTTTCAATCTCCCCCGCCACCATCCCCCTCACGTTTTAGTTATAGCAGGAGTATACTTTCTTAATCCCTATGTGCGGAATCATTGGTTACACTGGCGGACGAAATGCTACCCCTATTCTACTCGAGGGATTAAAAGCGCTTGAGTACCGTGGATACGACTCCGCAGGTCTCTACGTGTCTGGACGTGGCTGTGTTAAACGCTCTGGCAAGGTACAGAATCTGGTAGACGTTCTCACTGAGGATTTTTCGGGAACGTCCGGCATTGCCCATACACGCTGGGCAACACATGGACCTCCCACAGAAACAAACGCACATCCACACACTGACTCTTCCGGCACCGTTTTTGTGGCACACAATGGCATTATTGAAAACTACGCAGAACTAAAAGAGACACTCAAAAATGCGGGAGTCTCTTTTGCTTCAGACACTGATACTGAGGTGCTTACAGCACTTATAGCCTCTCATTACCAAGAAGGTATACCTCTTGAGGACGCGGTGGATGAGGCACTTCGTCGTGTTCGTGGCACCTATGGTCTTGCAGTTGCTTCCACACGAGAGCCAGGAAAGCTCATTGCTGCACGCCTTTCAAGCCCGGTCATGCTTGGTATTGGACGCGACGAATTTTATATCGCTTCTGATGCAACACCTGTTTTGGAATATACACGTGAAGTGGTGTATCTAGACGACGGAGAACTTGCCGTACTTACACCTCGTGGATACACCGTTAGAACTCTTTCCCGTGAACCGCGCAAGAAACAAGTTGAAACACTTGAGTGGGATGTGGAAAGTGCTCAAAAGAAGGGATACGAGCATTTCATGCTGAAAGAGATGATGGAAATACCGGAAGCAATTGAACATACCTTACGCGGACGCCTGGCAACAAACGGAGAAGTGACACTGGGAGGCTTGCGTGATGTGCTCCCAAAACTAAAAAACGCAACACGAATTATGCTGACGGGCTGTGGAAGTGCGTCCTATGCAGCTCGCGTAGGCGAACTTATGCTCGAAGAGTTTGCGGGTATACCAGCAGAAGTAGAACTCGGTTCGGAACTACGCTACCGCGCACCCACCATGCGTGCAGGGGAAACGGTTTTAATTGCGGTCTCCCAGTCAGGAGAAACACTGGATACACTTGAGGCAGTACGTGAAGCACGAAGAAATGGAATCCTCACACTCGGTGTAGTGAACGTTGTAGGCTCTTCTATTGCACGAGAAACAGATGCAGGCGTGTATAACCATGCTGGTCCTGAAATTAGTGTCGCTTCAACAAAAGCAGTTATCTCGCAAATCACAGCGCTTGCACTCATTACCCTTCTTATAAGTAAAGAGCAGGGTCATTCACGACAAAATAGAAGTGCACTTGCGCGTGCGCTTGAAGAGTTGCCAAGCCTCGCGCGAGAAGTGTTGGCGCGAAGGGAACAGATACAAAAAATGGCACGAAAGTATGTGAGCGTGAGCAATGCGTTTTATCTGGGTAGAAAGTTTCAATGCCCTGTTGCATACGAAGGTGCAATAAAACTCAAAGAGATTTCATACATACATGCAGAAGCATACGCATCGGGAGAAATGAAACACGGACCCATTGCACTTATTGAGCCCGGCTTTCTGTCGGTCATTCTTGCTCCTGAGGATGCGCTGTTTGAAAAATCACTTGGCAATGCACAGGAAGTACGTGCACGTGGCGGACTAGTACTCGTCGTGACTACTGACGGTTCAGAGGGACGCTTTTCCAGCATTGCAGACGACGTCATCACCGTACCAAAAACACACGAAGCACTCCTTCCCGTACTCACAACGATGGCACTCCAACTTTTTGCGTATTACGTTGCCAAGGAGCGCGGGCTCCCCATTGATATGCCACGCAATCTTGCAAAATCAGTAACAGTGGAATAACTCCTTGCACAGCACGCTCCAGTGCTACCATACCCGCATAGAAGCCCACTATTCTAAAGGTATGCACGAAATGTTTAGAAAGTTTGCCCGCCACACTAGCAACGCTGCCGGTTCTCCTTGGGCGTTTGTTATTGCGTTTGGGGCGATTGTGATTTGGGCGATAACAGGACCGCTCTTTAATTTCTCTACGAACTGGCAACTTGTGGTAAACACCGGAACCACCATACTCACCTTCCTCATGGTGTTCCTGATTCAAAATACACAAAATCGTGACTCTCACGCTATGCACCTAAAAATTGATGAGCTCTTGAGCTCCGTTGAAGGAGCACGCGAACAACTTATAGATATTGAGGACGGGAGCGATGAAGTACTTACCGCACTACAGAAAGAATATCGCCAGTTGAAAGATAGCAAGAAAGAACCTCCTCAGGCATAACGCCTACCCAAGATGTAACGCGAGTCTGTTGTGCGTAGTTCTACCTGTACATGAAGCACTATCTTAGTTTCCGTATCTTTCTCGTCTGCCTTATTACCTGCGCCCTTATGTTTATGGGCGGTATCTGGTTTGAGGACGCAATCCCTGTTCCTACCTATTTTCAGATAACTGCCACACTCTTTATTGTGGGTCTTGCATCATTTCTTATATGGTTTTCGCAGATGCTTATGGCAATCCGCAAAAATGTTGAACACCCTAGAGAGCAGAACTAGGCACCTGCTTCCGCTATCGCAGTTTCAAGTACCGCACGAAAGGCTTCTTCGGATGTAGGGTTTTGAAGGCGGGTACCGTTTAGGAAAAATGAAGGGGTGCCTTGAACCCCGAGCGCACGACCTTCTGTCACATCTTTCTCTACGCGTGCACGCACTTCTTCTGAAGCAACATCTTGTTCAAACTGAGTCATATCAAGTCCGAGTTCGTCAGCAAGCGCAACAAACACTTCTGGAGTTGCGGATGTCTTCCCTCCCCATTCACTCTGTCGCTCAAATAAAAGGTCGTGCATTTCCCAAAACTTCCCCTGACGACCAGCTGCTTCCACTGCAAGCGCTGCGGGCATTGCATTTCTGTGGCCCCCGAGTGGGAAATGGCGCGCTACAAAGGTTACCTGTTCCCCGAATTCCGCTTCCATTTTTTTGATGACCGGGTGATACGCACCACAGGCCTGACATTCAAAATCCAGGTATTCAATAACCGTAATAGCGTTCTGAGGAGAACCTTTTACGTGATCTTCAGCCGTAACAGGTGGTGCAACAGTCAGAGCCGTTTCGCGAGGCATACTAAAGAGCCAAACAAATACGCCACAGACAACAAGGATTCCAACTACTGCAAAAATGTTAGCTGATTTCATAGAAATGGTTTTTAGTCTGCCAGACGGCTTTTCTTATATGCGAAGAATACAATAACAAGAATACTCAAAAAGACGAGTACGCCCATAAAAGGTATGGTGGCGAAGCCAAAGCTGAGCATTGGAGAGTCACCACAACTTGGCAAAAGCCCTCCTGTGGAACACGGGACCGCAAGCGGGTTTCCAAGCACTAACCCTACAAAATGCAGATAGTAGTGGTAGCAGGCATAGAGGAACCCGATGCATGCGAGAACCCCAATAGTGACCCATGCTTCTTTCGTTTTAAGCCACACAGCGATAAGTGCCACGATAGCTATTGGGAAGAGGAAAATGCGTTGCCACCAGCAAAGCTCACAGACAGGTGTGAGGTAATACAACTGATATATGAGTGCGCCGACCACAGCAATAACTCCAATCAACGCAATGAGTGCGTAGTAAAAGGTATAGGATTGCGCCTGTACCTTTCTGCGAAAAGCATCACTGACGCAAAAAAGAATGAGGCTCCCAAGCGTAAGTGCAGTAAGTGCCAGTACACCAATAGTGAGTAAAGAGGAGTACAGCTCAAGTGACATATATGGGCAAATCGTACCACGTATATCGTTCTAGAAAGAAACTGTCTCTAAATCAGATGCCATATAATGAAATCATGAGCGTGTTTTCAGACCCAAAACTCGTATATGCAATTCTTGCAACCGTCATAAGTATTGGCGCATTTTTCCCCTACCTTTGGGATGTCTTAAAACTAAAAACAAAACCGCACCTCTATACATGGGCTATATGGTGCATCACGCAAGGAACAGCTGTTACCGGTTTGTGGTACGGAAATGGTGGTTGGGGTGCTATTGCACTTACGATAGGAACTGGATTTGTATTGCTCATTACACTCCTCTCTCTGAAGTATGGAACGAAAAACATCACGAGAAGCGATACAGTAGTACTTATTCTTGCACTCCTTGCAGTATTAGTGTGGTGGCAACTTAAAAATCCTGTTTTAGCAGTACTTATGGTTTCTGCGATTGATATGTTTGGCTATATTCCAAGCTGGAGAAAATCCGTTACGGAGCCCTGGTCTGAAACGGTGTGGACGTGGCTCACCTTCTGCGTCGCCAATGTCTTTGCGATACTTGCACTCACTGAGTACAACACACTGACTGTCACGTACCTCCTTACCATCACCACAGCAAACCTTATCCTTGTGGGTATCTGTCTCTACTTTAGGCGTACGGTGCCGAAACCGATTACGTAAGGTGAGCTCTAGTGGGGGATGCTAGAAATAGAACTAAAGAGTACCTAGGTCGTATATTTATTCTTTATAGAGAATATAAAGGACATTTTGCTGACGAGAAAATTCTTTTAATAGTCTCTGATGTTCCGTAGACAAGTCCAGTAACTTCATTACATCCGGGAACAAGGCTTGCTCTATTGCTATATATGAAAAGGATCTGTTCTTCACCTTTCCAAACTCGTACGACAGAAGTATCTTCGTCGCTACGGTTCGTACCTTGCCTTTGGACTTTCCAGTCTGAAGGAAACTGGAAAGTAAGGCCCTCCATGGCAGGTGCACCTGGGTACTGTATCCACTCATTCGACGAGAACGGGTTCACTATGTCTTTTTTATGCACCCAATAGAACCCTAGCGCACCAGTAACCATTACAACTACGAGTAAAATGAGGAGTAACGAGAAGCTTCTGCTACCTTTATTCATAAGAATAAGCATACTACACATAAGCTACTCTTTCGGGTTGCGTTACGCCTCTCTGCGAGAGACGGGACTTGGTCACGAATATTTCTTCGAGAAATTTCTCGACCCCGCCTCGGCGTCGGCTCCGGCTTTCAAGTCCCGCTTCGCGTGTAAAACACTAAACCCTCACTGCTTTCGCAATGAGGACCAAGTGTTTTATGCACGCTCTAGTATGCGATGTTGGAACCAGGATTAAGGAATACCAAGGCCGTATCTTTACCCCTACTCTCCAGTAAAGCGGACGCTCTCAGCAACCTTAACTTTCAACGCATCGTATCCGGAGTCGTGCGAAGCACAGGCACCAGACACTTCGACAACGCCTGTCTCCTGCTGATTGAGTGCATAGAAGTAGTCTATCGCTACACACTCAACCTTCCCCTGGTACTGAACACGTCTCACTACATCTATACCAGCAAGCTTACCTTCTTCTATAGTCGTAGCAGCGGCATTCCACTTATCAGGATTGTTTGAGGGAGAGACGCGCTCGGTTGTCTTCATTGTTTCGGCAAGAGACAAAGGGTACTTCTTGATTCTCACCTGTGTTGGATCCTTCGAGTTTTCGTGAACTATCAAGAGAATCGTTTCAGGGTATACATAGTTTCCTTCGTTGTATCGGAAGGTCCGCCATCCTTCTGGGAGCTCAAGTGCGATACCGAGCTCTTTATTCTCGTATGCATCAAAAGCTAATTCAGCGTTAACGCCTCCGTTCAAGAAAGAAATCTGAGAGAAGTTCTTAACTTTTACAATATCTTCTTGGTTTGTTTTTGCTGAGTACACCACATAACCAATTACTACTAATGCAACAATAATCAGGAGACTGAACAACGAAGAAAACCCGCGCGTTGTGTTTGTCATGAGAAAAGATTAGCACGCACAAAGCCACCTTTTCGGATTCCTTTTCTATTCTGCGCGAGAGACGGGACTTGGTCACGAATATTTCCCTACGGGAAATTTCTCGACCCCGCCTCGGCGTCGGCTCGCAGACTCGCCGGCTTCGCCGCCTCCGGCTTTCAAGTCCCGACGGAAGCTCCGCTTCCTTCTCTCGCGCATGATATGCAAAAGGCCCCGAAGGGCCTTGTTGCATTCTGCGCGACCTCGTAGACATAACTGGAACCAGGATACGGGAGGCGCTGGCTGCAGGACGGCACGTGCATGTGCCCTGTGTTCGAGAGACTATTGGGCTCCGTACCAACTCTTCTGCCACTCCTGCATCTGCTGTATTTCGGTGGTCTGTGCGGAAATGATGGCGTTCGCCATGGTCCTTATCTCTGCATGCTTGGCGTTCGTGAGTGCGGCTTCTGCCATCTCAACTGCGCCCTGGTGATGCATAATCATCTCCGAGAGGAATGCTTGGTCGAACTCGTCGCCGGTCTTTCCATCGAGCGCAGCCATCATCGCGTCCATCTCGCCCTGCATACCGGAGTGCTCTCCTCCATGCATCTGGGAAGCGTCTGGCATCATGTGCTCATTCGTCGGACTGTTGCCGATGAGATAGCCGCCCGCGCCTCCAATAACGAGAGTAATAAGTGCAGTAAGAAGAGTTTTTGTGTCCATATATTGATTAGTTATGAGTATGCCCGTGGTGAGCGTGCACAAGCGCATGCCCCTTACCTCTGGCAATAAGCC
>CAYMZP010000025.1:0-10625 GCA_964395025.1 uncultured Candidatus Saccharibacteria bacterium
GACCCAATAAAACCGGCACCACCGGTAACCAATATAGTGCTCATGCGATATGACTAGGGTACGACGATAGACGCAACTGATGCAACTAGTGATCTGAAGAAATTTCCGATACTGCGCTCCTCTTTAAGGACTACTTTCGATTCTTCTGTAGGTAGCGGAGCCCCCGCCGGAGTGCCTTCTTGGTCTCCTGCGGGGGCAACTAGTTCTTCTTCATAGAATGCAACGGGCGTTACCTCAGTGTCCCTCACTATATGTATACTCTCTTCCGTCTCTAAAGGTTGCGTGTAGGAAACCGCGCGCATGCCGTTTGGAAAGCGTAGTGAAGGTTCGTCTACCGTACCGTGTGCGAGAGTCTCGTACGCAAAACGCATATTCGCATATGGCGCAAGGACGGTGTCGGCAGGCAACGTTGGCGCACGCTTAGCATCACCAATTTTCCAGAACGAAAGATCTACGAAATCATCACTGTCGTTACGAAGCGTAATACTTTCTCCGTCTGCATGAGAAATGGAGATGGGTGACGCCACGGCGACGACCGAAATAAAAGAAACCGCACTTACCCCTTTTGAACGCGCACGAACGACTACGGTATATTCTCCTGGTTCTCGGTACGCGTACGACACTTCTTCTCCTTTTTTAGAACCACCCTCACCAAATGACCACGTGATATCTGCGTTTTTATGACGCATGCCTGTGCTGTCGTACGCAAGTGCTGAAAAAGGAGTGTGCGCGCCCGCAATCACGATACGTGCTGGTCCACCATCTACATAGAGCTTAGGAACAGGATGCGTGACTGGCACGAGCGGTGCTGTACCGCCTACCGTCACTACAGGAGGAGTCGTGACCGATTCATCTTCTTTTAGTTCTGGGAGTGGCGCTGTATGGTTTTGCCCACGCGGAGTTGGCGAGGCAGTGAGCCACGCACTTCCTGTCCACTGAGGCGTTTCTTTTGGTGACGTGTTCTTTCCTCCTGCACCACCCTTTGACACTTCCCAACCAACACGCGAGTCAAGGACATCTTCTTCGTTGGTGCCAGAAAGCAACGTAATTTTTGCACCACTATTACTAATACCGCTTCCAAAAGAGCCAAGCCAGTCTGCCTCTTCGCCTGGGAATTCGTTCCCGCACGTTCCGCTATTTCGAGCAATAAGGTAGTACCCACGTCCTGCAATACCGCCATATTTCACGCTCGCTGTTTCTCCGAGGAGTAGATCTTTTGCCGTAGCACCGCCGGCATTTTCAATGCGCAGTGTCCAAGAAGAAAGGTCTACGATGTCGTCAGATTCATTGTAGAGCTCTACCCATTCACAGTTTGCTCCCCCGCTATCGGTACCCATCCACGCAACTTCATTGATACGAATTTGTGCATGAACGGATGGCGCACTCATACAAAAACCAAGTACTAGTGCACCGAGCGCGAAAGCGTATTTCATGTATACCCACCTATTGATACCCCGCGAGTATACGCTTTTCGCAGACTACCTCAAGCGCACGCAAAAAACTTTACAAGATGCAGAAAGCGTCCTTAAATCCTCTATAGTTCTTCCTTAAAAATTGCTTTCAATTCTTGTTCAGGCACTTCAAACGTGCGAGGTTGAGGTGTTGGTTCGATACGAGATTCCTTTTTTTCTTGCTGAGGTGGAGTGTTCTTTTTTTCATTCGGTGGTTTTGGTGCGGTGGTATCAGCTTTCACAGAAGAAAGGGATTGCTGAAGAGCTTCTTTTTTATTCTCTTCTTTTTTCTGTTTTTCTCCTCCCGCTTTTTCAGTAACCGACTTCAAAATGGCACGCAGGTCATCAACCGTTTTCTCTTTCGGCGGAGGTGGTGTTGGGCGCGGTTCTGCTCGTGGTGGAGGCGGTGCGCGACGTGGTTCTTCTCGACGTTGCGGACGATCTCCTTGGCGTGGTTGCCATGCGCGACGCGGTGCGTCCGACGGTGGAACAGGCATACCCTCCGTTTTGACGAGGTCTGCTACGATAGCAGATTCAATTTCGGTACGTGGAGATGCAAATGCCTTTCTAGAAGCGGTAATCACTTCACGCTTGAAAGAACGAGCAGGTGCCTCAATGGGAGGAAGTGTTGCTGCAGAAAACGGACGAGACCCGAGTCCGTCTATCATAAGGGAGAGGTAAATTTGGCGCGCGCCCAAGTTCACCAGGTCTTCTTGCGTGAATTCTGGCGTAAAAATTGGCTCAAGAGTCTCTGCGTCGAATGGTCCCACACGAAACGCGACGGTGGTTCCCACGTTTCCAAAGACTGCATCTCGCACCTCCTCTTCCATCTGCTCAATATATTGGTGCGTAATAGTAAGATTCAGTTTGTATTTACGTGCTTCTGAAAGCACTTCGGCAAATGTTTCGTTGGCAAAGTTTTGAAATTCGTCTACGTATAGATAGAAATTAGGTGCGCGCTCAATGTCTTGTTCAGATAGGTCGGCACGACTCATTGCAGCAAGGAAAATACGCGTGGTGAGCATAGAACCCAAGAGACGCATATTTACTTCTCCTACCAAACCTTTTGAGAGGTTGATGATAAGTATTTTCTTCTCATCCATCATCTTCCGGATATCAAAAGAAGATTTTGGCTGACCAATGATATTTCGTATGAGCGGATTACTCGTAAACTGACCCACTTTATTTTGAATAGCCGGTGTTGCCTCTTGGGTATAGCGATCAGTATATGTCGCAAACTCTTTTGTCCAGAAGTCTTTCACCACAGGATCTTTTACTTGATCAACAACAAGCTTTCGGTACGCCTTATCGGTATACATGCGATTCACCGAAAGAAGCGTTGCGTCCGGATATTCAAGGAGTGCAAGGAGTGTATTAGAAAGGATGTACTCCATGCGGGCCGACCATGCATCCATCCAAATCTTTTTAAACGTAGCCATGAGCCCTGAGACCACCAAGTGGCGTTTGTCGTAGCCCACATCTTCCATCACGTTAAACGCAATAGGGTACTCAAGGTCAAACGGAGCAAAGTACACCACATCTTTCACGCGATGCTCTGGGATGTAGTTTAGGAGCTTCTCTGCGGTTCCTCCGTGTGGATCTATGAATGTGAGTCCTTCTCCGTTTCGAATATCTTGAATGGCCATATTTTCAAGAAGTGTCGATTTACCTACACCCGTCTTCCCTATCACATACATGTGGCGCGCACGGTCTTTGCGCTTGATACCAAAGGGAACTTTTTTCCCGCGCGAATCGCTTGCTGCAAAATATGTAACGCGCTCCGGATTATCCATGCATGAAAGTATACCGTAGACATGATGAGACCCCGCACGCGCGGGGCCTCACTCATGGGTCAACTGGGAACTTCCGTTCCCATTTCGCGCGCCGTCTTCTTCAGGTGCTCCAACCAGTCACCCCAGTCTCCGTTCTCGGGATTGCCCGTGAGCGGACGAAAAGTGCGAGTGGCTTGTTCCACCACCTCTGGCGGAAAGACGATGCGCTTGTAGGGCCCACGAGGCTCTACGGTGATACTCATGACAGATCCTTTCTCCCCCTAGTAAGGAGCATGGACTCTGTGGTGCAAAATTGCAAGACGCACTATTTTGCCATCACTGCACGCAGGTTTTCGTATTTATTTGCCGGATCCCAGAAAATCCAACTGGTGAGCCCTGCGTCGTAGGTTGCTTGGGTTTGCGCAAGCATATCGCTTGGCTTGTAGTCTTTACCGTAATCAAAATCTTGAAGCCACGGACGTATTTTCAACTTGTTGAATGCTTCTTTCGTGTATTTCCCTGTGGCCACTTCACGCGTGGTGGTGGCAGTGCCGTCTGTGGCTGGTACTATTTCTGTTTTCATCACCGGCTTCCCTAGTAACGTTTGTACCACCGTCTCTGTTGCAATCGTTCGTGCAACCGCTTTGTCCATTTCATATTTAATAACTTCGTATGGATAGTCATTCGGGTCAGCATACCCATTGAATCCGTCTGGATAATGTGACGGATAAATCATCGGCATGATGTAATCAAAGTATGGAAGAGCGCGTTCAAGCTGTTGCCCAATACCAAGATCCGATGTGTTTGAAGACGTGAGGCCAAATAAATCTGCTGATGTAACTACGCCCGTTGGTTCCATTGCTTCATGCAAGTAGCTCCAGAAACGCTCAACAGCCTCTGCTTTATTTGGATTTTGATATACCGCGTCTTTCATTGGGCCATCAGACGGATACCGAATGTAGTCGTAGTTCAACTCGTCAAAACCAATCGCGTACGATTCTTTAGAGAGCGCAACAATGTAGTCCCAAAATGGGCGCGAAGACACATCAACGAAGTTGAGCCCTTTATGGTCTTCCCACGGTTGCCCTGCGCGTGATGCGCTTTGTACTGCTTGTGCGGGATACAAACTGCTGTAATGCGGGTCCTGAAACACTGTGATGCGCCCGATTACGTAGATACCTTTATCATGCAGGCTTTCTATAAATGCTTTCATATCACGTGCACCACAGTTTTGTAGTGATGCGCCATCAAATATCGGATTCTCTGTCGGGAATGATATCTGTCCACTGAAATCTTTAATATCAATCACTACTGCATTTAAATCTGTATCGTCTATAAACTTCACCAGTGAATCACGGAAAGACGGGGTACCAACAACACACTGGCTCATGTAAATACCTTTGAGGGGATCTGGCGTAGGAAGGTGGGGACCGTAGTCAGGCGCAGGTTCTTTCGCTATATCACCTTTTTCTACAGCCCGTTCATCCGTCACGCCCCGCACATAGGTTGTAGGCAAAAGATTTGGAAGTGCAGCGAGCACTGCAATACCGGCGACCGCAATAATGCCACCGAACGCAAACGCTCGAGTATCACTCTTCGATGACTTCTTCATATGAAGTACGCGGAGCGGGGGCGTGTACCTCTCCCAAACGGCGTGCACGTGCAACACCAGCAAAAAATGCCAAGAGAAGCGCGAGCACAGGCACAATCACCATGAGCCAAGAGTATGGGAGTCCGAGAAACGGTACGAGCGCGATAATAATGGCAAGTAGAAAAATGGTACTTTCGTGCGACATGCGAGGAGTGTACCCCGCACCACTCCCCTCAGCAAGAAATGGGGATAACTATGGCGATACGATAACGACAAATTCTCCTCGCACTTGGTCTTGATGTGTTTCAAAATACGTTTGCACCTCTTTTGGTGTTCCTTGCACTAAGGACTCATGGAGTTTCGTAAGCTCGCGCGCGACCGTAACTGTTCGCTCATCTGGGAGTACCTCAGCAAGAGATGCGAGCGCTTTCTCAATGCGGTGCGGAGACTCGTAAAAAACCACAGCTCGTTTCGCTTCTTTTATTTCCTTAAAGAGTGTTTGGCGCCCTTTTTTGTGAGGCAGGAATCCAAGGAATGTAAATTCATGCGTCGGTGCACCTGCAATAGAGAGTGCTGTAGTAAGTGCTGAGGCACCCGGTATGGCTTCTATGCGTGCATCAGGAACTCGTGCGCGCACTTCTTTCACGAGCTCATTGCCGGGGTCAGAAACTCCCGGTGTGCCAGCATCAGTCACAAGCGCTACGCGCTTCCCTTCTCCAAGTAAAGAAAGGATGCGTTCGGTCGCCAGTTTTCCGCTTTGTGCATGAAAAATAACTAACGGCTTTTCTATTTCATACTTAGCTAATAGTTTTGCCGTGACGCGCGTATCTTCGCACGCAATAGTGTCTGCCTGTTTCAACGTGTCTATCGCACGCAAGGTAATATCTCCCAAGTTCCCTATGGGAGTCGCAACTACGGAGAATGTGCCGTTCATACTCTCGTACCTTATATCTGTCTGTAGAAAAAAGCGAGGAGGTCTTCAAGAATGAAGACCTCCTGTGTAATACGCACACAGCACCGCTTACTGACGTCTCAGGAGCAACACATTTGTGCGCAAGCGATCAGCAACCTCCACTTCGCCGTCGCCACGGTGTTCAGCGCGGTATCTTGCTCGACTCGCACAGTTCAGCGCATCATCAAGCCGAGAAGAACCAAGCTTCCCTGTGGCCAAGAACCACGAACCAAGAAGTATGAGGCCCGAAAAATCGAGCTCCACAGCTTGCTTGAAAAGGTTTTGCGCGGCTCTTTCAACCGCCGCATACGACTTTTTGCGATACGGAGGATGCGCAGGCAGTTCAACACCAATCCGTTGCATTACGCTCCGGACTAGCATCATGTCCGCTTCTCGCCCAAGAGCCCTCACGATGGCTGTTTCTTCAGAGCTCGTAGGAGCAACTGACATTGGTACACCTCCTCTATTTGGAGTACTCCGCCACCTTGCCACAGCACTCTACGGTATGCAATCTCGTATCTACTTCACCAATTCGTCCGCCACTTTATAAATATCTCCTGCTCCCATAGTCACCACTACATCTCCTTCGGCAGGCTCAGTCTCAAAGTATCGACGTATTTCGGTAAAGTCTCCTGCCTTTGCTTCAGTGCCCTGCTCGCTAATCTTTCCCGCCAAAAGAGTATTAGTGGTCACGCCATCAAACTCCTCTCGAGCTCCGTAAATGGGCGCAATGATGACGCGGTCTGCATCTTTGAATGCTCGAGCAAATCCATCTAAAAGGTCGCGCGTACGGCTATAGAGATGCGGATGGAATGCAACGAAGATGCGACCCTTGGTGCGTTTGCGTAGCTCTGCAAGTGTCTTTTCTATGGCCGTTGGATGGTGTGCGTAGTCGTCATACACGTCTGCACCACGCTTCGTTTTTCCTTTGTGTTCAAACCGGCGCCACGTACCAGAAAAGCTCGCAAGACTCGTGCGTATCGTCTCTTCAGTAAGAGCAGGTACGAGTATTTTTGCGGTAGCTGACGCAGAACGTGCATTCATTTGATTAAACTCCCCCGGAAGCGTGAGCTCGTATGCCGGCTCTTTGGTGTAGTCAACAACCTGTGCAGAAATGCCCTCAATCACGGGAGTGATGTTTGGATGTGTTGCATCTGTTACTACTACCTTGGCACGAGAAACGAGCTCTCTAAACGCACTCTGCACATCTGCTAAGTTTTTATAGTAGTCAGTATGGTCAAACTCAATGTTCGTAACTACCACCACTTCAGGGTGAAGTGTTAAAAAGTCACGTTTGTACTCACATGCCTCAACGACCAACAGTTCCGAGTCTCCAGCAAGATAGTTACTCTGAAAGTCGCGCACAATGGAACCAATAATTGCAGAAGGAGATGCGTCTCCGTCACGAAGTATCTTCGCGAGCATGGCGCTTGTGGTGGTCTTTCCGTGCGTACCGGAAACCGCAACAGTTCGCTTCTCTTTTGAAATCTCCCCTAGCAGACCGAAATACGAAATCTGCGCAATATCAAGCTCGTGTGCACGCTGACGTTCTTCGTTATCTTCCCAAACCGCTTCGCTATATACCACTATTTCTGCATCAGCAGGGACATGTTCTCCTTTTTGACCTATTACTACTGGAATACCTTTTGCTCGTAACAATTCTGTAGTTGGGCTCTCTTCCCTATCCGAGCCAGACACGTCATGTCCTGCCTGCTGTACCATTTGCGCAAGCGCGCTCATGCCAATACCACCAATACCTACAAAGTACATCTTTGTTTTTAGACTCAATTCTTTCATAGAAGTTTTTGTATGAGTGCATTGAACTGGTCGCCTCGGTCAAACTCATTTTTAAAGAGGCCAAACGATGCAAATGCGGGAGAGAACAAAACTACATCTCCCTCTTGTGCAACGCTCGTTGCTTTTTCTACGGCGCTTGAAAGCGAGTCACTCATGAACGCGTTCGGCAGGAATTCTTGAATTTTCGTAGTGCCGGTACCAGGTAACAGAATGACATGTTTTGCGCGCTCCCCTACTTTTTTGCAGAGTGCACTCATATCAAGCCCTTTATCGGCACCGCCCATAATTAGAACAATATTCACGTCAGGAAAGGCATCAAGCGCAGCGAGCGTTGCCTCTGGTGTGGTGGCGGTAGTGTCATTGTAAAAACGAACACCGTCTCTTTCCCGCACCAACTCCAAGCGTCCTGGAATGCCTTTGAAATCACTCAGTGCTTTTTCAATAATCTCATCAGAAATGGCAAGTGCACGCGCTGACTCAACAGCAAGCGATGCGTTATAGCGGTTATGCTCCCCCGGAACTATAAGATTCCAATCCGCACGAAAGTCCTGTGCACCAACTTTTACTATGTGTGACTGAATCTGTTCTCCATATTTCTCTTCTATGGTTTCTGCACACTGCGCACCAAGCACGAGCGTGTCGGCAGGCCCTTGATGAAGGAAAATCTGGGCTTTGTCGGCAAGATACGTATCCATGTCGTGATAATAGTTTTGGTGGTCAGGAAAGAATGTCGTAAACACTGCAATTTCAGGAGAAATCTGCGATTCGCCAAAACCTTGTAACTGCCATGAATCAAGCTCAAGAAGTGCAATGGCACTTTCTTGCGGTTCATCTAAGAGCGCGAGCGTGGAAACCCCGCGTACGTTTCCACCAAGCAGTACGTGTTGTCCTGCTTCTTTGAGAATGGTGTGAAGCATGTGCGTCACGGTTGATTTCCCGCGCGTCCCCGTGACACCCACTATCGGCGTTTCTGACAGTTCAGCAAACCACGATGCACTCATTTTTATAGGAATGTTGTGTGTGCGCGCTTCGGTAATGTAGGGAGAATCAAGCGGAACTCCCGCTGCTTTCAAAATAAAGTCACGGTCCTTAAAATCTTCCATGCGATGTTCTCCAAATACAAACGTAATGTTCGGATACGCAGAAAGCGCGTTGAACGAAGCACCGAGCTCTGCTTCTGACTTTTGGTCGGTCACTATAAGTTCCGCACCACACTCAGCCAAAAAGCGAGTGTCCCCAACACCACGCCCAAGAAGCCCGAGACCCATCACGGTAATGCGTTTCCCCTTGAAATACTCGCGAGCATTCATTCCCGCATCGTACTATCAAGCGCGAGAGAAATACAGGAGAGCAATAGGTATGCACGCAAACTAGTTACACACCCTCTTTTCTTCTGTTTCAACGCGAGAAAGCACCAATTCTGTTTTTGGAATGCGTACGAGCATAAATGGGCTCGTGACTGACTGCGTCACCATACAGGTTTCTCCGGGGAAACGATGCGTGATAGCAATGGTTCTTTTTACTCCTTCATCAATCACGGAAGTAACTTCTACGGTGTATCCGCCTGTACTATACGTACCTCCAAAGACTGCAAGGATTTCTTCACGCGCAAAATCAACATCAGGAAGTTCAGGACCAGCAGTTCCGTATATAAGTGCCCAAAGTGCAGTCAACTCTTCGTGACTATGAATACGATAATTCTTTCGCTCAGTGATATCTCCCGAATATGAACCTGATGAGATGACCGAAAAAGAGACAGGTTTCGGACCATCCGGTTCACGAAGCTGAAAAGAAAAATAAAGTCCAGCGCCAATAAGAAGCGCGAACACAACCACAAGAAACAATACGAGACCTTCTTTTCGCATTTCTTTAGTATACCCCCACACCAATCAGATTGGTGTGGGGGTATACCGCCATCAGACTCAAGTATCCGGTGCGACCCTTCATTCCGCGTCTGCGCGGTCTATCTAGTGCACGCTCTAGGATTTGAACCTGGTGCGTACTCGCACTCGAGTATCAGTCGAGTGCTCTACGGTAAGGAGTGAGGCAGTACGAATGATTCTTATCATTCGTATGCGCCGAATGACGCAACCGTATGCTTTGCATACCAGCTGAGCAAACGCTAAGTCCCCCTGTGCACGCGCCAAGATTCGAACTTGGGACCGCTCGAGTATCAGTCGAGTGCTCTACCAACTGAGCTACGCGTGCACAGGGGGACTTAGCCCTAATACCGAGGAATCCTAACAAAAAACCTCCTCTTACACCACTATCAACACCACGATAGAGAAAACCGTAAATGAGCCTGATATTGTAAGGAGTAACGATGGTCCACCGTGGAAACACGCGCGAACCGAAGCGAATGAAGAGTATTCGCGCTTCTACCCTTGAAGATAAGTGGCGACGACACAAAAATAAAAAGCGTGTGTGGCAAAGATGCACTGCCCGACTCGCACTTCTTGAGGTACAGGCGTAAAATAAAACTATGAGTAATCCAAATTCTAATCCTATTGAACGTCGCGGGGTGCATCGCGAGACTGTTGCTAAAGACCATTTACCGGATACAGTTGAAGGCCTCGATGTAACCATTGAGAACATGGAAAGTGATCTTGCAAATCTTCTTAAACTCCAAGAAGTTGCTACGGAAGCATCGGAAGGGGTTGATGGAGAGGTGGACATAGACCAAATCAAACCGCAAGAGTTAGGAGCAATAGACCTACTCCAAGCATCAATTAGAGAAACTAAAGAACGCAGAGATAAACTTCTAGCCAAGCGCGGAGGAAACTAGCAAGCACAGAAAACAGCCCCATACGGGGCTGTTTTCTTATTCACTGAAATCTGCAAAGAGTATGCTCTTGTGTTCCGCCTATTCACGACCCTTAAAACGTCAATTGAGCGTTTCAAGCTTCGTACCGGTATACGTTATCCGGCGTCCGAGTGGCGTTTAGGGACGTCCACTAACTCCCTACTTCCGAAGAAGTAATCGACAATGATGTGCCTTTCGGGCGACATCGGTTCCGATTGGATATGTTCCACGAGCAGCTTCCGCTACCCGTGCCTTGTTA
>CAYMZP010000026.1:0-10402 GCA_964395025.1 uncultured Candidatus Saccharibacteria bacterium
CTCCATGTGTAACCGCTCGCGTGAGCGCTTCGCGAGCGTAGCGAGGAGTGGTGATTTTGAAAGAGAAACATCTTTCTCAATAAGTACCTGCGCTTCTTTGCGTGCCGCTTCAACTAGCTTTACGTTTTTAATCGCCTCCATCGCAAGGTCAGAGACGCCCCATTGGCGAGCTCCGGTGAGCTCTCCTGCACCACGAAGTGAAAGGTCATACTCAGCGAGCTCAAAACCGTTCTTTGCGGTGGTGAGTGCCTTCAAACGATTCTTAGTGTTTTCTCCGTAGCTTTCGGGAAGTACAAAACAATACGCTTGATGCGTGGAGCGAATCACGCGTCCACGAAGCTGGTGGAGTTGAGAAAGCCCAAATCGCTCAGCGCCTTCAATGAGTATCACCGTTGCGTTTGGTACGTTTACGCCGACTTCAACCACAGAGGTTGCGACCAGTATTTTTATTTCACCGCGCAAGAAGCGGTCCATCACATCCTCTTTTTCTGCAGGTTTCATTTTGCTGTGCAGTATGTCTATCGCAATATCTGGGAACACTTCTTTGCGAAGTCGCTCTGCTTCTGCTTTTACCGATTTTGCTTGGAGTGCCATTTCTTTCTGTGGGTCCGGTTCATCAATGCGCGGGCAAATCACATATGCTTGGCGTCCTTTCTGTAATTCTTCCCGTACGCGTGCGTACCCATGCTCTCTGTCCTTAGGACCAAGTATTTCAGAAATAATTGGTTTTCGTCCTGCCGGCATCTCGTCAAGAAGTGAGAGGTCAAGGTCGCCGTATATAGTGAGCGCTAGTGTGCGGGGAATGGGGGTGGCAGTCATGGAAAGAAGATGGGGAGCGAGACCGTTTTTCTTTGCGAGTTTCTGGCGATGCATTTTTCCGAAGCGATGTTGCTCATCTATGATGGCGTACGCGAGGCTCTTAAACTCCAACGACTTATACACGAGCGCATGCGTGCCAATCACAATAGGTATTTCGCCGTTTTTAACCCACTTTGCAAACTGTGCACGCGAAACACGGGTGGACTCCTCCTTGTTTACTTTGGAAGGAAACTTTCTGCACTCGCTTCCCGTAATAAGGCCAATAGGTATGGGGTGATCTTTGAAGTACGAAACAAACGTGGAGAAATGTTGCTTAGCGAGTATTTCAGTGGGGCACATATATGCCACTTGAAGCGTGCCACCAAGTCGGCGCTCAAGAATCGCACGAGCCCCCTCCATTTTCTTAGCCATAGGGCGTGAGGTGGCCACCATATATGCGGTCGCTGCCGCGACCGCTGTCTTTCCAGAACCCACATCTCCTTCAAGGAGTCGGCGCATAGGGTGTGCACTTTCAAAGTCTTTCACTACGTCCTCTATGGCGCGCGCTTGCGCTTTTGTTGGCGGAAAAGGAAATGAAGAAATAAATGCTTCTAGGAGAGGGCGGTTTACATCTACAGGAAGTGCATCTTCGCGCTCGCTCAGCGCTCGCTCTTGTTTCATTGCAAGCTGGAGCGAAAACACTTCTTCAAATGCAAACCGTTTTTTTGCAGCATCACTATCTGCTTTTTTCTTTGGGAGATGCATCCATACAATCGCTGTGGAGAGAGTGGGGAGGTTGTATTTCTTTAGAAGCGTTTCGGGAATAGGATCAATGATTTTCTCATGCACTTTTCCTGCAATCAGTTTCTTAACTGCGTGTGTAAACCAAAGGGAAGACACTCCGCGACTTTCTGGGTACACCGGATACAGTGTGTCTGCGTCAGGAAGTTCTGCGTGTGCAAAAAGAGTTTCATGCACATCGTCAGGAGTAACTGAGGACTTTTCTACTGCAGGGTTTGCGATGTAAAGCTTTTCGGGACTTCCTGTTACTTTTCCAGAAATTTTTACCACTGAGCCATCTGGATACATTTTTGCAATGTATGGCTGAGCAAACCAGCGAAGCTTTACGCGTCCCGACGAGTCTTCAAGCCACGCTTCTGCCATTACCCGTTTCGTTTTCCAAGATTTTTTCGCTTCCGGTTTTCGTATGGTGCCAAAGAGGGTGACGTCAGTACCAAGAGTAATGCTCTGTATGTTTCCGCTTCCTCCTCCCGCGTCATAGCGAGCAGGGAAGTGATAGAGGAGATCAGCAAGAGTATGAATGCCAAGACGGATGAGTGCTTTTTCTTGGTCGGGTTTTAAACGCGGGAATGCTTCTGTGACTAGTCCTTCGGGCATCATGTAGTGAAAAGTATACCCCTACACCAATCTGATTAGTGTAGGGGTATACTTTTCACACTGGTCTAGAGCTGATGTTATGGCCGAGGTATACTTCGTGTATGAATTACTTTACGCGAATTGCGTTCGGAGCTTTCATGGTTTTTGCGTTTCTGTTTTTCGGTACACAGCACGTGTCTGCTCAAACAAACTCAGTCTGTCCACTCCTCACGCAATTACTCTCTCTTGGTTCAACGGACGCAGCCACTGGAGGCCAAGTCTCACGCTTACAGCGCTACCTTGCCACAGTTCCCACAATTTATCCCGAGGCTATGGTCACCGGGTATTTTGGTCCACTTACTGAAGCAGCTATACGTCGTTTCCAAGCGCAACAAGGAATTATTAGTTACGGCACACCAAGCACGACTGGCTATGGTCTAGTGGGACCGCGTACACGCGCTCTGCTTGCGTTGTGTGGCTCTACAGCACCAGGAGTTCCAACCACCCCTCCACCAACAGGGGGCAGTGTCCCGCCCGATGAAGAGGAGGATGAAGACACTATAACTAATCCGGGTGAAGCAGAGCTTGTACCACTTTCGCTCCGCGCAAAAAATCTTCCGTCAGAAATAAAACTAACCAGTCTCTACGGCGCAGGAGTCGTCTCAAACAGTAAGGGTGACCGACTTCCAAAATCATTCGGAGATATTCCGCTCTACCAAGGTACGGTTAAAGATTATTCTTCGGGCTCCATCATTCCAGCACCAAGTGGTACCACATATGGAAACGGAGCGACTGCTTCTAGCAATGCATATATTGCAGTACCACCGACCTTTGACGGTGACGCACTGACGCTCCGTATGAGTCCCCGTATGAACGACGAAGTTGCATGGCGTCTTGAAGGTACTGTTGGGCTAAACACAACCGCTCCCTCAGGTACGAAGACAAATCTTGCAATCTACGTACAGGGAACTCCCGAGACTGAACTTAACGAGGCACGCAGTCTTCTCTTTGAGTCAGTGATTGAAGCCGGAAAGTCTTACTCAGTGGACGTCTCACTTTTGCCGTGGACAACTCGTTCTGGATTTACTCTAGAGTTTGTCGTAGAGAAAGAGGGAGCAAACAACTACTATCAAGGTCTCGTGCTAGACGACTTTGAGTTGTCTCCAGTAAGTTACTTACCAGAGCTTTCTATTGCACGTTCAAACCTAGCGTGGGAGAGCACAGGTTCTCAGAACACGGTTATAAGTACGCTCGCAAGCATTGATGCAGCTTGGTATCGGGATGCGATACGGGCAAGCGCGCTCGCTACCACAAACGCACGACTCTTCAAGCGTATACAGGATCAAGGTAAAGACATTCTGGTGACAGTTCTGCCTGATGCGGAAGATTATACGAACCCGTCTGCCTCAACTGCGCATGCCACAAATGCATTCCTTACGAAATGTGGATGGAGCGGGGGAATCCTAAAACTTTCAGAGATGGACCTTGACCGCTTTGAGGCGCGTCTCCGAGCAAATCTTTCTGCACTCAAAACCGAAGGAGTGAAAGTTGGCGCGTTTGAGATTGGTAATGAAATAGACTGGGTTTGCTTCAATGGCGATTTGCCACTTGATCGGGTCGTTGGAGATTCAGAATTAAAACCACACGCTGCGGCATATGCACGCATGCTCGACCGCGCTATTCGCACAATTAGGCTTCCTGAGTTTTATCCAAAAGCACGTATCATCAGTTTCGGTGCAGCCAATGTGCTGGGTGATTCAACTCCAGGCATGATTAAGAATCCGGGCAAACTCCTTGCACTCCTTACAGATCAAGATGGAGTTGATTACCTAGAACTTATTGATGCGGTAGGTGCTCATGTATATCCAGATCCCAATAACCCAGAATCCGCAGCGGATGCGCTTGATCGTTTTGAGGATGCAATTGGAGAGCGAAAACAAATATGGGTTACGGAGTGGGGTTTCCGCACAAGCGCATTCACTGACTCTTCAGCGCGTGCAGAAGCTATCTTCCGTTCATACCGCAGTTTTGTCGGAGAAGAGAACCTTCGGATAGAGAATTTGTTCACGTATGCGCTCGATGCGTTCGGAGACCAGTTCGCCCTCGTAGATTCAAACTATCGCCTTCTTCCTGAAGCCTCGTACTATAACGGCTTCTAAAGCTGGTGCTTGTCGCTTGTTCGCAGTCATATACTTCTTTCTCATGCGTCTTACGTATATAAAAGAAGTATGAAGTTCCTCGCGTCTACACTCGCAATTCTTTTGGCGGTTCCGCTCGGTACTTCTGCCGCTTTTCCTCTTGCGCCTAGCACTGCAGACATTGGTGCAAAGTATCAAGCAGTTGGTACGGGAGGAGAAAAGGTAAAAGTGCTCATCATGCCTGGACACGAACCAAGTTTTGGTGGTACCGAGCTTGGCGCTCTCAAAGAGCGAGACCTTATGGTGGAAGTGGCAGACGAGCTTGCAACGTATTTACGACAAGACCCTCATCTCGAGGTTTTTGTTGCGCGCACAAATGAGTCGTGGGCCCCAGAACTTTCCACGTACTTTGAAGATGAGTGGCGTGCGATTGAGCGTTTTGTAAGTAGCGCAAAGCGCGCGATGAATCTGCTTTTAAAAAAAGAAACGATTGAGGCGCGTACGTTTGAAGTGGCGCATAACACGGCACCATCTGATGTGGCACTGCGATTATACGGTCTCAGTAAATGGGCGAATGAGAACGAATATGATATTGCGCTCCATCTACACCTAAACGACAACCCGGGAGCTTCTAATCACTCGGGTTTTGCCGTGTATATCCCAGATAGCCAGTATGGAAATGCAGAGTCTTCACGTGCGCTCGGCACTTCCATCGCTAACGAACTGAATCAGTTCAATGCTTCCTCCACACTTCCCATAGAAAACTACGCGATTGTTGAAGACCAAAGTCTTATTGCGCTTGGTGCGCGCGGTACTGCGGAGTTTGCGTCCGTTTTGATTGAATACGCGTATATATACGAAACAAAAATTGCGAACGCCTCTGCGCGCCCTCCGGTGCTTCGTGATTTCGCGTATCAAACATACAGAGGCGTGCGTGATTTTCTTGGCGCATCAGTGGTGGGGGACAACACAGAAGCACTTCCATATGCATGGCGCGTAGAGCCCATGCCTCACGGCACTGCAGGCGAACAAGTATATGCGCTTCAGGTAGCACTTAAAAAACTTGGTTTCTACCCGCCTACAGGAAATCTTTTGATTGGGTGTCCTATTTCTGGATTTGCAGGAGAATGTACTACTTCTGCGCTAAAAGCATTTCAAGCCTCAAAAGGCCTTGAGCAGACGGGTGCCATAGGTCCGAGAACAAAGGCAGAACTTCAGAAAGCAGGATTTTGACATATAGTCAATAACGTGCTTATATAGCAATAACCCAGGCAGTCCTCTACTCCAGAGTACGTGGGTCGGAACATTGTTCATGAAAACGGTTTCTTTCGCGGTCCTTGCGGCCGCGGCTTCTGTTTCTGCAGTGCCTGCCTTTGCGCAGGAGAACAGCGTCTTCGGTGGCGTGCGCGGTGGCACCACCACCCTCACGAACTACGAGGGTCTCGCCGTCGAGGGCGACTTCATCGGCCTTGAGGCGGGGGCAACCCACGTGGTCGCTGAGAGCCACGACGTCATCATCGACCTTGGCATCAAGGTCTCGGCCGACATGCTCGACATCTCCGAAACCCGACTCGTGGCGACGTGGGATGCTGGCGAAGCTGGTCCCTCCGAAACGTACCGGGGCATGGAAGCAGACTGGCGCGCCGGCATCAAACTTGAGGTCGGCGTCACCTACGGGGGCGTGCGCGCCTTCTTTGGTCGTGGCGTGGGTATCATCCACGTCGGCGAAACCTGGGCCGACCGCTACCTGGAACGGCCGGAGTGGAACGCGAACGGCGTTCGCTGGCTGAATGCCACGGGCGACACGGAACAACTCGGCGTGTCTTTTTACGCCGACGACTTCGTCGTGTCGGTCGGGTACGAAACCGGCGATTACGTTCTGTACGACCTGGAGTACCAGTTCAGCAACGGCCCCTCGGGAGAGGAGTACGGTCTTGAAGAAAAGACCTGGACCCTCTCCGTCGTGAAGCGCGTCTGAACGACGTCCAGAACTACAGAAGTGCGTAGCGTACAGGGCCCGTCCTCTTATGGAGGCGGGCCCTCGTGTTTTGCTACCCCTTCTTGGTATGATGCGCGTACATGAAGAAAAAACGCACTCCAAAAACACTCGCACACCAAGCACTCGCTTTCCATAAACAGCATGCAGGAAAAATAGAGACAAAAGCAAAAGTTTCTTTAAAAAAGCGCGAAAACATCGCGCTCGCATACACGCCAGGTGTGGGTGCCGTTTCTACATACCTGAGCGAACATCCTGAAAAAGCACGCGACTATACGTTTAAAGGGAACAGTGTGGCGATTGTGTCAGACGGCTCTGCGGTGCTCGGTCTTGGAAACATAGGTCCGTATGGTGCGTATCCGGTGATGGAAGGTAAGGCACTTATTTTCAAAGAGTTCGCAGGAATAAATGGTGTACCGATTGTTCTCTCAACCCAAGACCCGGATGAGATTGTGAAGACCGTACTTGCCATTGCTCCTTCTTTTGGCGGAATAAATCTTGAGGACATTAAAGCGCCAGGGTGTTTTGAAATTGAAGAACGTCTCATTGATGCACTTGATATTCCGGTGATGCACGACGACCAGCACGGTACTGCCATCGTTGTTTTGGCAGGTCTTATCAACGCTACGAAAGTGACGAAAAGAAACATTGCTTCATCTCGCATCGTGATTATGGGAGCAGGTGCTGCAGCTACCGCAACTGCAAAGCTCCTGCTTTCGTATGGTGTTACTGATGTGGTACTTCTTGATCGTGGTGGAGTAATTGGTAAAACGCGCACAGACCTAAACGCAGAGAAAACTGCGCTTGCCAAAATTACCAACCCGCGTGGACTTCAGGGCGACCTGCGTCTCGCGCTCACGGACGCCGATGTGTTCATTGGTCTTTCTGGCCCAAACCTACTTACCCGAGAAGATGTAGGACGCATGGCAAAAAAACCTATTATCTTTGCACTCTCAAATCCGGTGCCGGAAATAATGCCAGAGGAGGCGTATGCAGGAGGAGCGGGAGTTGTGGGAACGGGGCGTTCTGATTTTCCGAATCAAATAAATAATGCACTCGTGTTTCCAGGAGTTTTTCGTGGTGCACTTGATAAAAAACTTACGAAAATTACTACGGAAACGAAACTACGTGCTGCAAAAGCACTTGCCATGCTGGTGGCAAAACCAACAGCAAAGAAAATTATTCCTGACATTCTTGATTCACGCGTGGTGAAAGCTATTGCGCGCGCAGTACGCTAGCGTTTTTCTTTACACACGTGCTTCACTTCAGGGAGTACGGAGAGAAACCATGCGCGGTCGTGTTCGTTGCCGACAGTAGCCACGACATCCTCAAGTGGCACAAACCGCGCTTCTTCCATTTCCATTGAAGGATTGCAGACAGCACCGAGGGGTGTTTTGAAAAGAAACATCTTTATCTCTTTCATTTCTCCATCACGAGGACTCCCGTCTTTTCGCATACGCGGACGTTCATACGGTTCAAATTCTCCAAGAAGGGAAAGATTGGTGAGACCAGCTTCTTCTTGTATTTCACGGCGAGCTGTCTGCTCGTCTGTTTCTCCTTCGTCCATTTTTCCTTTTGGGAAAAGCCAGTGTACTGCTCCTGTCCTTCGCACCATGGCAACCTCTCCTTGCTCGTTTACTACGATTCCACCAGCCGTACGTGTGCGGTGTGTAGACTTTTCCATAAGTGCGGAGACGCAGGGATTCGAACCCTGGAGAGCTTTTAAGACCCTACCTCGTTAGCAGTGAGGCGCTTTCGACCACTCAGCCACGTCTCCATATATACGTAGAGTATGTGGCTGGTGGTCGAACAAGTTCGTCCTCCTCGCTTTCGCTCGGATGGGAGGATGCCCCGCATTCTCCCATCCACTCAGCCACGTCTCCTTGTACGACTAACTTAGCATTTTGTATGTCAGTGAGCGAGTGCGATGCATCGCACATGCTTCGCGCCTGCTTTTTGCAGTGCTTTGGTTGCTGATTGAAGTGTGGCGCCAGTAGTTATTACGTCGTCTATAAGGATGTATATAGAGGAAAGGTTAAGGGACGTAGAAACCCTAAAGGCGTCTTCTGTGTTCTTCTTTCGCTCACTCGCTTTGAGTGCTGTTTGAGGAAGTGTCTCGCGGTTTCTGATGAGTATGGAGGGTGCCACAACAAACGTATCTCCTAGCATTGCTTGAGCCTTGGTACACACTTCTTCTATTTGATTGTATCCGCGTTCTTGTAACCGTTTCTTGCCAAGCGGTATAGGAACTACGACCAAAGAACCGCGGAATGCTGTTTCTTCGGCGATATATTCAGCAAGGTAGTCAGAAAGGATATACGAAAGAGCAGTAAAAGCTTTTTTGTTTTTATGAAACTTTGCTTCACGTATATGTGCAGACACCTCTGGTACGCGATAGGGGAGGAGGACAGTGCTTGTGTACCCATCGTTTGACCACTCTTTAATTTCGCACAAAGAAAACAACGTCTCTATAGAAGTCTCCTGTACGAGGCGTTCGTCAGGTCGTAGAGGGAAAATAAGTGACAGTAAAACCTCTAGAAAGCGCATGCTACTATTCTCGCATATGGGTTTTTTGAGCGGACTTTTTGGAAAAAAGAAAAGCAAAAGCGTCATTGGCGTAGACGTAGGCTCTTCTTCTCTTAAGGTAGTACAGCTTCGCAAAGAAGATGGTACTGCTGTCCTTGAAACATACGGAGAAATAGCACTGGGTCCTTACGCAGGCGCAGAGGTGGGGCAGGCTACGAGTTTGCCGGCAGACAAGGTTGCAGAAACGCTTCGTGACCTAATGAAAGAAGCAAACGTTACTGCGACAGACTCAGGTATCTCAATTCCTTTCTCTCGCTCACTGCTGACACTGGTTGACTTACCGCGTCGTGAAAGTCCGGAAGAGCAGAAAACGGTTATTTCACTTGAAGCACGTAAGTACATACCAGTACCTGTCGCAGAAGTCCAGCTTGATTGGTTTATTCTTCCGGAACCTATTGCAGAAGGGAAAGAAAAACCAGCAACAGTAAAGGTGTTGATTGTGGCAGTGCACAATGACCAGCTCGCATTGCTTCAAAAAGTCGTAACCACTGCCAACCTTTCTGCTACGTTTTATGAGCTTGAAATTTTCAGCACCATTCGTTCTGTGGTAGACGAAGCAGTGAAGCCGGTCATGGTGCTTGATATTGGTGCTTCTGCAACCAAGGCATATGTCGTGGAGCATGGGGTGGTTGCGCTTTCGCATAATATTCAAAAGGGTGGTCAAGATGTGACGCGTGCAATCTCAAGTGCGCATAAGCTCTCCGTAGCAGAAGCAGAAGCGATGAAGAAAAAACACGGACTTAAAGCAGGAGATGCACCCTACGAACGTGCATCCGTAGAGCTCGTGTTCTCGCGCATTTTTGACGAGGCACGTCGTGTGCTTATCAAATACGAAACTGCACACGAAAAACCTGTCTCCGCGGTGATTTTGACTGGTGGCGGGGGAGTAACGAAAGAGCTTGCGACGTACGCAAAACAGTTCTTTTCCGTAGAAGTGCGCGTAGCAGATCCGTTCGCACGTGTTTCTGCTCCGGCGTTTATGCGCCCAGTGCTTGGAGAAATTGGTCCGGAGTTTGCTGTCGCGGTTGGACTCGCACTCCGCAAGTTAGAAGAAATAGCGTGATGTGTGCATAACGGACACGCACGGATGTGCTGACCCCGTATACTAAAGAACGTGAATCCTGCTCCCACCATTCCCACTTCTTTTGTTCCAAAGCAACCGGTACGTAGTTCCGGTAGAGCACCACGCAGTGGTTTCAACTTGTTCATGCTCGGTTCCATGTTCCTCCTTATTATGGCGGTTGCAGGCTCTATTGCAGTGTTTGCGTACGGTACGTATTTGAATGGGGTGAAAGAGTCAAAGATGACTGCTCTGCAAAATGCACGAAAGAATGTGGACTCTACGGTCGTGGAAGAGTTTGTGCGTACGCGTGACCGATTTGCACAAGGTGCCATTCTCCTTAATAACCATGTCGCTGCGTCAGGATTCTTTAGTGTGCTTGAGGAAATTACACTCACGAACGTACGCTATAGCGCACTTGATCTGACGCGCCTTGAAGATGGAACG
>CAYMZP010000027.1:0-9491 GCA_964395025.1 uncultured Candidatus Saccharibacteria bacterium
AGACAGTTTTTCCCTTGGCGTTTGTTCGGGAGAAAAAGTGCCTACTTCAAGCGCCGTAAACTTTTGTCCGGTTGCCCTAAAAATAAGCTCGGCACCCTTTTGTACAGACCCATCAAACACACGCACAAAAACCGAAACTCCACGGTGGGTTGAGAACGAGAAGTCAAAAACTAGGGAGCGTGCTTCGTCTGCTGTTTGTTCGCGTGGAGGTGGCACGCGTTCAATAATGGCCTCAAGAAGCTCCATCACACCATCACCCGTACGGCCAGAAACCGCGAGCACCGTATCAGCATCTACATCAAGTAGTTTTGCCATTTCTGCTTTTACTTCGTCAGGTCGTGCGTATGGAGAGTCAATTTTAGAAATGGCAGGAATCACCACACACCCTGTCGCTTTTGCCATCGCAAGTGTGGTGAGTGTTTGTGCTTGTACGCCTTGTGTAGAGTCTACGAGAAGAATCACACCCTCCACGGCAGAAAGTGCGCGTGAGACTTCGTATGCAAAGTCTATGTGCCCCGGCGTATCAATAAGATTGAGGATGTAGTCTTTTCCGTCTTTTGCTTTGTACTGCATGCGTGCCGGCTGCATCTTAATGGTGATACCGCGCTCGCGTTCAAGGTCCATAGAATCAAGCACTTGGTCACGCATTTTGCGCGCCTCAATAGTACCCGTGCGCTCCAAAAGCCGGTCCGCAAGCGTGGACTTTCCGTGGTCAATATGCGCGATGATAGAAAAGTTGCGTATGTTCACAGCTATATTTCAGACAGCGGTGGCAAAATCTTTGAAGACGTGATTTTCCGGAGTGACTCATACACATCTCGGAATTCCTTGTTTTCAAGCAGAATGAGCACTGAGGCTGCTGCGATAAGGCCCACCATACCAGCGACAAGCCCTTGCGCCAAGACCGCGAAAAGTGTCGTCAACGGTGCAATGTTTCCCATAAAGGTAAGTGCACCATATGCAGCGGCACCGCCGATAACCGCAGCTGCAATACCCTCTAACAGGGGACGTATCAAAGAACCTCCTACTCCTGGAGCAATACTACGGAGGGTCACAAGGGCAATGCCACCCATACAAAGCTGGCCAATGGTTGCACCAAGTGCAATGAAGAGCACTGACGCGCCGGGAACATCTTCTACACGAAATAGTGCTTCTACGAAGTAACGTAGGATTGGGAACATGTCCGAGAGTACTAAGCCAAGAAACGCAGCGCCAAGCGATGCTACAAGTCCTACACACTGAATGATGAGAGGCATCCAGGACTTATCAGCGGCATAAAACGCACGCGACGCAAGAAGCACAATACCCTGCGCCACCAATCCAAGCACTAAGACACCAAGTATTGCCGCGGTAAGACGAGTGTCATTCCAGTCGAAAGCGCCGGTACCAAGAAGCGCACGCACAATGTGGGCACGAAGCACGATAGTAAGAACGGCAGCAACAGACGACCAGAAAATGAGATGGCGTGCAGCGACAGAGAGTGTCGCGCGAAACGCTGCACTTTGTTTCGCACCGGCCTCTTCTGCAAGAACCGGAAATGCTGCGGTCGCATAGGATGCGCCGATGAGCGCAAGTGGTACTGCTTCAAGGTTAGACGCAAGCGTAAACACGGCAACACCACCCTCGCCTGAAGCTGCGGCAAGCGCAGTGAGGAGAAGTGTGGAGAGTGCGCCAAAAGAAAGTGCGAACGAGCGTGGCAATGAGTCACGCACAATAGGCCACATTACCTTTACTGAAGGGAGTGTGAGTGCAGGAACCACGCGCGCATGAAGAAGTACCGGCACATGTATCAAGAAGTGAAGCACTGCTCCTCCTACGACACCAAACGCAACTCCTATCAATCCGAATACCGGATACGCAAACAGTGCGCCAGCAATAATACCGAGATTGTAGAGCACCGGTGAAAGTGCGTAGAGGAGAAAGCGTCGTTCACTTTGCGTAATGCTACTTACGATACCTGATACACCAAGAAGAATTGGTTGCAAGAGTAAGATACGGACCAGAAGAGTGAGCTCTTCTCCACTCGTTGCTACTAATTGCGGGAACAGAAGTGATAGCAGTGTAGGTGCACCAAAAAAGAGCGCAAGACTCAAGAAGCCTGCAATAATAACGAGAAACGAAGTTGCTTGAGAAAGCGTTTGTCGGACACGCTCTTTTGTTGCACCCGCAATTTTTGGAATAAGCACATACGCAGACACCGAAGATGCGACAAGCGCAAACACGAGGTCTGGGACTTTGAATGCAGAGTAGTAGAGGTCTAGCTCGTGCCCTGCGCCAAGTACTCCTGCAAAGATGCGGTCGCGCAGAAGTGCAAGCACTTGCGCTACCAACGTAAAGCCAGCAAGGAGATACGCGGCCTGATGCAGGCCGCGTATCGATGCTCCGAGGGTCTTAAGTATGCCCTGGACCATTTTCCTTTCCTACCATGAACCCATTACTCTCCCAGGTCGGGTGCTGGTTCTTCAACTGGTGCTGAAGGGACGCCGAGCGTACGTAGACGCGACGGTGGGAATGGGTTTCGTCCTGCTTCAAGTGCAGTAATGTCGTCTGCAACTGCAGTAGCATTTTCGTCGGACATAGTTGCAACTGCTTGAAGCTCGCTCAAAGCAGACGCAGTGTTTCCTGAAATTGCATGCGCAACTGCTAGGAAGAAGCGCGCATTTGCATAGTTCGGATTGAGTTCAACTGCGCGCGAGAGCACTGCAATAGCACCAGCTTCGTCGCTTGTACCGAGGCGGAGTACTCCTGCTTGGAAGAGCGCTGCCGTATCGTTTGGAGCGAAGAAGATTGCTGCTTCTACTGCCTGAAGCGCTTCTGCAGCTTTTCCAAGTTGAACCTGAAGCTGAGAGAGAAGCAGAATTGCCTGTGTGTAATCTCTCTTAAGCGCAATCGCTTCAAGGAGGTACGCCTCTGCTCCTGCCAAGTCATTTCCTGCAATCGCAAGCTGGGCAAGCGTGTATGGAATGGCTGGGTTAGTTGGCGCTAACTCTCCTGCGCGTACATAGGCTGCCATAGCTTGCTCTAACGCTCCTTCTATTTGAAGTGCGATAACAGACTGGTATACACCTCCGAGTGTGAGCCAGTTCTGATAATTATTTGGTGCTATCTGCGTAGCAGCACTGGCAGTCTGTACTGAAGCAGAAAGTGCTGCTTGGAACTGTGTTTGTGCATCGGTCTGAGAAAGCGTCTCGGACGTAGCTATCTCGTTCATACGTGCCACACCAAGTGCTGCACCAAGACGGAACGTTTGATCCTGCGGAGCAAAAGAGAGTGAGCGGTTCAGCGCTGCTTCACTTGCTACCAAATCTCCAGCACCAAGGGCTTGCGCAGCTTGTCCGGCAGAAAGATTAGCAATGTATCGTTCCACCACTACGTATGCAGCAAAAACAGTACCGATAAGAAGAAGCGTTAAGAGGAACACTACAGCAAAACCTGCACGCGGGCTTCGTGAGAATACAATTCCCCACTCAGATTTTTCTCTTCCAAAACGGACGGTAGATGTTGCAAGACCTACCATCATGAAGCCGAGCATGAGCACTACTGGACCTGGTGTGGTGAGGATAGAGAGCAGGAGCACATAGCCTGCACCAAGGAACGAAAGCACGACAGAGAAGCGAAGTACCGGCGCTTCAGGTAGACGCAAAATCAACATGCGTACACCGGTGTAGAGAAAGAATCCGAGGAACACGAGCCATGCAATAGTGCCTACAATACCTGTAGTAACCAACGCAGTAGGGAGATACCCGATACCGGACGCAAAATCAACATTCCAGAAAATCGTTTCGTTGAGAGCACGGTCGCGATGCAACACCCACTGTTCAGCAAACGTGCCTGGACCAGAACCAAAGAGAGGAGAAGAGGCAAACGTGTGACTTCCAACTTCAAGCGTAGACTGCCAAGAAGGTCGTACATCGACGAAGCTGGTACCAAGTGCAGACGAGAGTGCATTTCCTACGGTAGAGCCACCAACAATAAAGAACAAAGATACAATGAGTGCCACAAATGGTGCACCAAGCGGACGTACTTCGTTAGAAGCTGTTTCAAGAGCAAGTGACGCATTGCCCATGCCTTCAAAGTCAGCATCAGCACCTGCTCCTGCGCGACGCATAAACACTTCAATCAAAAGACCGAGTGCCACAATACCCGTGAGCACAAAGAGTGTCGTTGAGTTTACGAGTGCAAGAAGGAAGAAGCCAATGATCATTCCTACCCACAACAGAATCTTGTTGAGATGGGAAGGTGCGAGCAAACGAAAAGCGAGCAATGCTCCAATAACACCAAGACCTGCAAGAATGCCGACATCAGAGAAGGCGCCGATGAAGTTTGAGAGCGGTGCAATGCTGTTTGGGAAGATGCGAGCGATTAAGATAATTGCCACCTGCAAAACTCCAACTACACCAAACACATATCCAGCCCCCTTCCATATACGCTTGAACTCCTGCTCTTTTCTAACTGCAAGAGATGTGATGGTTGCAGAAACAGCAAGTGCCAGAATGAATCCAAGGGTGTGCGAATCGAACTCAACTCCAGCAAATGCTATTTGCGGATTTACGCCAGAGAAAAACGTAGAGAGCGCATACGCAACCGGCAAAAGCCATACGAACGCAATAAGGAGACTCGGTGGGAGCACAATACTTCCGCGGGTAAGTCGAGCAACCACAAAAAGCGCGAACGCTAAGAGTGTCCCGAGCATGAATATTGCTATTTTCGTACCCGTGAAAGAAAACACAGGAGAGAATGTGACTACCAAAAGAATCAGTGCAGCAGTTGCACCAAGCGCTACCAGGGTGGCTTGTTCAAACGAAAAGCGAGCACCAGCGCGAGGCTGAGATGAAGTGTCTTGCATGATTGATACTAAGAACCAATAATGAGGCCCGAGTGCCTGTGGGAACTAGTATACCTCAGTATCAAGGAAGCAAGCGACCTATACACAAAACCGCCCTTTCGGGCGGTTTTGTGATTTTTGTACCGGAACGATAAGCCGAATTCTGTCGCCCATCACACTAACAAGTGTGGCGGGGGACGGTCATTTATCTGGGATATGTGTCACCACATACCTCGAGCGGCACTCCTACTGCATACATGTAGTAGGCACGGCCTTGCACAGAAGTAAGGGTTTAGCCGTTTCACTTTCGCCTTACGACGAAACTCATCCCGAAGGATGCCCATTCTTTTCAGTTAGGGCGTCTCTGCTCGCACCTCGGTGTTTCCACTCGACAGGCGTTACCTGCTACCGTTCTGCGCCTTACGGCGCCTGTGTTCGGACTTTCCTCCCTGTGAGTTACCCCACGGAGCGACCGTCTGTCCCGGTCTTTTACATTATACCACTTTTACGCAGGAATAGGAAGGTTGAGTACCGTACTCGTGGCCCAGCCACGTTTTTCGGAGAGTCCTCCTCGCACTTCAAGTACATACGGAACTGGAGAAGGCGGATAGAACACTGCTGGGTACGTTTCAGGAGAGACGTTTTCGGTAATTCCTACAATGCTTCCCTCCTCAGAGACCCAAATGATATCTATCGCAAAATGCATGTCTTTCATCCAAAAACCGTATCGCTCTGCTTTCGGAAATACAAAAAGCATGCCGTACTCGTCACTAATATCAGTGCGTCCTGAAAGTCCTTGTTCTCGTTTTACATTGGTATCTGCAATTTCAATGACAGACAAAGACAATGGCGCAGGTGCCTGTGCGTTATTGCGCACAAATAAAAAAAGGCCTATTACGAGCAGAGTCCCTATGAAAATTGCGATCAGACGGATACGCATTTATATAAGTGCTGACGTAAGTGCGGCAACCGCAGCTTCTCTACCACGATTCATTTCCCCTTTCGTACGGGCGATTGCCTGGTCAAGTGTATTTACCGTAAGTACTCCTGAGGAGACAGGCACGTGATGGTCTAGTGAGAGCCGTACAAGCGCATCTGTAACCGCAGTTGCAAGATATCTATCGTGATCTGTCTCTCCTTTTATGATGCATCCAAGCGCAATTACTGCATGTACTTTTGGTTCGCGAGAAAGTAGTTTTTGCACTGCAAATGGTATCTCAAAAGAGCCGGGTACATGTACCACCTGCACTTTGGTAACCCCCCACTCTTTACATGTTTCTTGCGCCCCGACTAACAGGGCGTGCGTAATATCGGTATTGAAGTCGGAGACAACTATCCCTACCGTGAGGCCACTCGCGTCTTTAGGAACGACGGGCTCTTGTGCGCGATGCATATACAGGGACTCTAGCACGGTCAGTTTCTATATTCACCTTGTCTCCTACCGTACGAAGTGACAGGGTTGTGTGTTGTAACGTATACGGAACGAGTGCAACAGTAATACGTTCACCTCGCATACGTGCAACAGTAAGCGAAACACCATCGAGTGCAATGGAGCCGTGTAGCTGTACCTGTTTCTGAAGTGACTTCGGAAGCGAAACGGTGATAAGGGAAGATGCTCCTTCTGTTTCAACTTTCTTCACGGAAGCGGTTGCATCTATATGTCCTGTCAGGAAATGACCATCTACCGGGTCACCATATGAAAGCGAACGTTCTAGATTCACCTGCATACCAGCTTTCCAATTAGCTACGGTTGTCTTTCGTATAGTTTCTCCCATATAGTCAACATCAAAAAAACGTGCAGAAGATTTTACTACCGTGGTGCAAATACCGTTTATGGAGACACTTTGTCCTTCTTTTAGTTTCCACCGAGACGGCAATTTTAAACGCATGTGTATGATGCGGTTTTTTCGCTCTACTTTTTCTATAGTGGTAACCCCCTGTACGATGCCGGTAAACATACGTATTACGTTTATGGATGTTGCGCAAACCACGCGCGAATAGTGGTAACGTCTTTTTGAATTGCTTCTTTCAATGTTTTTTCATCAGCAAAGTGCGCATCGTCTCTCACTTTTGTGAGCAGTTCTACAGAAACATGCGTGTCATAAAGATTTCCTGAAAAATCCAATAGATGTGCCTCCAGACACTGACGGCGTGTATCTATATACACTGCTGCCGGATAGCGAATCTCACCCACGCGCACCACGCCCGCATACACACCCCCGAGCACAGGGGTCAATAAAGGAATGTTGAGCGTAGGGAAGCCGAGTGCTTTTCCACGCCCCTTTCCGTGCGAAACACGCCCTTCATACACCATATAGGCATCATGCAGGAATAGTTTCGCAATGTAAATCTACGTTGGTTACCGTTGAGGCAGAAGCGCCATAAAGGCTTCGTCCAGGTGATACTCTCCTGGAGTTCGGACGTACATTTCGTATCTCATGGTACTTACTGGCTTCGCAGTAAAATCCCAATCAAAATTAAAACGTACCTGTTTCCACACACCTGTTCCTGGCGTATTTCCTATGTCGTTATAGATGATCGTTCCATCAGGTTTTTGTATGTACTTGATTGCGTCTCCCACCTTAAGACCAGTAGTGTTGGCAGGCAGATAGATATAGCCGACCTTGGTAGCTGAGACCGTTGTATACATTTTATCGCCTATCAACACTTGAGAACCACCCGGAATCTCGTTATACGTCTTCATACCGCTCCAAAGCACATTAAGACGATCTGGGATTGTTTGTGTAGCAGCAGTGTTAGAGAAACCAGTTATTTTCATTGCATGTACTGTGGCAGTTGCAAGACCCACAGATGCAGTGCGTGACGCAATTACGGCACCTTTTGCATCAAGCATATGAACGGCGAGTGTGGCGTTTGTGGCGTTTTCTGGCCCCCGCACAAGCCCTCCTGCCTGTACCGTAAGTGGAGCTGTACCATATGCTTTTACAATGTCATCTGGATTTACGTCTATATACATACTACGAGGATTTGAAGCGCCACACGTGTCTGTACACTCAAGTTTATAGAACTTATTGTTCGGAGTTGGTGTATCCGTGGTTGGGAGATTTTTTGAAGTACTTGCGTCAGAGCCGGCAGACAGCTTTGGCGCCTTCCCTCCACCAAGCGCAAGCGTTTTCCAGCCAAGAAGTGATCCGCCTGCAGCATCGGCGCGTGCTTTAGTTTCGTTCATAGTGATAAGATTTGCAGAACTGGCAAAGTCTTTGGTGAGTGAGACGCTATATGGCGTGATGGGTCCTCTTTTTGCGTCAGGAGCGCTTACAAATGACCAATCGCGACATCCCCAGCGATACATCAGATAACCAAACCGGTCGAGTGGATCTCCCGCGTCGCAAATCTTAGACATTTTTGATCCTGCAACTTCTGTAGCAAGTTTTTCTGGTGTCCACTTATGAAGCGACATAGCACCTCCTTCGGTAGTCCAACCTTCCCATCTGGTAAGGCCGAATTCTTTAGTGAACCGAAAGACTTCCATATGCTCGAGATCTTTGGTTGCGTCGGTAGGGTTCGTTCCGCTATGGTGCCACGACTGAATGCTTTCCAACTGTTTATTACTTGTGTATGGCAGTACTACGTCGTACCAGTTCCAAACAGTCATGGAAGTGCTGTACGCATTAGGGGTAGGTGTACAAGGTAAAATACCTCCCTTTAGTTTCGCGACAGTACTGTCTACAACACCTTTCACTGCGTTGTTGGAAAAGAATATCCAACTATCTTTCATAGAACAGTCTGGCTGAGTCCAGGCAAAGCCAGGTTGGTCGGTTTCTGGGTCTCGCGTACCAATCGCCGAAACGTATGAACCATTCGAAGAAAGGATGTCATACCCATCAATGTCCCGATCAAAGTCACGGAATGCACCTGGGTGCCCCGAGTTAGCACCAAAATCACGAAGCTGTGCGATGCGCACTTCGTTTTTGTAAATCATCGGGAAGGAACCAACGTGTTGGTATATTTGATTCCAGTCCGGGTGCGATGCAAAGTCTGAGAGAAGATATGGAAGGCTTTCTCCAATTCGGAGATTACGTTTC
Organism: uncultured Candidatus Saccharibacteria bacterium; assembly: GCA_964395025.1. Lineage (GTDB taxonomy): Bacteria > Patescibacteriota > Minisyncoccia > Phycocordibacterales > Phycocordibacteraceae > C7867-001. The sequence goes on from CAYMZP010000027.1 coordinate 8,872, forward strand.
TTTGTGCACTTTGTTGGGTCTTGGCTCGTTGGATTTCCTGACGCATCTAAACACACATCTGGCACCAGAAAGTCATAGAACGGTGGAGGAGTTGCTGGTTCAAGCGTGTGTGTACCAAGACGCGTTTCTGCACCTGCAGTTATCTTCACGCCAGCATTTGTGGGAGCAGGTACTTGAAATGCATTATACGCCGCCGCAGAAACGTGCTCTGGCATACCAAACCCCGTAAACAATGTTACGAGCGCAAGCAGAGCGCCACAGACGATAACTCCCAGTGCAGTAATAAAAAGCGCCTTTTTCGCAAAAAGCGCAGACAACGTATTTTTTTGGTCCATGGGGGGAATGGTAGCACTAGACCAAAAGCAAGTGGGGTTTCATCCCCAGTGGACGGAGACGGGATGGTGAGATGCGGTCAAGCGCTCAATTTTTCTCGTCAGAAAAATCTCCGCCTGACCACGCTCGCGCGACCTTGTCTGCTGACAAGGTGCCAGCACTCGCCTTCGAATCTCACCACCTTTTCGCAAAATATAATCACCCGCTCTTTAAAGAGCGGGCTCATTATTTTGCGGAGGTGGTGAGATTCGAACTCACGATACCTTGCGGTATGCCGCCTTTCCAAG
>CAYMZP010000028.1:0-7520 GCA_964395025.1 uncultured Candidatus Saccharibacteria bacterium
ATTCTCAACACCATCATTTGCAAAGGCGGGAGACATTGAACTTGCAAATCCACTTGATATTGAGAAACCGTATTTGCGTGCAAATTTGCGCGGGAATATGGAGGAAGCTCTCGCTCGTTCCGTGCATGTAGCACCTCGCGTACTCGGACCCGTTGATTCTGTGCGTTTGTTTGAGGTAGGAAACGTGTTTACAAAAGAAGGTGAACGTCTATCGCTTGCGCTCGGCGTGGCTACATTGAAAGGGAAAAAGATAGCGCTCGCTGAAACGGCCACGGCACTCGGCGAGCTTCTTGGTATGAGTTTGGCTGTCGAAGGAGACACGGGAGAAGTGGCTCTAGGGGAAGCAAATCTTACGGCGCTTGGAGATGGGTACACACCAAACACGTACCGTCTTTCTGCATTCCGTCCATTCTCTATATATCCTTCCGCAACGCGCGACATCGCAGTGTGGTCGCCCGAGGGAACTCTCGAATCGGAAGTGACAAATCTCATACTCGCTCACTCCGGAGACCTCCTTGCTCGTATAGACCTCTTTGATCGCTTTGAAAAAGACGGCCGTGTGTCGCATGCATTTCGTTTAGTATTTGAAAGCATGGAGCGCACGCTCGCTGACACTGACCTTGACCCTGTGATGGAAAAAATAACGACTGCTCTTAACGCAAAAGAAGGCTGGCAAGTGCGTTAGACATTTTTGTATAGAAATAGAAAAAGAGCGACCCGATATATTGGGTCGCCCTTTGTCACGCTTTCGCGCCGCCCTCTGCTCAGAAGGTCTTGCTGCCGCCAATCGCGAAGACCGTCGGCGCGCCGTCAGTGATCTTGAGCTCGAAGGCTCCAGACCACCCGCCGCCTAGATCTTTCCGGAGATTGATCTGGCCGCGTCCGTGGCTCTTTTCGGAGGTCAGCAGGAAGTTCATGGAGAGGTCCCCATCAACCGACCAGCCGTCCCCAAGTGGAGCCGCGAATCGGGCACCCGAACGAATGAGCGTCTCGTTCGGGATTTCGCCAAGCCCCACCCATTGAATCGGACGCACGAACGGTGTTACCGTCACAGCGCCAAGCTCGATAGGCGGGAGACTGACGTCGGCGTAGAACTGCAGCATGTCGTCGCGGGTTTCCCCGAACGACGAGAGCATGTAGTAGCAGCCAGACCCTTGGAAGGTCAGCTTGCCGAACGGCGTTTCCACCGTATCGTCGTACATGCCGCAGACATCGATTTCGTCGCCGAAACCGCGGTCGCCGTACTGCCCCTCGCCCGAAAGTTCGGTGGCAGTCCAGACGTCGACAGACCACTTCCCGTAGGTTTGCGTCTCTCCCGCTTGAAGCGAGGGTTCGCCGCTCGCTTCCAAGGCGAGATCCTGAAGGACGTAGCCGTTAGGCGAGATTTTCACGTAGATAGTCGTGCTGTCTTGCGCCGTCGCCGGAGCAGAAAACACGACCAGCGAGGTCACGAGGCCGAAAAGAGCAGCCAACTTCATGTATGTATCCCCCTTGAGGGCTTGAGGAGTCGCGATTGTGCGACCCTTTCATGGAGTAAGTAACCGGATATAACTTTATCATAAACTATCTATTTTGTCAAGTTTTCATTTAAATTATGTAGAACGGGCCCGCCACAGTGAAGTAGCGGGCCCGGTAGTTCTGCGCGAGTCGTGTGGCGGGTTACGCCACGAGCGATTCAAGTGCAGGGAGCTCGTCGATGGCGACGATGTGGCCGAATTCGAAAGTTGCGGTGATACCGCCAGCTTCCGAGAACGAAAGTTCGCGCACTTTCGCACGCAAATTCACGTTTTCCTCGTCGACGAACTTCGCGAGCATGGGCGGGAATGCCTTGGCGCTTCCGACAACGAGATAGTGATCGCCATCTTCCGCACCATCGGTAAACTCGCCAACGGCGAAGCCCGCGTCCCACACCGAAGTTTCGTCGGAAGGGACACCCAGAGCGGGAATCTGGACGATCATGTTGGACGGCCTCCCAGCGACGATCATGGCGGTCGCCATCGAGGTGCGATTCGGTGCCGAGGCTGCGCGGCCGAACTTGGTGTTCCACGGAGAGTAGAGGCTCCCGATTTGTTGACCGCGGCCGTGCGCTTGCGCGAGGCCGAGGTTGGAAATTGGTTTGTCTTCTTCGGCTGAAGAAGAGTCCCCGTTCGCTTCGGCGAGGAACGTGATTTTGAAAGTTGCCAATGGTTTTTCTCCCCTTGGCTGACTAGTACCCGCATGCCGTTATGGCTCGGGAATATAAATACTATAGCATATATTTATATAAAATGCAAGTCTCTCAGGAAGGATTTTTTGAGCTGAAAATAGGCAGTATTGGGGTGTGTTTCGTGATATAATTTACAGAACAAAAACATGGCAACTAAGGGAGAAAAAGCACCGAAAAAAGGCGGGTCGGCAGGGTACGATGCGTCTTCTATTTCCGTCCTTGAAGGACTTGAGCCGGTGCGCAAGCGTCCGGGCATGTACATCGGCACTACGGGTCCTGATGGCCTCCACCACCTCATCTGGGAAATCTTTGACAACTCTCGCGACGAGGCGATGGGTGGGCATGCAGACGATATTGAAATTGCGCTTCTTCCGGCAGGCGTAAATGGCCAAACGCGCATCCGCGTAACAGACAATGGACGTGGTATTCCGGTAGACAAGCATCCGCAAACAAAAGTTTCTGCACTTGAAACCATTCTCACCACGCTCCATGCTGGCGGAAAGTTCGGCGGAGAAAGCTCTGGCTATAAAGTGTCTGGCGGTCTTCACGGCGTAGGTGCTTCGGTGGTGAATGCACTTTCCACGCACATGAGGGCAGAAGTGCATCGTGACGGCGCGAAGTACGAGCAGGAGTACAAAATAGGAAAACCAAAGTCTGCAGTAAAAAAGATTGGCACCACAAGCCACCAAGGCACCATTATTACGTTTGAAGCAGACGCCAGCATTTTCAAAGAAGTGAAGTACGACTACCACCGTATCGTTTCTCATGTGCGTCAGCAGGCATACCTAGTAAAAGGCACGCGCATCAGCGTGATTGATGCGCGTGGAGCAGGAGAGTTTGACGACACGAGCGTTGCGTACCTGCGTGAACTTTCTCTTGAGGTGCCTTCCATGACCTTCTACTTTGAAGGAGGTTTGCGCTCACTCATTGGTTTCTATAATCAGCACCAGACCGTCATTCACAAGAACGTGTTTTACGTAGAAGCAGAGAAAGACAATGTTTCGGTGGAAATAGGTCTGCAGTATGTAGATGATATTTCTCCACGTCTCATGGCATTTGCGAACAACATCTACAACCCAGAACACGGCACGCACGTTACTGGTTTTAAAACTGCACTCACCCGTACGCTCAATTCATACGGACGCAAAGCAGGTATCATAAAAGAAAGCGAAGAAAACTTTACTGGTGAAGACGCACTTGAAGGACTCACGGCAGTGATTTCCATTAAGATGCCGGAGATTCAGTTTGAAGGACAAACAAAAGCAAAGCTTGGTTCGGTGGAAGCACAAAGTGCAACCGCAACAGTGTTTGGCGACGCATTCTCTGCATTCTTGGAAGAAAACCCAGATGATGCAAAAGCGATTGTAAACAAAGTGGTGCTTGCACTTAAGGCACGCAAAGCAGCAAAGGCCGCTAAAGACTCCGTGCTCCGTAAGGGTGCGCTTGAGGGTATGACCCTTCCGGGCAAACTTGCAGACTGCCAAACGAAAGACGCGAGCGAGAGTGAGCTCTTTATTGTGGAAGGAGACTCAGCAGGTGGCACCGCAAAGACGGGACGTGACCGCCGTACACAAGCCATTCTTCCACTCCGCGGAAAGATTTTGAACATTGAGCGCGCGCGCTTGGACAAAATGCTTGCAAGCGAACAGATTAAAAACTTGGTGGTGGCGCTTGGCACGGCTATTGGCGACGTGTTTGATATCAGCAAACTCCGCTACCACAAAATTATCATTGCAACCGATGCCGACGTGGACGGTGCACACATTCGCACGCTTCTCCTTACGCTTTTGTATCGTCACTTCCGCGCAATCATTGATGGTGGTTTTGTGTATATTGCTCAGCCACCGCTCTACAAACTAAAGCGCGGAAAAGAAGTGCTTTACGCATACACCGATGAAGAGAAGTTCAAGCTACTTGGAAAAGACGCAGAAATAGCAGATGCAGCAGGAGAACCTGAGGAAGAAGCAGAAGAGGGGAGTGAGGGAGAAGAGGTAAAAGCAAAAAAGACCAACAAAGTTTCTATCCAGCGATACAAAGGTCTTGGAGAGATGAACGCGTCTGAACTGTGGGAAACGACCATGGACCCTGCTCGCCGAATATTGAAGCGTGTGACGGTGGAAGATGCATCTGACGCGGATCGTATCTTTGACATTCTCATGGGTAACGACGTTGCAAGCCGTAAAAGCTTTATTCAAAGTAACGCGAAGCTTGCGAATTTGGACGTATAGAAAAGTGGAAGCTCTGCGCGACGTGGTCGCGCAGAGCTTCAATGGCCGGCTGTCGGTACGCCCTAGAGCGACGACATGTCCATGCCGGGCGGTGCCTCTTCCGGTTGCGGCCGGTCGTTGCAGCCGGCAAGGGTTGCGACGGCCAGAAGGGCGAGTGCAGGGACCCACACCAACAACTTGTTCATAAGTCTCTCCCGAGAACAATTCGTCTCACAAAAGCGTGAGGCGAAGATTGGAGACTACGCGAGGGGAAGGGAAAAGTCAAAGCGCGCGCCGTATGGCGCGCGCTTTGTGTTAGCGACAGGAGATTAGTCCCATTCAAGAATGGTGAGATCTTCGGAGTCGGTGTTATTGCTTTCGTTTATTTCTGCAATTTGGTTGCGAGCGTCTACGGTGAGCGTCACCTCGCCATCGTTTTCGCGTACACCGCGCGGGAAACAAACGGTACCCACTGCAGACTGTGTTGGCGCAAGAGAAGCTTGCCCATTGTATTCATATGTATCTGAAGGAGAAGACGCCGTGTCTATGCGGAATGACCATGCACCTGAAATGTTGGTGCCAATGTTAGTAACGGTAAAGCGCACACCACCATAGCGAGCATTTTCAGGAACACGAGAAGATGCGACGAAAGAATTTTGTGCGCCGGTGGTGCAGTACCCAACACTTGCAATGTTTACGGTGAGGTCTGAAAGACCAGAGTAGACGGGTGTAGTGGGGCGGGGAGTGGTAGGTGTCTCAGGATCTTCTTCAGGTTCTGGCGTTACTGGGGCTTCTTCCTCTGCGGGTTCTTCCTCACGAGGTTCCTCTTCAGTGTTTGATTCTCCTTCACCATCTTCAAGAACGAAGATATCGGAAATGTATGAGCCTGCACCGGCAATGCCAGAGATAGCGCTTGGTACAAAGCGTGCAGCGTAAATAGCAATCGCCATGCCAAGAATGGCAATGATAATAAAGCCAATAACGGTCACGCCTTCGCGCATTCCGCCTTTTTTCTTCTCTTCGTGACCTCCTTCCATAGTGACCACATGTAAACACTTATAGATATATTTGTCAACTATGTCTCTTCGGCACGGTATACCCCAGCACCAACGCTTTCTCTCGTTCAGTTTCAATGTACATAGCGTGTTTCAACGTATTCTGTGCAGGCGTTGGTGCTGGGGTATACTTTCCGTATGTCTTTCGTATACGGCATGTTGCACCAGGTTGGTGAGAAAAAGTGGCTCTATTTATCCGCTTTTCTTTCTGTGTTCTTTCTCACTCTCTCAGTGCTCGTACTTCTTGGCTTGGCTCCTACGTTTGTGATGGGACCTGCAAGCCGTATTGGCCTTGTAGGTACTGAAGTGCCCGCGCCTTCTACGTCCGCTCCGCAAAACGGTATAGACGCTCCGTTTGAAAATGGGCAAGGCGAGTCTCCTATTGGCATTGAAATTCCTTCTGTGGGAGTGAAGGCAAATGTCAGTAACCCTTCTTCAACAGACATAGACGTGCTTGATGAAGCACTTCTTAAGGGTGCTGTGCGCTACCCAACTTCTGCAAAGCTTGGCGAAGAAGGGAACGTGCTTCTTTTCGGACACTCAAGTGCGCTTCCCGTGGTGCATAATCAGTCGTTCAAAGCATTTAATGAAATAGCAAAACTCACTCCCGGTGAACCGGTGCTCGTATACAGCAATGGCAGACGTTACGCATATGCGGTTGAAAGCGTGAAGCCGGCAGATGTTGAAAATGACGCTATCCCGCTTGCGGTGGAAGGTTCTCTCCTCACGCTCGTTACGTGTAACTCCTTCGGAGACAAAAGCGACCGCTACATTGTGACCGCACGTTTAGTGGATGTGACAGTAGGGGAACGGTCAGAATAGGGCTTACCTAAAGGATTTTATAGGCTTGACAATACTTATTATTTGTGTATTATATACCAATCTTCAACCTAGACACTGCGAGGTAATAAAATGTCTGGATCGGAAGGTGAGACCTTTAAACTCGGTGGCGCCGGCGCGAAAGCGTACGAACCGCCCAAGAAAGAACTGCCTGTCGGTTGGCTCGCGCTGGGTGCCTTCGTGGTCCTCGGGCTTGTGATCGGCTCCTTCACGAACTGGTACGGCCTTACCGGCTTCCACTCGCCGGGCGCGCCCCCTCCACCCTCGCAGGTGGAGCAGGTGACACCGCCGGCCGAGACCGAAGTCGTGAAGGTGGACGAGGAGAAGACGTCGCAAGACGTCGACGCCAAGTTCGCCGAGATGGAGCAGAAGATGAAGGACATGGAGACGGCGAACGCTGAGCTCCAGAAGCAGTTGGAGGAGGCGAAAGCCGTCCCTCCGCCGCTTGCGGGTGGTCAGACGCCCGCCTTCACACCCGACAACTTGCCGGCTGGCTGGCGCAAGGTGACTCCGTCGAATCCGGCTAAACCCGGCGCAGACGTGATCTCCTACCAGACGGAGAAGGCGGTTGGCCAGTCGCGTCCGAAAGACGCGAAGGCGGTTCCGGGTACTACCGACGAGTGGTACATCTTCCGGAACGGCGAGTGCAAGCTCGTCTATCCGACGCCGGAGCCGTCCATGACGGCACAGAACTTTCATCAGCAGGGTTGCAAAACCTAGCTGAAGCGAACCTTCGGGGTTCGCAGAGGGTCTCGAGCAATCGAGGCCCTCTACTATTTATATAACTTGACAAAAATAAGTTAAATGCTAAGATGCGTATATCTCTGCGGTTTCCGCACGAGTCGCATTTGTAATCCATCAGTCATTACTAAATCCACATTATGAAAACTTCTTATCTGTTTTCTGCCCACAGCGTCCGCGTTTCTCTGTCTGCGCTCATCTTTTTGGTGAGTTTGTTCGTCGTTGCGTCTCCAGTGGAAGTGAAGGCTGATGGACGTACCTACAACATTGGTGATTGGGATTACTACACCTACGACTCGGGCTATAACATTGGTGACTGGGATTACTACACGTACGACTCTGGATACAATATCGGTGACTGGGACTATTACACCTATGATTCCGGTTACAACATTGGTGATTGGGATTACTACACCTACGACTCTGGATACAATATCGGTGACTGGGACTATTACACCTATGATTCCGGTT
>CAYMZP010000028.1:7620-9470 GCA_964395025.1 uncultured Candidatus Saccharibacteria bacterium
ACAACATTGGTGATTGGGACTATTACACCTACGATCCGGTATACAACGACGTCTTCTACTCAGAACCAGCGTACGTATACGAACCATATCCGTACTACTACGAACCGTACTATTACACCGACTATTACTACTACACTCCGCCGGTGTACTACCCGCCTGTGTATGATCCTCCAACCTATGACCCACCTCGCTATGACGATGAGCCTGTCTGTGACATTTCTGCAGACGACCGCTCTATAGAAGAAGGGGAGTCTACCCGCCTTACGTGGGACTCTGAAGATGCACGTTCTGCACGTCTTAATCAGGGCATCGGTTCCGTGTCCCTCAATGGTTCTCGCACCGTTTCTCCGCGCGTAGATACTACCTACGTACTTACCGTGGAAGACAATGATGGAGACCGTGATACCTGTTCTGTAACTATCAACGTTGAAGAAGAGGAAGATGACCTTGTCTGTGACATTGATGCAGAAGACACCTCTATTGAAGACGGTGACTCTACGCGCATTCGCTGGAACCCTCGTGGTGCTGACGATGCTCGTATCAATCAGGGTATCGGCTCTGTGGACGAAGATGGTGGTTCACGCACCGTTTCTCCAAGTCGCGACACCACGTATACGCTCACTGTAGAAAACGATGATGGTGACCGCGATACGTGTTCCGTAACGATTCGTGTTGACGAGGAAGATGATGACCTCTGGTGCCGTCTCTCTGCGTCTCCAAGCTCAATTGATGACGGAGACCGTGTCCGCCTTACGTGGGACACTCGTGGCGACGTACGCCGTGCGCGCATCAATAATGGTGTGGGAACCGTAGATGAGGATGGTGGTTCAGAGTACGTATACCCTGACCGCGACACTCGCTACACGCTTACGATTGAAGATCGTGATGGAGACGAGGAGACGTGTTCTACGACGGTAGATGTGGATGATGGTCTTGCACCTCCGCCTGATGTACCGCTCGTGTACCTCTCTCAGCTTCCGTACACCGGTATTGAAGACAACCTCACGTACTGGATGTTCCTCATTGTAGGTTCAGGACTTCTTGGGTACGCACTCTTCTTCCGTGTAGTTCCATTCGCACTTGCTCGCGTATCACCTGCGTTCTCTGCAGATACAGAAACAGAAGGTGATGTGACGGTCCCTACCACTCCAGAAAATGTGACTCGTCAGGATGTGCGTGCATTTGTCTCTGCACTTTCTGCAGGCGACACTGCATCCGCAAAAGAGTTCGCCGAAACCTTCGGTGCACCGCTTCTTGCTGAAACTGCTGTAGTACTTGATGACGTTGCTCGCGCACGTCGCGAAGGTACCACTGCAGACCCTGCTGTGTCTTCCATGACTGGAGACTGGGATGGAGTGAAAATGGACGCTATCGTTTCTGCTCTCGTAGAAGGAAACGTAGAGGAAACACTTCAAACGGTACACGCATAACGCTCGTATATACCGCACCAGCGCCCCCTACAGGGGGCGCTGGTGTTTGGTATCATTACGTATATGAACGGCCTTGTTCTGGCACCGGTTGGTATCGCTCTTTATTTTGGAGCGCTATTTCTTTGGAGTGCACTTTTGGCGTACATACTTGTATTTGGAAAACTGAATGCGAACCGTCACCAGAAAGGGCAGGTGTACAGAACTCCTGAACCGCACGTAGCACCTGCACACGAACCACACAAAAAAGGACACGGAGATGCGCATGGTCACCACGCACCACCTAAACCTCCGCCACCTCCTCCAAAACCATTTCGTGGGTATTCCGAATACGAAGGATTTAAATCCTTCGCAACTGGCGATACGCTCACTATTGAAGATATTGTAAAAGGCCTAGCGCGTGAGTCTGGTGCACAGGCAATA
>CAYMZP010000029.1:0-8714 GCA_964395025.1 uncultured Candidatus Saccharibacteria bacterium
TGGTGTTGAGATTTCTGTGAATCCACGTTCAACGAGAAAATCGCGTACCCGTTCAATGCCATTCTGTCTTTTTACATCAACAGGAACAGACAGTGGTGGAAGTGGTACAGCAGGAACATGCTCATACCCAATAATGCGTCCCACTTCTTCTATGAGGTCTTCAGGATTAGCATTGTCGCGACGCCAAAACGGAGGCGAGACGGTAAACGCTTCCTCTTCTTTTGTGTATGGAAGTGCAAGACGCGAGAACACATTCTCTATTTCCGCTTCAGTAACGCTGGTGCCAAGCCGTGCGTTCACTGCGGTACGTGAGACAGAAACTGAGGGAAGAGGCGTAGCTTGCCAACCGTTCGTAACATCCTGCATGCCGACCACCTCGCCTCCTGCAACTTCTTTGATGAGCGCAAGAATGTGGCCCATACCAAACGGTACTAACTCTGGTGAAATACGGTTTTGAAAGCGAAGTGATGCGTCAGTCCAAAGAGAAAGTGCGCGAGCAGTACGACGAATAGATGTAGCGTCAAAGTTTGCAACAGAAATAAAGAGGTTGGTGGTCTTTTCTGTCACTCCCGACATAGCGCCACCCTTGATGCCAGCAATATCAAGTGCTTCGCCACTTTTCCCTTTAGAAAGCACCATCGCACCTGTAGGAAGTGGGTATGTTTCTCCTGAAAGCACTTGCACTTTTTCTCCCTCTCTTGCTTCACGAATAGCAATATCAGTGCCGGAAAGTTCTGCGTCAAATGCGTGGAGTGGTTGTCCCATAGAAAGGGTGACGCAATTTGTGGCGTCCACCACATTATTTATGGAGCGCTGTCCCACCGACTCAAGCGCTTCTTTGAGCCACGCAGGTGACGGACCCACTTTCACTCCTTTCACTAAAGCGCCCATGTGACGAAGGGCTGTAGGTGTATCTATAGACAAGCTCACGTCATCAGTTACTTCGGGCAACGGGAAAAGGTTTGCGAGTGGGTCGTATGAAAGTGGCACGCCAAGTATGGCAGAGAGTTCATACGCAATCCCCCTATGCGAAAGTGCGTAGCCAGCGCGGTCTGGAAGCACTTTGATATCCAAAAGGTCTTCGTCAAACGACTCTATTTCAAACGCATGGAAGGTAAGCGCTTTCGCAAGCTCCTCGTTGTTTGGAAGCGCTTCCTTAAAATGCTTCTGAAGCCAGGCGCGAGAGACTTTCATACCTAGTGATCTATTTCAGTAAACCCATGCACAAAGCGGATGTCACCGTTATGGAACATGCGCACATCAGGCACGCCGTGCTTCACCATACTCAAACGCTCAAGCCCGCCACCAAATGCAAAGCCGGCGACTTTTTCTGGGTCAAGCCCTGCGTTACGAATGACAATGGGGTGCAACATACCCGCGCCCGCCATTTCAAGCCACCTTCCCTCTTTTCCTTCGGGTTGCCACCACACATCCACCTCAACACCCGGCTCCACAAAGGGAAAGTAGCTCGGGCGAAAACGAACAATAGTCCCTTCGCCAAAGTATTCGCGATAAAACGTTTCAAACGTTCCTTTCAAGTGTGCAAGCGTGACGGAACCCACAGGACCAACCGCTACACCGTCAAGCTGATAAAACTGCGCTTCATGTGTTGCGTCCGTTGCTTCATTGCGAAACACTTTTGCAGGGGCAATGACGCGAAGCGTGTCGCCTCCTTCTTTTGCTAACTGCTCAAGTGCGCGAATAGAAACTGACGTGGTGTGTGTACGCGGAACACGCGCAGGATCTTCTTTGGTCCAGAACGTATCTTGCATGTCGCGTGCAGGGTGGTCTGCCGGCACATTGAGCGACGTAAAGTTGTACCAGTCAGTTTCAAGTTCGGGACCTGTGGCAACGGAAAAACCCATACGAGAAAAAATATCCGTTGCTTCACGAATTGCTACCGACATTGGGTGAAGTCTCCCTGACTGCATAGTGAGCTCAGTATACCCACACACCAGTTTTAGACAAAACAGTTCGCATCAACACATGCGACTACAAAAGAAACTGGTGTGCGGGTATAGGAAAAAAGGCGCTTTTTTGCTATACTTATACGGTTACTGGGCACTCGAAACGCCTCCGACCGCGCCCCTCGTGCCCGTACTTGTGGCAATGAATCTAGAACTCATAGCATACCCGTTTCTCTTTGCGGCCATCTTTTTTGAGGTGTTCTTACTCCTTACCTTCCTTTCTCCGCCGGCACGCGCCGCGCGTGCGCGAAGTTCTTCAAAAGCTACCCCTTCGGTAGCAATCGTTGTGCCGTGTTTTAACGAGTCACGCACGGTCGGAGGTACGGCGCGCTCTCTCCTCGCACTTGCATATCCAAAAGACAAACTTCGTATCGTTCTTGTAAACGATGGTTCAACTGACGATACTGAAGCGGTCATGCAGTCATTTGCACACGAACCACAAGTCACCGTGCTGACTCAGAAAAATGGTGGAAAACACACAGCCCTCAACGCAGGTATCGCGGTTGCAAAAGACGCAGAAATCATTGGCTGTTTAGACGCAGACTCATTCGTCACGCCGACCGCACTCACCGAAGCGCTACCGTACTTTGACCGACCAAACGTCGGAGCCGTTACTGCTGCGATGTCAGTGCATGCACCGCGCACCTTTATAGAACACATGCAAAACGCAGAGTACGTACTGGGTATTGCACTGCGACACATTCTCGCAGCGGTAAACGGCATACACGTCACCCCAGGACCCTTCTCACTCTACCGCCGTTCAGTGATAGAAGAATTGGGTGGTTTCCGACACGGGCACAACACCGAGGATATGGAAATGGCACTTCGTATTCAGCGCGCAGGGCTCGTCATAGATAGTGCACCACGTGCCAAGGTCTACACCACCACACCTCGTTCAGTACCCGCACTCGTAAAACAACGCACGCGTTGGACAACCGGCTTTCTACGTAACGTACTGAATGAGTATCGTGACCTGATTGGCAACCCGCGCTACGGTGCGCTCGGCGTAATTGTGCTACCACTTGGATTCTTCGCAATTGTGGGTGGTATGGTCATGGCCTTTTTCGTACTCTATACGCTCACGCAAAATGCCATTACCGCCTATAACACCACAAACGGCGTTCCGCTTTCCTACACTCTGGGGGAACTGGTGCCTGGAGCACACACTCTACAGTGGTTCTACTTCCCTATCACGCTCTTCATTCTCCTTGCGGTTGTGGCGGGTGTTGGATGTGTGCTTTTCATTTTGCTTGGCAGAAAAATATCAGGGACAGATAGCAAGCTCTCCGTTGGTATTGTCGGGTACCTCCTCGCATACGGATTCATCGCACCATTCTGGCTTGTGCGCTCGGTGGCGGATGTGGCGTCCGGCACGATGCGTTCTTGGCGCTAAGAACGATGCCCGCGCCTTGCATATAAGGAATTTATAGGCACACTCATTACATAACCTAGACACCATGCCCCTCTACGCAAAAAACGGACTCATCGCACTTGCTATTACCGTCGCCCTTGTAGGCACGGTCTTTTACGCCGTAGAACTTTTGAACCAGGAACGCGTTCGCGAGCTTCGTGCTATTGAAGACCAGCTTGCGACCGACACTCTTTCTATAGAAACCCAGTTCGCACTCCTTGAAGAGGCACCTTGTGAAGAAGCATCAAACGGTACCATTCTTGCTACTGAGCTTGGAAACTTGGGCGACCGCCTTGCGTTTGCGGAAGAGCGTGCCGGCACGAACGACCCAGAAGTACTTCGTTTGAAGGAGCGATATACCCTACTTCAAATCCGAGACTATCTTTTAACTAACCGCCTCGCAGAAACCTGCGGAACACGTCCTGTGGTAGCACTCTACTTCTACAGTAACGACGGCGACTGTCCTGACTGCGACCGCGCAGGGTACGCGCTCTCGTACCTGAGACAAACATACCCTACGCTCCGCGTATACTCTTTTGACTACCACCTTGATCTTGGCGCGCTCCGCACCCTTATTGCTGTAGAAAAGATACAACCAAAATTCCCTGCATTTGTCATAGACGGTACGCGTTCATATGGCTTCACCGAGCTTGAGGAGTTTGAACAACTATTCCCCGAACGCTTACTTGAAACTGCCGTTCGCGCAACTAGTAGCCCTGCGCGCTAACGTGGAGCCGGAGGCGAGGATTGAACTCGCGGCCTACTCATTACAAGTGAGTTGCTCTACCACTGAGCTACTCCGGCAATACTGTCCTGTTATTCTACCGCTTGCGCGGTTCTTTGCTCTTCTTGCGGTACTTCTGGCTGACGAAGTGTACGTTTGAAATACGAGATTGATTTCAAAAAACCAGAGCGTGTTTCTGCGTGTGCGGTAGCGCTATTTTTCAACTGGTGCACCTTGCCTGCCAAGCGTCGCTCTATTGCGCGAACCACCATAAGTGCAACCGTAGCAATGTCATGCGCAATGTGCACAAAAAGGACACGTACCCCATGCATAAGCCGTGAAAACGGCACGTCTGCCTGCACATCTTCTACGAGCGCGCGGGTAAACGCGTCAACCACGAGACGTCCTTTCTCAAAAAGCCGTGCACCCCGACGACGCTCAAAAACCGTAAGCGCGACAAACGCCACAAAAAGAGCGAGCGGAGCAAGAATGGCGATAAGGTACGCCATATACACCTAGCGAGCGGAAAAGCGAGCGAACTTAGAGATGGCAATGCGTTCACCAAACTTCTGCACTGCCTCTGCAATCAAGTCTTTCACTGCTTTGTTCTCGTCCTTGATGTACGCTTGCTCAAGCAGTACACGGTCACGGAAGTAGGATGCGAGCTTTCCTTCCATAATCTTTGCCTTCATATCTTCCGGCTTACCCTCTACTTCTTTTTCAAACACTGCGCGCGCTGCTCCCACCACGTCTTCTGGAATTGCTTCGGTGGTCAAGAACTCTGGGTTCGTAGCTGCGGCCTGCATGGCAATTTCTCGCGCAAGCGCACCAAACTCTGGGTTTTTAGACACAAAGTCAGTCTCGCACGAAAGCAAGACCATGGCACCAATGGAACCGTCGTGCACATACGTACCAATCGCACCTGCACCAAACTCGCGATCGGACTTCTTTTCTGCGGCAGCTGCACTTTTTTTACGAAGCAGAACTTCTGCTTTTTCAATATCGCCTCCGGCTTCTTCAAGCGCTTTTTTGCACTGCGCTACCGAAACACCAGTTTTGTCGCGCAGTGATTTAACGGTTTCAATTGAAATGTCCATACGGGAAGTTACAAGTTTTTAGTAAAAGGTCGTTAGTAGAAACACTTGCTACGAGATGCCTGTATTGTACCAAGAACTACCTACCGAAAACGAAATACCGTTACGCCTGACGTCCTTTGGTGATTGCAGACGCAAGTTCACCAAGTACCAAGCGCACTGCTTCACGAGACGCGTCATTCATCACAATCGGGAACGTTGCGTCTTTCACATCACAGTCAGAGCTCATGATACCAATAATCGGAATGCCTGCCTGTCGTGCTTCTTTTACCGCGTGTGCTTCATGGCGCGTATCTACTACCACAAAAACATCGGGACGCTTCGCTAGTGTGGTAATGCCATCCAAGCGTGTTGCCAAGCGTTCAATCTCGCGGTCAATAAACACACGCTCAAGCTTGGTGTACTGCTTTGCAAGCTCACCGCTGTCACGCTTTCCTACCAAATCTGCAAGACGGTCAATACGCTTTTTGATTTCAGTGAAGTTGGAAATAGTACCGCCAAGCCAACGTCCTGCCACATACGGAGCGTGTGCGCTCACTGCAGTAGTCTTCACAAGGTCAGATACTTCACGCTTTCCGCCCACAAATAGAATGGTCTTTCCGTCGCGTGCAAGCGCTGTGAGAGCTGTCTTTGCTTTTGCAACCTGCTCATCTGTTTTAACCAAGTCAAAAAGTTCCACTTTTGACTTTACGCCTACAATGTAGGACTTCATGGAGGGGTGGCGACGGCTTTTAACCTGCGCAAAATGAGCGCCCGCCTCAAAAAGACGGTCAACGCCAACCCCTACGTTTGTATCCGTAGTCATGAAAGAGAATATACCCCATGAGATATAAACTCGCAAACTCCTTTATATAGTGGGCTTTGGGGCATTAAAACTCACGCACAATTGTATGACTTCAGCGTGTTATCTCACGGGGCAGACGCGAAAGACGTCCTCCCCGCAAGGGAGGGTTTAATCCTCTGAGTCGGCAGTACCGATAGTGCCTGACTCTGCGCGCTCCTTCAGAGTATCAACAATATCGTGAATGTACCCTGACATAATTTTAGGCAAATTGTGCCAACTCTCCTTAATACGATGGTCGGTCACCCTGTCTTGGAGATAGTTGTAGGTACGTATTTTCTCTGAGCGATCTCCCGTACCTATTTGCCCCTTACGCTCTGCTGCGTGCTTCTTTGCCTCCTCCTCTTCGTGCATAGTCTCAAGCTTGGCGGCAAGGATTTGCATTGCTTTTTCACGATTCGCCTTCTGACTACGCTCTGAGGACGAGCGAACGTCTATGCCGGTTGGTGTATGGATAAGGCGCACCGCGGTTTCCACCTTGTTCACATTTTGTCCTCCCGCACCTCCGCTTCTAGAAAACTCCATTTCAATGTCACTTGGATTTATTTCAAAGGCTGGCTTTTGTCGTATGGGAAGTGCGGCAACGGACGCCGTAGACGTATGAATGCGTCCCGACTTTTCTGTTTCCGGGACACGTTGCACACGATGCACACCCGTCTCATAGCGAAGTGCGTCATATGCCTCTTGCCCCGCTATTTCAAGCGTCAGATCGTCTATGGCACGCACTTTCCACCCTTCAAGTTCAGCATATTTGGTGTACATGTCGCGCAAGTCGGTAGCAAAAAGAGATGCTTCGTCTCCCCCCGCTGCGGCACGAAACTCAAGAATAACCGCCGTTGGTTTAGACTCCTCCTCTTTCGCCTTTTCAAGTATGCGCTCTATCTCTACGAGAATAGCAGACTGGCGTTCTCGGATACGCACTTCGTCTTCTTTTGCCATTGCCAGGAGTTCGCTATCGGTACCCGCTGCCTGTACTGCTTCTTCAGCTTCTTGTGCGAGACGCTCGTATTCCTCCGCCAAATAGGCAGTTGCGAAGTTCTTTTTAAACTCTGATGAGTATTCCATGTGTGTATCCCACTCTACCACCCTAAGCGATACAGATATACGTCGCGGAAGACTAAGACTCGGCCAAGCGGCCCGGAGCGGTCTTTCGCGACGTATATCTGTTGAGCGACCCTACTTCTTTTTGGAGGCGCGCTGTTTAAACTTCTCTACCCGACCCGTGGAGTCAAGACTGCGGTCTGCGCCAGTGTAGAACGGATGTGAGGAAGAAGAAACTTCCACCGTTACTTTTGGATACTCCTTTCCTTCTACCACCACCGTTTCTTCGGAAGGCATCGTTGAGCCAATGAGGAATATCTCGCCAGAAGCGAGGTCCACGAACGCAACCGTTCGGTAGTCTGCCGGATGAATATCTGCCTTCATAGTCATGCGACTATACCTGAGGTACGGGGTATTTGCAACCAAGACTAAGAATTCACCAAGGAAATACGGGCTTTTAGAATTCCTCAAACTCCCCTCCTACGTTCACTAGGACTGAAGCGGTAGCGTTTGGTCCGGCAATGGTGAGACACGTAAGGGTGTAGCGTGTCTGGCGAGTGATGCCTGTAACAGTCGTGCGGATAGTTTCAGCACCAGGGTTTACATCATCTACTATTGGTGCACCACCATGAGAGCTCGTAATATCGCAAGAAACTACCTCAGATGCTGCCCACAGTAAGTCGGTGGTGCCACCCGCATCTCCCACCGCAACGAGTGGTGGCTGTGCCGTAATACTTACTTCCGGCGTAGTCACTTCCACAGTCACTGTGTCACGAGCGGTACCGCACAAAATGCTGTAGTTGTTTGTTGCGTTTGTAAGTGGTCCGGTTGAGACTGAGCCGTCCGGACGCCCGCCAGTAGAGAACGGTACGGTCCCTTCAAAAGCACAGGAAGAAGCGCCTGTTGAATCCCACCTGAGCGTAGTGCTTTCTCCAGAGCGCACGGTAGAGTCATCTGCAGTCAAATCTACAACAGCACCTCCTGTTGATTCATTACCGTCCCCGTCCAAACATCCTGGGTCCGTGGCATCTATAAGCCCGTCACCGTCGTTATCAATACCGTCGTTACAGGTATTAGTTTCAGTTTCAGTCACTCCTCCATTCAAACACCCTGGATCTGCAGAATCTATAAGTCCGTCACCATCGTTATCAATGCCATCCACACACTGCGTAGAACCGACCGTCACTTTATTCCACGGACCACAGTTGTTGTTTTCATTGGACTCATCAACAACACCATCAGGATACGGAGGCACGTCGCCACATGTTCTTAAATACCATTCGCCAGCGCTCGGGAAAACATACGGCAGAGAAACAGTGGTGCTGTTCCCCGGCAAGAGGTCTATGGTAGGCACCGGCAAACTTGCAAAGACAGTATCGTGATCTTCGTCGTTATCAATCTGGAATAGACTCGTGAAGCCGGTCGCGCTTGGGTCATCTTCTGGCTCGGGAATAACAGCGCCTCCTCCGGTTCCACCATTCACCGTAATAGTGACGGAACGTGTTACAGAGTTACTGTTGTCTGCACCTAATCCTACGCACGTGATTTCGTATGTCTTCGTCGCAAGAGGACTCACTTGCACAGAACCATTTTGTGCACCAATGGAGTAAGTTTGCCCATCTGCCGTATAGGAAGC
>CAYMZP010000030.1:0-8275 GCA_964395025.1 uncultured Candidatus Saccharibacteria bacterium
AAGCAAGCGTGGTATGCGCCATGCACGCCATTTGCCGGTAAAGAATCAGCGCACAAAAACCAACTCTCGTACGGTACGTGGAAACACCCGTAAAACCATGGGTTCAGGTCGTCGCACGCTTGAGAAAACGTAATTCTGGCTGCTTATTTTTATCTAACCTATGGGAAAGAAACGAATCATCAAGAAGTCAGGAAAGGGCATGGACCACGGCCGCAAAGAGCGCGCCTTGTCTAAAGCTTCAAAACGCCGTATTGACCGCGGTGTGCTTCACGTAGAAGCTACGTTCAACAACACCAAAGCAGTCCTGACAGACGAGCAGGGAAATGCAGTTATGTCCTCTTCTTCCGGCGCGCTTGGTTTTTCTGGTGCTCGCAAATCTACTCCGTATGCAGCAGCAAAGGTAGGAGAACTCCTAGGTGAAAAAGCAATTGCGATGGGTCTCAAAGAAGCATCGGTGGTTATTCGTGGTATTGGTGCAGGTCGCGAGTCAGCACTTCGCGCATTTGCAGGAAAAGGCATTGCGATTCGTGCCATTAAAGACGCAACGCCTATTCCGCATAACGGCCCACGCCCACCGCGTGCTCGTCGCGTATAACCTTTAGAGACGTATGAAAATTGGATCAAAATACAAAATTGCTAAGCGTCTCGGAGCTTCTGTGTTTGAAAAAACACAGTCTCAGAAGTTTGCTATTGCAGCAGAACGTTCTGCAAAGAATAAGAAGCGTGGCGGACGCGGTGGTTCTGAGTTCGGACGCCAGCTTCTTGAAAAACAGAAAGTACGTCTTACCTACGGACTTACAGAAAAGCAGTTCAGTAACTACGTGAAGGAAGCTATGGCAACTAAGGAGGGTACTCCTGCAGAAATGCTTCACCAAGTGCTTGAAATCCGCCTTGATAACGTTGTGTATCGCCTTGGCCTTGCGGGAACGCGTCGTGCTGCGCGCCAAATGGTGTCGCACGGTCATATCACGGTAAATGGAGTGAAAACTACTATCCCGTCTCGCCGTATGCGCCTTACGGACCGCATTAGCGTCCGTGAAGGTTCAAAAAATGCCACCCTCTTTGCTGGCTTCTCCGAAAAGTTTATGGAACGTCCGCTCCCGTCCTGGCTTTCATGGAATCCCAAATCCATGGAAGGTGGGCTCGCAACGCTCCCGAACACGGAGTCGGCAAGTCCGGCGGGCGATTTAGTAGCTGTGCTTTCGTTCTACAGCCGTTAGTTTTATTTACCGGTAATCACGATTGAGTTATGGAATACCACATTACACTTCCGTCAAAACCACGCGTTGTTTCAGAAGAAGGAACGCAGGGCACCTACGAGATTGATTCTCTGTACCCAGGCTACGGCCACACCCTTGGTAACTCGCTTCGCCGTATTATTCTCTCTTCACTTTCTGGTGCGGCGGTTACGTCCGTAAAGATTGAAGGGGTACAGCATGAATTTGCCACTATTGAAGGCGTACGCGAGTCAGTAATGGAAATACTTTTGAACTTGAAGCGCGTGCACTTCACTCTTCACGGAGATGAACCTCAGACTGTAAAGATTGCGGTAAAAGGTCCTCAGAGCGTAACGGCAGGCGACCTTGTAATGCCGTCTCAGGTTTCTGTTGAAAACAAAGACAAGCATATTGCTGACGTGACAGGAAAAGTTTCATTTGAGATGGAAGCGACTATTGAGCGTGGTCTTGGCTACGTACCTCGCGAACAACTCACAAAGGAGAAGGTGGACATTGGCACCATCGCACTTGATGCAACCTTTACCCCAATTCGTCGCGTGAACTACGAAGTAGAAAACATGCGCGTGGGAGATCGCACTGACTTTAACCGTCTCAAAATTCTTATTGAGACGAACGGCACCGTCATGCCTCGTGAAGCACTTGAGAAGTCTATTGAGATTATGATTCACCAGCTTAAGGCGGTGGTTGGTTTCCAGGAGGAATCTGAAGAAACGTCTTCAGGAAATGACATGGAAGCAACGCCAGTAGTTGGCTCTGACCCAGCAAAAATGAAAGTTGAGGATATGGGCCTCTCAACCCGCACTGCATCTGCCCTTACGGATGGTGGTATCAAGTCTGTAGCAGGTCTCGTACGCAAAACTGCAGAGTCTCTAAAGGAAATGGATGGCGTAGGCGACAAGGCGGTTGAAGAAATCACTGAAGCTCTCGATAAGCTCGGCCTCTCGCTTAAAGGCGAATAATGCGGTAGAACAGATACACCTATGAGTCAGCGAGCAAAATCAACACGAAGTTTCGGGCGTAAGACTGACCAGCGTAAAGCGTTGGTGAAGTCTCTTATACGCTCTCTTATCCTTGAAGAGCGCATTAAGACTACTGAAGCAAAAGCAAAGGAAATTCGCCCTCTCGTGGAGAAGCTCGTTACTCGTGCACGTGTAGATACCGTTGCAAATCGTCGTCTCATCACAAGCCGTGTTGGCGACCCTGTTGCGGTGAAAAAGCTTTTTACCACGCTTGCGCCACGCTTTAAGGAGACTCCGGGAGGCTACCTCCGTATCGTAAAGCGTGCGGTAAAAGCAACCACCGGTCGTAAGGAAGCGTATATCGCGTTCACCAAATAGCGTATGAAAACCATCCTTAACACAAAGAAAGCACTTAAGCCAAAAGGTGGAGAAGTACGTAAGCTCTACACCGTAGACGCAAGCGGTCGCACCCTTGGTCGCGTTGCTTCAGAAGCAGCATCCATCTTGCTTGGTAAAAAGTCTGTACGCTACACGCAAAATGCGGTGCTTCCTCTTGAAGTGAAGATTGTAAACGCTGAAAAGCTTTCTATCCCAGAACGCCGTATGAATGAAAAGACATACCGCTGGTTCACCGGACAGGTGGGCGGTCTTCGCGAAATCACGTTGCCAAACCTCATCGCTAAGAAGGGTATTGAATACGTTATTACTAAGACCGTGGACGGTATGATTCCACACAACAAACTTCGTAAAGAACGCATGAAGCGTCTTTCGGTAACGAAATAACTATGGCTGACACGAAATACACCACTGCTGTTGGGCGCCGTAAAACCGCAACTGCGCGCGTGAAGATTACGCCTGCAGGAAAGAACTCTGTTACGGTAAACGGAAAGGCGGGAGCTGAATTTTTCAACACCACCGAGCGCGAAATGATTGCGAGCGACCCGTTCCGCCTTGAAGAGGTGGCAAACCACTACAGCGTTGAAGCACGCGTTTCAGGTGGAGGCATTACGGCACAGGCTGAAGCAGTACGTATGGCGATTGCTCGTGCTATTGAAAAAGCAGAGCCACATCTTCGTAAGCCACTGAAGGCCGCAGGATTCCTCACTCGCGACCAGCGCCACGTAGAGCGCAAGAAGCCGGGTCTTCTCAAAGCCCGTAAGCGCCCATCTTGGTCTAAGCGCTAAAACACAAAACCCGCTCATCAGGCGGGTTTTGTGTTACATTCTTAGGTAACATTATGTTTAAGAGACGTTCGGAACGAAAACCTCCAGATATAACTCCTGTTTCTATTGGCTTTTCCGTAGAGCAAGGCAAAAAGCTCTCAAGGGGCGGATTGTTTGGTAAGGGTATTCACGAAGCGACTGTGTTTTTAGACCAAGACAAGGAACGGAAACATGGTCGTACCCTTGTAGTGAAGCAATATACTCATTCACTTTCTCCTCAAAGAACACTGGAGCGACTCAAAAAAATACACACCACTCTGAGGGAGGGAAAGTTTAAGGTACCAGTTACATTTCGTATAGATTCTGCAAAGCATCAAACGATTATGACCAACTTCAATCGAACAGGTTTTGTAACACTCTCCTGCAATAATGAGAGTGACTTTATGGAAGAAGCGAGTGTGAATGAACTTACGGGTTTCGAAAGTGTTTTGGAACGATTGACACTAGAAGCTATAAGAGCAGGGAAAGCCGGATATACGCTTCCAACCGATGCATACTTTTTGATACTGTCTCAAGTAGCCAAAGAGGATATAGATTTTGTGATTGGTGATCTAGATAATGTAAGTCAAGGAACACGCTCTCAAGAAGACGCTATTAGATTCAATATTTCGGAAGCTAAAAGCTTCTTTGAAAAATTTTTATTTCGGTGGGTGACTGAAAAAGAACGCCCGCAGTATTTAGATATATTGAAACGATTTTTTAATACGTTGACGCCACAGTAGGTCGGCGGAGAAGGGAAGTTGCGATTACAAGGCAGACAAGGCATATTCTATCTATATGGCAGATCAAGAAAACGATGTCGTGATTGAAGCTGACGGCTCTGAAGAGCTTACGCCTGATGAGGCTGGAGAGGCTTCGGGAAAGGTTGCAAAACAGAAGAGCGAAATTGAAAAGCTTCGTGCTGAGAAGCAGGAATACCTTGATGGCTGGCAGAGAGCAAAGGCAGACTATGTAAACGCACTAAAGCGTTTTGAGCTTGAGAAACTCCAAGCTATTGAACTTGGAAAAGTGGTAGCAGTACGAAACTTTATTCCCGTAATGGACTCTCTCGCACGGGCTGAAAGTGCAGGAGAAGTGCCAGACTCTTTCAAAGGAATTGCGAAGCAACTGCATGAATCGGCCAAAGCACTTGGCCTCACCACGTTCGGTGCAGTAGGGGAGGCGTTTGACCCAAATCTCCATGAAGCGCTTGGTCAAGACGCGACTGACGACGTAAAAAAAGACGACACCGTTTCTGTAGTACTTGAGGCAGGATGGAAATCAAAAGATATTGTGGTACGCCCAGCGAAAGTACGTGTATTTTCCGCGAGTACCTAACTATTTGAACTAAACTTCCGATGAGCGTATAGTCCAATCGTTCCATCAACGTAAGGGAGTGTGTGATGGCGTTTGGTTCTTTCAACTGCCTTTCCACTACAAAAGGTCCCGGACCCCTCGATCAGGTACACCGGCTCATCGTGATTCGGACTGCGTGCTTCATGTACAAGGACCGAAGTGGCCGACAAGGATTCAGTACCTCTATCTGCGAGGGATATGTGCAGACCGAATGGCGCGCGTACCAGATTGGTTTGCATTTCGGTACTGTGTTCAAGGCATATGTTCACAACGAGCAAGGTGCCTACGAACTCTCGTTTCTCCTGAGCGAGGAAGATCTGATTCATGGTCTTGCGTCTTTCACGAGCGAACTTGAGGAAGGTGAGACATTTACTGCGCGGGCTGGGTACTGGAACGACGAAACAATGGTTCGAGACCTTCAGCTCGCCAGTATGATGTCGTCTGGAACTACACGAGCGAACTAGAGGAAGACAGATTCACAGAAAGAGAGGGGACGCACAGCCGCGCGTCCCCTTTTCGTATTCATAAAATCTATGTTTATATGCAGAAAGAAACATGCCCGCAGTGGGTGTGTGAGGGAGAAGTTCCATGAACGTTGCAAAGCGTATGCTTTTGGCCGTAGGACTCTCCTTCGCTACAGAAGGAGTTGTGGCTCAAACTACGCAAACAGAAAATCACGTTGAATACCTAGGCGAAGGGTGGCCACTTGCTCGCCTCGGCGAGGATGGAAAAAGTGTTGAGCTTTTCTGTCACGAAAAAGATGGGGCAGAAGGTAGAGCACTCGTCGCTGAAGAAGATGGTGAGTGGTATGTGTTTTGTGGAGGAAAAGAGCCCACAGAAAAGACCAAACTGCTTCTCATGGTAAGCGAAGCACAACCGTACTTCCGGCAAGCTCCACAGTATACTGACGCACTCATTGCACGCTGTGTAGATTCAGACAAAAAAGTAAAACGAAAAGGAAACGAAACTTCTCGGTTTACCTGCGAATAAGGTGGACTATCTCTCACGGCCGTGAGAGATAGTCCGAAAAAAGAGGGGATTGGACAACACGAAACCAAAACAACGGCGCATCAGAAAAATCTGACGCGCTTGTTTTTATATACTGTTTGACATATTTAGAAAAAGTATTAAAACTATACATAGTTGTACCCACAGATACTTTGCGTGGGTGGTCAGTGCCTCGTAGACTAGGCACCAGAACGGGAGACGGAACATGAAAATTCGCATAAACGGTTGGGCAGTGACGTTTACAGTCATTGCCTTCGCTCTTGCGGCATGCGCCGGTGGAGCACTTTCTTCGTTTAGCTAGCTAACCGAAGAAAGGAAAAAAGAACGGCTCGGGAGCAATCCTGGGCCGTTTCCTTTTCCCATACAATTTGCTAGCGTGTCCACGGACAAGTGTCCAAAGATATGGGAGGAGACCGTGTCCAAAGAACGACACACAAACGACGGTCCTGCGCTTCTCGTACCCCTTCTGATACTGGCAGGAATAGCTCTGGGCCTTGTGCTCTATAGCGAAGCTGTTTCAGCTTGGTGGCGTGAAGTGGAGACCATGCTTCGCACGTGGTGGACTGACTGGAAGCGAACTATCACCGGCCTGCCGTAACGGCAGGCCGGAACTATATAGAACTTGAAACGAAACACGAAACCCGTACAATGCAGGGAACTGGGGCTCTGGCATTTCTATTCTTTTTATCCACGCCGTGAGCTTCGGGCTTAATTTCTACCGCAATGGCAAAAATACTTGGCATAGACCTAGGAACCACAAACTCCGCCATGGCCATCATGGAAGGAGGAGAGCCTCGTGTACTTGAAAACGCAGAGGGCGGGCGCACAACGCCGTCCGTGGTCGCCATAGCAAAAAATGGTGAACGCCTCGTCGGTACTCTCGCTAAACGACAGGCAGTGACGAATCCCAAAAATACACTCTATGGCATCAAGCGATTTATGGGTCACCGCTTTGCGGATGATGCAGTGCAAAAAGACAAAGCAATCATTCCATATGAAGTGAAGGCAGGTGAAGACGGAGGTGTCCTCGTACACCTCGGAGACAAGGACTACCGTCCTGAAGAAGTTTCGGCGATGATTCTTTCAAAACTGAAAGCAGACGCCGAAGCAAAGCTTGGAGAAAAAATCACCGAAGCGGTTATTACCGTTCCCGCATACTTTGACGACGCACAGCGTGCAGCTACAAAAGCTGCAGGAGAAGTGGCCGGCCTTTCGGTGAAGCGCATTATCAATGAGCCTACCGCTGCCGCACTTGCGTACGGTTTCAACAAAAAGAAAGACGAGAAAATTGTCGTCTACGACTTTGGTGGCGGTACGTTTGACATCTCGGTACTTGAAGTGGGAGATGATGTGATTGAAGTAAAAAGTACTGATGGCGACAGTCACATGGGTGGTCGTGATATAGATCAGAAAATCGTTCGCTTCCTTGCTGACGAGTTTAAGAAACAGAGCGGTCTTGATGTTACGAAAGACCCGCTTGCACTTCAGCGTCTTGATGAAGCGGCAGAGAAAGCAAAGCATGAGCTTTCCTCATCTTCTGAAACAGAAGTGAATATTCCGTTTATCACGGTAGGAACGGACGGCACACCCCAGCACCTCTTGGTGCGCATGACACGCAGTCAGCTTGAGTCAATTGCAGAAGAGTTCATCACTCGCTCAATGGACATTGTGAAGCGTGCCATGGAAGCAGCTGGAATGAAGCCCGCTGACATAAATGAGATTGTGCTCGTGGGTGGTCAAACACGCATGCCAAAGATTCAGGAAGAAGTAAAGAAGTTCTTTGGCAAGGATCCACACATGGGAGTAAACCCAGACGAAGTAGTTGCCATAGGCGCTGCCGTTCAAGCAGGTATCTTCCAAGGAGATGTGAAAGACATTCTCCTCGTGGACGTCATTCCACTCTCACTTTCTATTGAAACCATGGGAGGAGTTGCTACGAAGCTGGTGGAGCGCAATACTGCAATACCGACGAGTCGCTCTCAGGTGTTCTCAACGGCAAGCGACAACCAAACGAGCGTAGAAATACACGTGACCCAGGGAGAACGTGCGATGGCGGGAGACAACAAATCACTTGGTCGCTTTAACCTCGATGGTATTCCTCCTGCACCTCGTGGGCTTCCACAAGTAGAGGTCACGTTTGACGTAGACAGTAACGGTATTCTCACCGTAAAAGCAAAAGAGAAAACCACCGGCAAAGAGCAGTCCATACGTATTGAAGGCTCAACTGGTCTTTCTCAGGCTGACATAGACAAGATGAAAGCAGACGCCGAAGCGCATGCTGCGGAAGACGAAAAACGAAAGAGCTTGGTAGATGCCAAGAATATTGCTGACCAACTGGTATACACAGCCGAAAAGGCATTGAAAGATGCGGGAGAGAAAGTACCTGCGGAGGTGAAAACTGATGTTGAAGGAAAGATTGCTGAGCTCAAAAAAGCACGAGAAGGTGAAGATGCGACCGCCATAACCTCCGCAAGCGAAGCACTCTCTACCTCCATGCAAAAGATTGGAGAAG
>CAYMZP010000031.1:0-8262 GCA_964395025.1 uncultured Candidatus Saccharibacteria bacterium
ATACTCCTCCTGACGCTTGGCAATCATCACTGCAGAGAGGTTCTGGGTGTAGATAGGAGGATTACCAAAACGGTTCATGAGGAACGGAATACCGCCGATGTGGTCAAGGTGGCCGTGGGTCACAAAGACTGCGCGTATGCGGTCTTGGTTCACCTCAAGGTACTTCGTGTTTGGAAGTACATAATCAACGCCGGGGGCGTCCGCTTCAGAAACGAATTGGAAACCAACGTCAAAGATAAAGATGTCACCGTTTGTTTCAACGGTAAACATGTTGCGTCCCACTTCTTCAACGCCACCAAGTGGCACGACACGCACGGTGTCCTTAGAAGGAGGAGGTGGTAGGTAATCGGGCCCGCGTTTTTGTGGAGTTTGGCCGTTTGGTGCGCGACGCATTTCACGACGCATACCGGTTCCACGACCTCTTCCACGCATAGAGCGACCGCGTCCCTGTCTAGGACGTGGCGGTGCTCCGCTTGCGGGTGCGCGTTCAGGCTCGCGTCCGTGTTGGGGCGCTGGAGCTGGTGCTGGTGCTGACATAATACTGTTCAAGTTAAGAAGATAATTAATTCTTTTCTGCTACACAGGAATGTGCAGTCATGAGTT
This sequence comes from uncultured Candidatus Saccharibacteria bacterium, assembly GCA_964395025.1. Taxonomy (GTDB): domain Bacteria; phylum Patescibacteriota; class Minisyncoccia; order Phycocordibacterales; family Phycocordibacteraceae; genus C7867-001. The sequence goes on from CAYMZP010000031.1 coordinate 604, forward strand.
CACGCGCGCGTCATGAACTTATGACTATTCACTCTCGTATAAAGAACGGCCACACCGCCTCCGTGTGTCGGTACCACGCGTGTACGCCCGAGAAGCGGTCCGCTGGAGAAGCGACTTGCGGAATTGAAACTCCCCTCAAGTCTTTCGGGAGGGTGTAGACAAAGTCTGGTGCATACAAAAATGCAGCAGGGTATTCGCCACTAATAATCTCATTGAGTTCTGCAAGACGCGTTTCTCGCACATGGTCACTCGTTGTTTCGCGAATTTCTTCAAGCAGTACATCTACCGTGCGGTTGGCATACATAGACACGTTGAGGCCCGGGTCGTTACGTTCTGAAGATGACCAGAACGCAAAGAGGTCAGTATCACTTTCCACCACCATGCCAAACAGCAATGCTTCAAAACGGCGTGGGCGAATGACTGAGGCGGTGAGGTCTCCTGCCTCATAGAGCTCAAGTGCCACCGGCACGCCAAAGGCTTCCCACTGCGTTTTTATTTCTTGTGCAACCGCTTTGAGCTCAGGCAGGTTTGAAGTCTTAAGGGTGAGTGTGAGTGGTCCTGCATCTTCATGTACCCATCCGGTTTCAGTTTGTTCCCAGTCAGAATCAAGAAGTGCTTCACGAGCATGGTGCAACCGCTCCTCTCTTGTTTCCGGATAGAACGTGACGTCAACACCTGAGCCTGGTGGTACCGGACCGGTAAGTGGTGTGGCATACCCGCCGAGCACATCGCTAATAAGTTGTTCGCGGTCAAGCGCAAGAGAAAGTGCTTCTCGCACTTCCGCACGTGCATAGAGTGGATTCTGGTTTGCGTTGAAGAAGACACCAAATACGCGTGAGTACGGGACGCGCAGTGCATCAGTTTCCGGAATACCGTATGCACTTTCAACGCGTCCGCGTGTATGTGCGCGAATCAAATCGTTCTCTTTTGCAAAAAAGGTGATTACCAGTCGTTCTAAGTATGGGCGCTTCAGTGCGTATTCTTTAAACGCCGTGAGCACATACTCCTCAATCACTCCAGTCTTTGAACGCTCTATAGACCCCACCTTGAAAGGACCTGCCCCTATAGGTTCTTCTTGAAGTGGTGAGAAGGGGAATTCCTCGTTCGTAATAGTGCTCCATACGCGCGCAGGGAGAATACCTAGCGTGGCGTTTTCAAGAAACGAAGGATACTCCTTTGGGAGGGTGAAAGAAACGGTGCGCGCATCATGTGCGGTCACGCGGACATTTGCCCAGTTGGAAAGCTCAGGTGACTTCAAGGCAGGGTCTTGTGCTTTTTGAATGGTAAAGACCACGTCTTCGGCAGTAACGGGCATGCCGTTATGGAACGTCAGGCCTTCTCGCAGGGTAAACGTGTACTCGGTACCGTCTTCACTCACGGTATATGACTCTGCAAGTACCGGCACGAGCTCGCCGTTACTCTTTCCCATAAGGCCAGCGTATACCAGTGCGGTCATGTCTTTGTCTGCATCAGAAATAGCGAGAAGTGGGTTTACAAAACGTGGTGAGCCCAATATCCCCTCTGCAAGAGTGCCTCCATATGAAGGAACAGACACGAGTACCGTGCGTAGTGCAGCGTGCATGCCAAACAGCGCAGAAATACACACAACAGCACCGAGTATAAGTGCAATGAGTTTGTCTCCAGCAGGGAGCGTGCGTAGATATGCAGAAAGAGAAGAGAGTCCCGGTATATGCCGTGACTTCGTGAACGTATGTGCGATACGAGGCAAGCGCTCGCTCATGTAGAGTAGGTTTCTAGATGAAGAACCCAATGAGTGCCGTAAGGACGAACAATACTGCAATGCCAATAGTTGCCTGGAACAGGAATTTTTCCGCGCCACGGCGCTTGTAGAACGTTGAAGCGAAATTGTCGCCCCCAAAAGCTCCTCCAAGGGATGCCCCGCGGTTCTGCAGGACGATTCCGATGATAAGGAGAAGGGAGAGGACAATCTGCACTATGGGCAGTACTGCCTGAAGAGTCTCCATCTGTGGCAAAAAAGATAGCATGTTCGGTCACTCCATGCAAATAAACGTGGGTAATATTAACCGCCGCCAACGAATTCTGCTGGGGCGGCGCTTCGTGGGAAGGTGGCTCGTTGTCTTCAGTCGTTCTGACGGCGCGCAGTGTTCGGCGTGGAGAGTGTCAGGAGCGACAGTCCCACGAGGCCGAGGATCACAAGGCCGAAGATGGTCACGAGCGGTTCCGGACCTTTGGTCGTGAAGGCGATGCTGAGAAGGCTAACGCCGGCGACTTTCGGAAGGTCCTTTTTTCCGAAACGGATGTTCCAGATCATTGTTGTCTCCCTGTTGGTTACAACTCGTGGCTGCAACAAATTGATAATCTCATACGAGCCAAATATGTCAAATGTCTTGCGTTATCCACAGCCCGTTCGTATACTTCGCCCACGAAATCTGGTGCTTTGTGCGCTGGATTTGACGATTTATTTCATAACGATTACGTCACTATGGCAACGAATACGTCGCTTTCACTTTCGCCACTTGGCGACCGCGTACTAGTCGCGCCCCTTGAGGAGAAAGCAGAGAAAGTGCTTGACTCAGGCATTATCATTCCTGACTCCGAAAAGAAAGAAAAACCGCAAAAAGGAAAAGTGCTTGCGGTGGGCCCTGGCCGATATGACGACGGAGTTCTAGTTCCGATGTCGGTCAAAAAAGGAGACATCATTCTTTTCAGTAAGTACGGATATGACGAAGTAAAAGAAGATGGAAAAGAGTACCTCATTCTTCCTGAATCGCAGATATTGGCAGTAATAAACAAATAATATGGCAAAGCAAATTCTGTTTGGTGAAGAAGCACGCAAGGCAATTCACAGCGGTCTTGCAAAGGCTGCAAAGGCGGTGAAAGTCACGCTTGGTCCTCGTGGGCGAAACGTCGTGCTTGAAAAAAGCTATGGTGGTCCGCGCATCACCAATGACGGTGTTTCAATCGCGAAAGAAATCTCTTTCAAAGACAAGTTTGAAAACATGGGCGCAGAAATCGTGAAGGAAGTCGCTTCAAAATCTAACGATATCGCTGGAGACGGAACTACGACCACCGTAGTGGTGCTTGAAGCACTCGTTGACGAGGGACTTGGTGCTATGGGCACTGGCGCAAATGCTATGGCAGTGCGTGCGGGTATGGAAAAGGCACGTGATGCTGCGGTTAAAGAACTAAAAGCGCTCGCAAAGCCAGTTGCGGGAAGTAAGGAGGTGCAACAGGTTGCAGCAATTTCCGCAGAAAGCGAAACGCTCGGAACCATTATTGCTGAGACTGTTGAGAAGGTAGGTAAGAATGGCGTGGTGACCGTGGAAGAATCTCAGGGCACCGAGCTTTCCTATGAGGTAGTAGAAGGTCTTCAGATAGATAAGGGGTATGTATCACCGTATCTCGTCACAAACCCAGAGCGCATGGAAGCCGAAGTAAAGGACGCACTCATCCTTATTACCGACAAGAAGATTTCTGCAGTAGAGGACTTCCTTCCACTCCTTGAAAAAGTGGCGCAGTCTGGCCGTAAAGAGCTGGTGATTGTGGCAGAAGACGTAGAAGGACAGGCACTCACCACACTCATTGTGAACAAGCTTCGTGGTGCGTTTAACGTTGTGGCAGTAAAGGCACCGGGGTACGGAGACAAGAAGAAAGAAATGCTTGCAGACATTGCAACGGTCGTCGGTGCTCAAGTGATTTCTGCTGACACAGGCATAACATTTGAAAACGCGACACTCTCTATGCTTGGAAAGGCAGCGCGCGTGGTTGCTGGAAAAGACACTACGGTGTTTGTGGGTGGTAAAGGAAAGAAAGCAGATATCGGGGCGCGCGTCGCACAGCTTCAGGCGCTCATTGAGCAGACCACCTCTAAGTTTGATCAAGAGAAGCTTCAGGAGCGAATCGCAAAACTTTCTGGTGGTGTGGCAGTCATTCGCGTAGGTGCAGCCACGGAAACTGAGATGAAGTATCTCAAAGATAAGATTGACGACGCCGTGAAAGCTACGAAGGCAGCGATGGAAGAGGGTATTGTTGCCGGAGGTGGTTCAGCGCTCGCAAAGATTGCTAAGAAGCTTGAGGCGGGAAGTGCAAAACTTTCTGGGGACGAAAAGACGGGCTACGACATCGTCGTGCGTGCTCTTGAACAACCACTTCGTCAAATTGCACTCAACGGTGGAAAAGATGATGCGGGCACCATCGTGGCACGCGTACAGGAAGGCAAGGCAGGTGCAGGGTACGATGCGGTGGCAGATGTAATCGTGGAAGACATGATTGGTGAAGGCATTATTGACCCAGTGAAAGTAACTCGCGGTGCAGTTGAAAACGCCGTTTCTGCAGCAGCAATTCTCCTCACCACAGAAGCAGCCGTGGCAGAGATTCCTGAACCGAAGAAGGCTGAGGGAGAGGGAATGGGTGGAGGAATGGATTTCTAGCGAGCAGTACATAAAAGTAAAGAGCCCAGAATATGGGCTCTTTACTTTTCTATATATAAATGTTTTGATGATTTTCCATCTTGTCAAAACGGAGTAGAAAGATGCTTGATCACATTATGTTCGGTATCCTGTCGTTCCTTGCGTGGTTCTGGTTCGCGCTTTTCGTCTGGAAGTTGCGTCTGTTGGAGCTCGGGGACCCGCGGGTTCTGCTGGTCTCAGGTGTCGTGTACGGCATGATGTTCGTGTCCCTGATGTTTATCGCCTTCGCGATCGTCGGCGTGACAGTAGGTCAGTCGCGTTCTCCTGTGCAGCTGCACGAACTCATGGCTCTGATATATGCTCTGCACATTGTCTTCTGGGTCGTGCTGACGCTTCTGACGGCAGTCGATTTCCTCGCGAACGGGATTCGGTATTTTCGGAAAGACTCGATTAGAACATTAGACCTCGAACACTAGACTCAGGCCAAGATAGGTACTTGGCTACACACATACAAGCCCTGCACTCTCTTGTGCAGGGCTTAGTCTTTGCCGAGCATTAGTCACAACCATCGTGGCCGAGGGAGCTTTCTAAGAGGTGGTAACTCGACGCTCGGGTCGTAGCTCTGCATGGCGAGCTTGCGTGCGGCCCCCGGATCTTTTAGTGCGAAGTAGAAGAGTAGGTCGGCGAATGCCTTACACACAGCAAAAATCGTTTTCATTGCTTCTCTCACATCCTGGATGGGGTCATCCTTTCGCACCATAGCCTTTGTACGTGCTTCATGCAAGCATTTTGCTATACTTACAGCATAAGCACCTATTGCCTATGACTATTCTCTACATTCTTATTGGGGTACTCATTTTAATTGCCTTCTGGGTCATCGTTTCCTACAACGGCTTTGTGGCGATGGTGAATCGCGCTAAGGAAGCGTGGAGCGACATTGAAGTGCAGATGAAGCGTCGGTATGACCTCATCCCAAACTTGGTGGAAACGGTAAAAGCATATGCGTCTCACGAACGCACTGCCTTTGAAAACGTAACCAAGGCACGTTCTGAAGCTATGCAGGCTGGCTCGGTGGCCGATCATGCGCAGGCTGAAAACATGCTCACGGGAGCACTGAAGTCTCTCTTTGCGGTCGCTGAAGCGTATCCAGACCTCAAAGCAAATACGAACTTCCTTGAACTTCAGCGCGAACTCTCAGACACGGAAAATAAAATCATGGCGAGTCGTCGTTTCTACAACCAGAACGTGCTTGCGCTCAACACTGGTCTTGAACAGTTTCCGGGGAACGTGATTGGAAGTGCATTCAACTTCAAGAAAATGGACCTCTTTGAGCTTGCGGAAAATGAGCAAGAAGCAAAGAATCCAGTGAAAGTACAGTTTTAATCCAATGTCCGGCAAGGTCTACTACAATAAGTTGATCCGCGACGGGATTGAAGCGAAAATTCGTAGCAAAGGAGAATTGTGCGAGGTGCGTACCATTGAAGATAGTCAGGAGTACGAGCAAGAGCTCTTAAAAAAAGTAGCAGAGGAAGCCGGTGCGCTTTCTCGGGTGCGTAGCAAAGAAGCATTTCTTGATGAATACGCCGATCTTCACGCTGTACTTACCGAGCTCACCGATGTTATGGGTGTGACGGAAGAAGAAGTACAAACTGCATGTGCAGTAAATCTAGAAAAGAAGGGCGGATTCAAAAAGCGTTTGTTCCTTCACTGGTCAAGCGACGGGAATTATCAAAGCAATGAAACACCACAGGGCGTAAAGCACTAACATGGCAAATCTTTACAAAGAACGTTCACACAACCTTACGCGCACGTGGGCGCTCATGTTCGGCTTTTTCCTGGTAGTAATTGCGCTCGGGTGGCTTCTTTCTTGGTATTACGGGGATGTGAGTCTTCTCTATATTGCCGTGGGATTGGCACTCGTGATGAACGTGGGGAGCTACTGGTTTTCTGACAAGCTGGTGCTTTCCATGACTGGCGCGAAGAAAGCTACTCGCGAAGAACACTTTGAGCTCTACACCGTCACAGAAAACTTGGCTATTACTGCAGGCCTCCCCATGCCAAAGCTTTATGTGGTGAACGACCCTGCACCAAATGCGTTTGCGACGGGGCGAAACGAGAAGCATGCGGTCGTCGCTGCAACAACCGGACTTCTTGCCATGCTTGATAAAACCGAGCTTGAGGGCGTGATTGCGCATGAACTTTCTCACGTAAAAAACAGAGACATGTTGGTGATGACGGTGGCAGTGGTGCTCGCAGGAGTGGTAGCTATTGTTGCTGATATTTTCCTTCGCATGACGCTCTATGGGAATAATCGCGACAGTAATGGAAAAGGTGGCGCACTCTTTGCCATCCTCGCCATCATTGGGATTGTGCTTGCGCCCATTGCTGCTCAGCTCATCAAGCTTGCCATTTCACGTAAGCGAGAGTTTCTTGCTGACGCATCAGGTGCACTTCTTACACGCTACCCAGAAGGACTTGCGTCAGCGCTTCGGAAAATATCTGGGTACGGTGCACCCATGAAGAGGGCGAGTCATGCCACAGCTCACCTCTTTATTGCAAACCCATTTGGTTCCGGTGCAGGGAAGTTTGTAAATAATCTTTTCGCTACCCACCCGCCTGTGGAAGAACGTGTCCGTCGTCTTACGGGTAATAAAGTGAACTCCTGACGTCGCGGTTTCAGTGTGTCTAGAGAAAACATAGCGATGCATCGCTATGTTTTCTTTCGCTTTTTAATCACATAGCCATATTGAGGAAGTCCACCGCGAAGAATAAGGCCAATATACGATTCAATCTCTGTACGTCGTTTTTTGTTGGATGTAATTTTTTCTAAATGTGTAAACGAACCGCCTATAAGGAGTGAGTGCAGGCGCTTAGACGTTGAAACGCTCACTCCAAGTGCTTGTTGTATGCGGTAATAAGAATATCCGTCTATCAGCATGAGGATAGTCGCCATGCGTTTTGCAAGCATGAGGAACTCAGTGTCTGTTAAGAGCTCTGCAAGTGTTTCTTTACTTTTTTGACCGCCACTAAGCTGTAAGAATTGTTTCTTTATAGCTTGCAATGTTTCTTTCGAAAGTGGTTTTTTACTCACGAACGCCATGCTTCAATTATAGCGATGCATCGCTATAATTCAATGGTGCCACATGGAAGAATTGACGAGTTTTTGTTATAACGAAGCAAACGGAGGTGTCGGATAGTGGTTTATTCCACCGCCTTGGAAAGGCGGCATACCGCAAGGTATCGTGAGTTCGAATCTCACCACCTCCGC
>CAYMZP010000032.1:0-7174 GCA_964395025.1 uncultured Candidatus Saccharibacteria bacterium
GATGGCTAACACTTCAAGACCAGCCTTGCCTAAGTCACGAGACAGTTCATTCTCTCGTAATTGCTTCACGAGTTCGCTTGCTTCAGGGTGAGTGCGTAGTTCAAGCTCTTCTCCCGTTTCAACGAGCGTAAGACCGCGCACCGATAACTCTTGGCGCAGCGTGTCCGTTGCTTTTTGAAGGAGCTCGCCTGAAATGCCGAGCATTTTTGCTAAGCGTTTCTTTGAAAGGGGCTCCCCTGCTGAAAACAGAAGGGCCTCAAGCTGGGCTGGAGGCGTTAAGGCCATAGTACCCACAGAATACCGTACTTTTGCTAGTTCACGGAAGCAGTTCCGAGTGGATAACTTGACAAATGCTTTTTATTTTTTCTAGTACCGTGGCGTGGACGTTTGTAGGTTGGTGATGTTGATGTCGCCAAACACACTTTGCTGAGCCACATCTATAGCTCCCTGTTTTACGAGCTCAAGCATAGCGAGAAAGGACACAATAACTTCCACTTTCTCTTTAGTGTCTCCTGAAAAATCCTTAAACGACATAGTGAGCTTTTTCTGCACACGGTCCATGAGTCGGTCCATCATCTCTTCAATGGTCACCATTGGGCGCACGCGTACCTCTGGAAGCTTCTCTTCTTTTTCAAGTGCTGAAAGAGCGTTCTTTAGTGCTTCTTCTAGCGAACTAAGGCTCAAGTCGCTACTTGGCGCAAACACCACTTCAGGGGCACGCTCCCCTGCTCCGTAGAGCACTGACTTTCCGAATATGCGCGCAAACTCGCGCGCAGCCTCGCGCGTTTTTTCATATGCTTCAAGACGACGCTTGAGGTCGTCCACGTCTTCCTCTTCTTCGTCGGTAAGTTCAAGGTCCGGAATGAGCGACTTTGATTTTATGAGAAGAAGTGTCGCTGCCACCTGGATAAAGTCAGATGCTTCCTCCATTGGGAAGTCTGCTTTGCTTTTTACGTGTGCAATAAAGTCGTCAGTGACCTGTGCAAGCGCAAGGTCGTTTACGAGGAGTTTTCTGTCCTCAATGAGTTGAAGCAAAAGCTCATACGGTCCCTCGTATGCCGGGGTGCGTATTTGGAATTTCTGTCCGTGCTCCATGTACGTATCGTACCACCGGCGCAAACCCTTTGTGCTAGCCTTGCCAGCGCTCTATAAATCTCACTAAAAGACGTACGGGCGCTCCGGCGGCTCCTTTTGCAAGCGCATCAGAGGGGATAGAAGTCATGCGAGAAGCGATATCAAGGTGTGCCCACGGACATTTGAGCTCTTTTGCGAATTGCCAAAGGAATATGGCGCCGTTTGTTGCACCGCCATAGCGACTTGAAGGTCCTGACCCCGGAACGTTGTTTATGTCCGCTATATCACTCTTTAAACCTTCTTCGTACTCATCCCATAGTGGGAGACGCCAGAGGTAGTCTCCAGACTCTTCTCCAAGGGCAAGAAGCGTTTCTGAAAGTTTTTCATCGCGGGTCATAAGTCCACTTGCATGGAGTCCAAGTGCCACCATCACCGCACCTGTGAGTGTCGCTACATCAATAACGGCAGAAGGTTTAAAGCGTTTTGCGTAGGTAATAGCGTCTGCAAGAATGAGACGACCTTCAGCGTCAGTATTTCCTACTTCTATGGTGGTTCCTGAAAGTGAGGTGAGTACGTCGTGCGGACGGAGTGCACCGCCGGATGGCATGTTTTCTGCAGCAGGAATAAGTCCAATAACGTTTTTTCTAATTTTCAGTTTTGCAGCTACAGCCACTGCAGCGATAACCGCCGCACCGCCTGACATGTCCATGTGCATGTCGCCAATACCTCCTTCTGATTTAATGTTTATACCGCCCGTATCAAACGTTATGCCCTTTCCAATAAGTACGACAGGAGCACCCTTGGCACCTTTGTACTGCATTATGGTGAACGTTGGGGGCTCATCAGAGCCTTTCGCCACTCCAAGGAGCGCACCCATGCCGAGCTTTTTCATTTGTGCGACACCTAGTGTTTCTACGGTTGCGGTTGTTCCCTGCACTGCCTTTTTTGCTGAAAGCGCAAGCAGGCGTGGCGTCATGTCGCCTCCTGGGGTGTTAGAAAGTTCGCGTGCAAGGTTTACTGCGCGACCAATTTCTTGTCCTTTTGCTACAGCTTTCTTTGCTTCCTTTGAAAACACACCACATAGAAGTACCTCTTCAACCACGGCGAAACCTTCTTTTGGTGCTTTTTTAAAACGTCTAAACTCGTAGTGAGCCATTTCCATGTTCTCCCCCACCTGCACCAATAATTCTTCAAGAGGAATATCCGAAAGTTTTTTAAAGGGCGCATCAGCACGGTGAAGTGGTAGGGCAATTTTTGTCTGTCGGTGTTTTTTCGCTGTTTGTATTACGCTTCGAAGAAGTGTCGTGAGTGTACGACGGTTCATAGCTTCCTCCCTACCCGCACCAAGCTCGAGCCACAGTGTTTCTCCCTCACGCACGAGGCGTTCTGTACCGCGTGCGTCGTTTGTGAAGCGTATTCGTGTATACGAGTGTGGTGCTGAATCTATACCAGGAGCAAATCCAATCTTCATAGTGCCATTCGTTATTCTGCGTCTGACAAAAGAATATCAATGCGGTTCATGTCGCGTGGGAATGCAGATGCTTCTTTCACGTTTTCCAAGTTGAGCATTTTCATCGTGAAGCGCTCAAGACCGGTAGAACATCCGCCGTGCGGAGGAAGGCCGTATTTAAAGGCTTGAAGATAGAATGCAAACTTTTTTGGATCCATTCCTCGCTCCTCAATGCGCTGTACCATCTCTTCGTAACTATGTATGCGTTGTGCACCCGAGTTTATTTCAAGGCCACGGAAGAGCAGGTCAAAACCACGTGAGAGGGTTGCGTCTTCGCTCATGGTGTAAAAGGCTCGAGCTTTTGTTGGAAAGCGTGTGATGAACACGAAGTCAGAGCCGTGTTCTTTAAGAGCCCACTCGCAGATAGCGCGTTCGTGTTCAGGCGTCATGTCGTCCTCAGGTGGTACGCCAAGTGTTTCGTGCGCTTCTTGTAGAGTGAGAATTGGGAATTTGTCGCCAAGAGCAGGGACAGGAGTATCCATGCGCGTAAATACATCAGCGTGTTTTTCGGCAACAGTCTTCACTGTGTCGCGTATCACCTGTTCAAGTACGGCCATGACGTCGCGCTCGTTTTCTATAAAGCCCATCTCAAAGTCCATTTGGGTGAGCTCGGAAAGGTGGCGGGTAGTGGCACTTTTTTCTGCACGGAAAATCTTTGCAATGGTAAAAACACGCTCAAACGCTCCCACCATAATCTGTTTGTAGAGCTGGGGTGAGGTGGCAAGGTACGCTGTTTTGTCGTTGTAGTACTCCACCTTGAACACAGCAGAACCGCCTTCAGCGTCTCCTCCCACAAGTGCTGGAGCAGTAAATTCTGTGAAGCCTTGGCGTGCAAGGGATGCGCGGTACGCTTCAAGAATAGTTGCTTGCACGCTAAAGACATCACGGTCGCGCGCACTTCGCAGTGTGAACGGGCGGTAGTCAAAACGAGTGTCTATATTGAGGTCCGTGTCTTTTTCAAAGGGTGTTTCTTGCGCTCTAGAAAGTATTTCAATTCTTTTCACTTCAAGTTCAATGGCACCGTTTTGTTTTCCTGCCTGCACATTCTTTTCTGGACGTGCATTTACGGTGCCTTCTACTTTTACTACGAACTCTTGTCGGCACTCTTTTGCCGTTTCAAGTGCAGGAGAGTTTGGGAGAGTAACTCCCTGTACCGTGCCAGAGCGGTCACGAAAATCAAAAAAGACCATTTTGCCTTGGTCGCGACGCACTTCTATGAAGCCTGAAATAGACACCGTCTTCCCTACGTGCTCTCCGAGCTCGCCTATAAGTACCCGTTCCATATGGCAATAAAATACCACGCCGAGGCCGGTTTTGCCTCTTTAACGAAGTCCGACCACCTTGCGCACTGTGTCCATTTTACGCTCGCTCACCTTTCGTGCTTTTGCACCTCCCTTGCGCAAAATGCTCTCAACCTGTGAGTCGCTTATTTTGGCACGACGCTCACGCATTGGTTTCAGGAGTGTGTCCAAGTCTTCCACGAGTGCATCTTTCAAATCTTTATATCTACCCTTCTTTTCTTCATAGAGTGGTGCCAGTTCCGCTTCACTTTTTAGAAGCTTGTGGATGGCGTATACATTTTCTGGTCGGTCGCCACTTGAGTCAGTAACAATACTCATTACTGCTTTTTGCACGTCTTCTCGAGAGCCAAAAAGAGGAATAGTGTTTCCGTAACTCTTACTCATTTTCTTTCCGTCTGTACCTGGCACTGTGCCGACGGACTTCAGAATAGCTTCTTTAGGCTCCTTAAAAGTTGTTTGGTACGTAGTATTGAATTTGCTTGCTGCCTCACGTGCATACTCTATGTGTTGACGCTGGTCTTCCCCTACTGGCACTACATCTGTGTCGTAGAGAAGAATATCTGCTGACATGAGCATGGGGTACGTAAAGAGTCCGGCATTTGCTTCTATACCTTTTGCCACCTTGTCTTTATATGCATGTCCTTGCATCAAAAACGGCACGGTCACGAGGCAATCAAAAATCCATGCAAGCTCAGCGTGTGCTGGTACTTCCGACTGGCGAAAGATGATGCATTTCTTTGGGTCTACACCCGCCGATACATAATCCTTCACTACAGAAATCACATTTTTGCGAAGGAGTTCAGGGTCTTTGAGTGTGGTGAGTGCGTGGAGGTCGGCCACCATGAGGTAGCTCGTATAGTTTCGGTACGTATCTAAAAACGGTTTGAGTGCACCAAAGTAGTTCCCAATATGTAAATCTCCGGAAGGTTGGAGGCCCGTAAGGAGTGTTGCTTTTTTCATTACCTAGAAACTATACCAATAAAACGAGTAGGCCGTGCGAGGTGTGGGTGAACACACTTCGCACGACCCCGTTACGCGACGTCCCCGTGTCGCGGGTACCTAGACTCGTGGGCAGTTCGTACTGTTAGCTTGGGTGCAGATGGGGGTCGTCGGTGACCGACCACTCCGCACTCTGTTCACGAAGTCTATGCACGTACCGTTCCAAAACGACCATAGTATTTAGTTCCTAGGTTGTGTTTGGTGAACTACACACTCTTTGTCGAAGACGTCGACGCAGAATGTTAGCTCGGCTCTGGACCACAGGGTCTAGTACCTGCGTGACCAGCCCACACAGTATAACGCACTTACGCAGTCAGAAGCGCAATGAGTCGTGCAAGTTCTGAATATAGGTATGCAAGGAGTGTGGAGAGTTGGTTGAGGCTTGCGCGTGTTGCCGAGTCTAATATTCCGGTCTGTGGTAAACCACGAGATGCTTGAAATACACGAAGCGCTTCGCCCGTTGCGTTGTCTAAAGTACCTGTTTCCATTCCGAAGAAGTAGCCAAAGTCTTTGAGTGTTTTTTGAAGCATGCGTACTTCTTCTCCTGACGCACCGTTTCCAAGGTCGCTCTCGAAAAGATACGGCGTGGTTGCACCAAGCACGATACCGCTTTGTATAGAGCGCACTGGGTCATCTTTCTTGCTTCCACCCCCTCCCCCACCTCCTCCGCGCGGACGCGAACGCCCTGCTACTTCTACTGTGCGTGTCGCAATTGTTTCGTTGCCTGCACTGTCAGAAACGCGATACGTGATGGTATACGTGCCGGGATTTTCGTTCGGAATACTTCCATCTATTACAATAAACTCAGTTAGGTCTCCGTCGGTTTCGTCAAAAGCGGTTGCTCCAGGTTCATCGTATTGTTGTCCAAAGGAGAGTGAGAGAGGGTTTGAACCAGTCAATGTTATTGTAGGTGGCGTTGTGTCTGGGACAGGTAGTGTATCTTCTGTTACCTCTACCGCACGTGTTGCTGTCGCTTCGTTGCCAGCTGAATCAGAAACAGTATAGGTGCGCACATACGTTCCCGCCACTTCTGTGTTCACTGCTCCAGTAATCACAAGGAGCTCACTAATGTCTCCGTCTCTATCGTCAACGGCCGTAGCACCCAGTTCGCTATATGTCCCGAACAGTTCGACCACTACGGGGTTTGCTCCGTTCAACGTTATTGTTGGTGGGGTTACGTCGCGCGTCTCTATATCTGCAGTTTGTAGTGCAGTATAGGCGTTTACACGACGACCAGATACGGTAATACCGACAAGATCGTCTACTTCGTCACCGCTCTCAAGAACGATGCGCTTGATGTCACTCATGCCTAGGTTTGGTCTAAATGCATGTAGGAGGGCCACGATTCCCGTTACGTGCGGAGTGGCCATTGATGTTCCATCTTCGTACTCATACGAGTCGTTTGGTGTGGTGCTCAAAATGTTTGTGCCGGGCGCTCCTACGTCCACACTCACTGCACCAAAGTTTGAAAAAGAAGTGAGAGCGTCATCTTCATCTGTAGCGGCGACGGAAATAATGTTGTTCAAACTGTGGCTTGCTGGGTAGCTTGGTGTGGTGTCGGTGTTTCGTCCATTATTTCCTGCTGCCGCTATAAAGATGCCACCTGCCGTTTCAAATGCTTCTATAGCGTCACGTTCTGTTTGTGAAAAACCGTTTCCTGCGTAACTGGCATTTATGATGTCTGCGCCATTTTGTATTGCAAAATGTATTGCCTCTACTTCATTACTCACGCTTCCATTACCTGTGTCATCCATTATTCGAAGTGACATGAGTGTGACGTTTGGTGCGACACCTGCAATGCCTATGGTGTTTCCTGCAGGCGAAGCAATAGTGCCTGCAACATGTGTTCCGTGCTCTATTGAAGCAGTGAATGGATTATTATCGTCGTCCACAAAGTCCCATCCGTGGATACATCCGCCTATTACGGGTACCCCTTCTGCATCTACGCATGCACTGCCATCCCAAAACGCACCCGCTAAATCTTCATGCGTATAGTCAATTCCGGTATCAAGCACCGCAACAAGAATGTTCTCTCCAGTGCTTGAAGCCCACGCGAGCGGCGCCTCTATTTTTGTAGGACCCCACAACTCGTCTGCGTATGGGTCACTCGTCGTTCCCCATGCTCCTATAGAGCGAATGTAATTTGGTTCTATGTGAAGTACATCCGGGTCCTGCTCAAGTTCTGCAATTACTTCAGCGAGTGGTTCTTTGGTAGAAACGAGCACTACATTTTCTGAAAGCATTTCTACATCCTCGCTTACCTCTTGTACCGAGAGCATGTCCTCTTGTT
>CAYMZP010000033.1:0-6958 GCA_964395025.1 uncultured Candidatus Saccharibacteria bacterium
TGGTCATTGGGAGTTAGTGTACTACAAGAATTTTTCTTATCTACGGAGCGAAGTGATGCGATGAGGGAGGCTCTCGGAGCCGGCATGGCATGGAAATGTGCGAGCTGAAAGGAGTCTGCGAGCACATTCATGCCGGCGAGAGTGAGTGCGTTTCCTCGCTGGGGAAACGACACGTACTCCCGCAGACGCATCACTGAGTGATTTCTTCTTGCTTGCGAGCAAGGAGTGCATCAAGCGCCTTCCCTGCCTCATCAATCTTTTTCTGTACATCTTCTTTGAGACGCTTCATTTCATCCTCTCCCATACCCCCCTCTTTTTCTTTCGCTTCAATACCTTTCATTGCTTCGGTGCGGTGACCACGAAGGGTGATGCGTGCCTGCTCGCACTTTTCTCCTGCAAGCTTGCCAAGAATAGTGCGACGCTCAGCGGTAAGTTCTGGGAATACCACACGAAGTCCTTGGTCATCTACTACCACAGACACACCAAGGTCTGCCTCCGTAATTGCTTTCTCAATACTTTTCACCACAGACTTATCCCACGGAATAACGCGTAGTGTGCGGGCGTCCTCAATAGATACAGAACCGAGTTGAGAGAGCGGGGTACGGACCCCGTACGCTTCCGGCTTTACGCTGTCTAAAAGTGCAGGAGAAGAGCGTCCTGTGCGTATGCCGGAAAACTCTCGTTCAAGCCATTCTTTTGTTTCTTTGATACCTGCTTCAAGGGGTGAAAAATCGTATGCCATATTGGTCTATATACTAGCAAATTCTTTACGTGCCAAGCAGTTTGACACGAACACGGCGCCCTACACTGTCCACTTCTAGGAGTTCTACGGGCACATCTCGCTTTTCCCGAAGCAAAGCGATTTCTGCAGGCGTTGTAGGGAAACCAACCGCGTCTTCAAACATAATACGTGAACGTACATGTGCATCAGTATTTGGTACGCGTAATCGTATACGGACACCAATCGCTTCTTTAGATGCTCGATTATATACGAGACCAGTAACACGCACCGGAAGCACTTTCCCTACAGACTCTTTGAGGCGCTCAGTGAGTACCATGTCTTTCGCTGTTCTTTCTGCATCTTTTGCACGTTTTTCACACCTAATAAGATAATCAGCTATCTCTTCGAGTTCTTTGAGTGTAGCTTCGTTGTATGTTTCAACCATACGACCATGTTCTCGATACTGTCGTTCCATATCAAGCATTTCTACAATCAGGTCGCCAAAGCGACGCATGGGGGATGTAAATTGCGAGTAGTCGTTGGCCCCAAGTCCAAAATGTCCAATATTGGTAGTACTAAACACTGCCTTGTATAGGAGTTCTCCAAGCACCTCCATACGCGTTTCTCGACGATGTAGTGCAGCCTCTTCCACGAGTGCCTCAGCTTCTTTTTCAGCTACCTCAAAATTACCTTTATGTCTGTCATATACGCCTTTCCGAATATTCTCTATGGCACCTCGTGGGAGTCTCATGCTTTGTACCAACATATTCATTACTACATTCGCAAGTTTTTTCCCTACCAGTTTTCGAGAAATGTTTGGGTCCCGTTCTTTTTTGAGCGCATCCTCAATAAACTCTACAATTTTCTTTTCGCCGAGAATCTTTGCTGCGTCTTTTAGGTCTGCAATATCTGGGGCTTGGTGGACACGAAAAAAACCAGGAATACCTTCTTTCGCTTGTGCGTCTCGTAGCCGGCGCCCCATTGCTTCATTTGCAGCAATCATAAAGTCCGCCACCATACGATTTGTTTCTATTTCATATTTATGAAGGAGTGTGAGGGTGCCGTCGGCTTGTGTTTGTGCACGTAACTCTGGCTCACGGAAAAACTCCACTTCCCCACGATTTCGACGATGTGTGCGCATAATCTTCGCGTATTTTTCAAGACCACGGAGTGCATCGCGGTGTGGGGATGCTTTTTTTCCCTTCAATACATCATGTGCTTCCTCGTATGAAAAGCGCTTCTGCGAATGAATCACACTCTTACCTTTCCACGGCTCTCCAATCAACTGCCCCTCTGGCGAGAATGTGAAGACAACAGAGCTTGCAAGACGGTCTTGCTTTTCAACAAGACTCAAAAGACCATCATGTTTCACCCCCTCACTATCAGTACCACCCGAGAAAAATTCATGGAGCATGGGCGCAACCGTTCCGGGCAAGTAGACAGATGTTCCGCGCATAAGCGCTTCACGAAAAGAAGCAGTACCGGGAGTAACGACATGCGCAACGTCAGAAATATGCACACCAATCTCTACATTCCCGTCAAGAAGAACTCGGTAAGAAAGCGCATCATCAAAGTCCTTGGCGTCATGCGGGTCAATGGTGAATGTTTCTACTTTTCTAAAATCAATTCTGTTTTCACCCGGTCTATATTTTTCTTGCCATCCACTTTTAAGTGCGGATTCTACGCCCTTATCTACCTCTTCTTGAATGATTGCTTTTTCTCCGCGTGCACGAAGTGCGTCTACTTCTTCTTGCACATCGTGTGGAAATACTCGATCTGCACCAATTTCATACGTAGTAACCGCAAGTTCCGTTTGAAGCTCTCCTTCCGGTCCTAAAATATCTATTTGTTGCCACTTCGTATCACGAGCATCTTTGTCCGCACCTAACGTCTCAAACACAATCTTCACGCCTACCGCAAGGTTTGGGCCGTTGAGCGGGACATCTCCTGCTAGGTACTTGGCGTGTGGCGCATCATCTTCATGAAAAAGAACATTGTCGTGTTCGTCCACCATGTAGCGCTTTCCTTCTGCATCCTCACGCAACGTACCAATAACTCGTGGCCGACGACCAAGCTTCCCCCTCCCTTCAAAACCAAAGCGAGAAATAGTTTCAGGGACGTGTGATTTAGGTGCTTCTACAGCTTCTTCAAACGCCTGTAGTGCTTCGCGCCTTTCTTCTTCTGTCGCATCCGCTGGCTCGGCTTCTGTGTGTTCCGGCTCCGGTATATCCCTCTCTACTTCTCTCGCCATCTCCGACTTTTCCGGCACTACTACGTCCACTAAGAGCGCGGCGTCTTGTGACCCTCTCTTCCCAAGAGAAGCACCCTTTACATCAAACTCAAACACTTCTCCTTTCTTAAACCAATCAGGAATGGGTGTTTTCACCACCACTTCTTCACCTTTTCCGTGTCCCTCAAGCACTTTTACCCGCATACGGTCGCGACCTACCGAGCCTACTATTTCGGCTTTCATGCGTGAAAGCGGTTTCCGTGTAAATCCATTGAAACCACCTTCGTTACTCATATATTGAAAAGTGCGGATGCGGTTTCTTTCGCTTCGCGAATACGCACCTGCGCTTTCGCACGAGCTTCCGGCGCACGCTCTTCTATAAATACGCGTAGTTTTTCTTCGTCCCCTTCTGCAAGAAGCTTTTCAAATTCATCTAAATCTTCTGCTTTGAGCGAATCAACTACGGCTTGTGCTACCGAGGAAAACAGAGCGTCATCAAGCCGTTCCATAGCTTCCGGTAAAACACGAAGTGCACCTAGGATAAGTGAGGAAAAATCAGGAGTCATAGTGAGAGTATTCTTTTGTAGGCCATTCATGTGGTACGACAATACCGCCATGAGTTAGTACATATTCTACAGTGTCTCCGCCTGTAGCACGTACCAAGACTAAGTCTCCGTCTCTAAATTCAATTCTGTCAGTACGATTCTTCTGCACTATAAGCGAAAGGTCTGCATCTGGAATCCACATGCTCGTTTCTTTTGAAATGCGTCGCGCCGCATCAATGGGCTGTTCTCCCGGGTGCACAAGCACACGGTACGCTTCCGGTTCTTGCGCGCGCACATGCTCCAGCATGAGCTTCAGCATTTGGTGAATTCCACGCGCACTCGCCTCAACAGGAGGAATGCTGACTTTGATCTTTTCTACCTCAGGTGCTGGTGCTACTCTCTCGTCGTCCATTGGTTCAAAGCCGTATTGTGACGGCGCGTCATTCCGCACATCTGCTGATTGAAGGGTTGCGACTCCCAGAAATCCCAAGAGTGCGCGTTTAAGCCACGGGGTCTTTTTTGCGCGTTCGTGCACCTTTTGCACTCGTTCACTTTTTGCCTTTGTAGTAAGAGTTTCAAGACGATGTATTTCGTCGGTAAGCAACGGGCCAATTACTAACTCTTTCCACGAGTCATTAGGCTCTTGTGTATCCATTTGTGCCATATGTACTTCGTGTGCAAGCGCAGCGCTCGCTGTGTCGTACCACTTTTTATACTCTTCGTAGTGTGGTGGGTGCTCTCCTTTTTGTGTGCGTGTAAAGTACGCATTGAAATACGCATCGCGCGCCGCCGTAAACTCAAGCGCAATGCTTGGGTCTATGTCTTCAAGATATGCAAGGGGAGAATCTTCCAGTGCTTCTCTAACGGGGGCGGGATAGTGTTCAAAGCGCGTGTGGTCACGCCAGCTTTCCGTAAGCATCTTCCCTTCTGCTTCCCAAAATAGAGATACTTTTTCATCTTGGTTCGCTAAGCGAAGCGATGTCGTCACTTCTTTGAGCGCACCACGATACTTTCTACGCGCATCGTCATATTCTGGTGTACGCTTCCATTTCTCACCTTTGTCTGCGTGAGCAAAATACGCACGCACGAAATCTGTACGTGCACGCTCGCAATAATTCAAAAATCCTTCTGGCACAAACGGTGCAAAATCTTTGAAGTGTGGCGATACTAGTCTTTCTTCTTCAATAATGCCTTCGCTCTGAAGAGGCGCAATTGCATCGTGAGCACTCGCATTCAAAAGTGCAGCTGCACTTTTTTCAGTATTGGGGACGACATCTATACCGTCCGCACTTTCGGGATTAGGATCATAAAAAACACTTACTTCGTCATCGGCGATGATTGTGCCACTTGGTTTTGGTGGACGATTCATTCCGGAATCTCCTCCTTTTGAGCGCGACATATGTAAATGATAGCAGATATGTTTCGTATAAAAATGAAACGGCCGGAGAACATGTCTCCGGCCGTGCCACTCCTCTCAGTTCCCTACATCTCAGCCGTCGTTGCGGCTTACTCCTCGGAAGGAGTTTGGTGCGCAGCAGGAATCTGCTTGCGCTTCCGGAGACGCTTGAGCTCGCAATCCATGAAATGGTCGAAATCGCGCTTTCGTCCTTGCCTCGTGACCAGCTTTCCGTTTTCCACCTGCACCGTGAAAGTGCGTTGGAACCCGTTCCGCCCGATCGAGGGGTCGACGACGACGATGCCGCATCCTTCCGGGACGCGCCACACGTCTTCTCGTGAGATCGGGATTCGGACGTTGTCCTCCCGATCAAAGATGTCGCGCGATACGTTCCACTTCAGGCGCTCTACGCGAGCTCCAGTGCCGGCTTCCCCGGATTCTTCGACCCCTTCGAGGTGTTTTGCGCCACCGTCAAGAGCGAAGCTTCCATGGAAACCCACCTCCGTACTGCCGAGCTTGGCAAGGAAGTATTTGACCGCTTCTTCTTCGGTCTGGCCTGGGCGCCTAAAGACGCCGGTCCGCACGTGGATCAGGTGCGTCCCGTCATCTTGTCTGCGGCGTGTGATGGAGTATTGGCGAGGGCCGATTTCCACAACCGACCCTTCTACGGCGGTTTCTAAGCCATTGACCATGTTCTGCACGAGTCGGGGCATTTCCTCCCCGTCGCCAGCCCACATGGCCCGCACGTCATCGCCGACCGGTTTCCCGGCTTCGGCGGCGCTCAAGATGAGATGTGGTGTCCCATCGATGTGCTTCAGTCCACGCGGATTGCCGAGCAGCAGACCCCGTCCAACCTTGATCACCTTGGGCTCCGGCCGCGGCTCGCCTTTCGGCGTGCGCGGTAGGGGCTCGCAAAGCAACAGATGGGGGAGACGCAGACCCGTCAACGCTTGGCCTGTATTGGCTTGGAAGTAGTGAATGTTGGCACCCATTGGGTAGCCTTTCTTTGCCGTATTCGCCCTTGCGGAAAGACCCCTCGGCGCAGGGCACAAAGCCGAGTTAATTTAATAATAACAAACTATACATATTATGTCAAGTTTCTTACAGAAAAAATATGGCTTACCTAAGCCCTTCTGGGGTGACTATGAGGAGATGCTCTAAAATCGGCTTCAGTGGAGTGGCTCGGTCATGGAGCATGGGCGTGAAGGAAGCGAGGTCAGAAAGGAGTGCGGAAAGCTCTTTAGAGGGCGTTTTGGTGTTTTTTGCATAGGCTGTACGAGTCATTTCTTCAATAAGTTCAAGTGCCTCAGCACGTGCCAAACTTTTCTCCTCTTCTTTGTCTGACTTCGCACGTTTCAAAAGTGCTTCTATTATTTTTTCTCTCTCTTTCTTTCCTCCTTTAATAAACAAAGTTCCTACGCTCTCCGTATTTTGTTCTACAGTCCCCTGTTCCGGTAGTGGCAAGAGGCGCGAACGAAGTGTCGGTAATAAAATACCCGCCGAAGGAACAACGAGCACTAAGTACGTTCCTTCTGGAGGCTCTTCAAATACCTTAAGGAGTGCATTTTGCGCTTCGTGGAAAAAACGGGAGAGTGAGACGACCACTACTTTACTTTCCCCGCGCACGCTCGTGCGCAGTACGACTTCTTTCAACGTGCGCGCTTCCTCTACTGAAAGAAGGTCGTACGAAAGAAAAATAGCGTCGGGATTTCCTTCTATACTTCCAAGCACGCGCGTCGCGAAGCGACGCGCGCGTTCCTCCCCCACTCCCCTACTGCCTGCAAAAAAATACGCGTGATGCTCCCGCATACGCCAAGCATACCGCACCTGTATAAAGACACTAACGCAGAGCGCTACCTGCAGTACAACACCCACTCAACTGCAATACGCAAGACCTTTTATCTGCGATACACCACCGATTCCATCTTAATTCGTCCCATATTTCCTTTGTCCCCTATCTCATAAATATATGATCCATTCAATATCTTCAGTAAAAAAGAATACAATTTTAATATATTTTAATTTTTTTTTATTATAAATAATTATCTATTTATACTTTTTTCCAA
>CAYMZP010000034.1:0-6306 GCA_964395025.1 uncultured Candidatus Saccharibacteria bacterium
AACGGAGTTACGAGTATGCCAAAGAATCCTTGTGCTAGGAGGTAGCACGCATACAAACCCGCAAGGAACGTCACCACGAGACCAAACTTCACAATGAGTCGAAGTGGTCCTTCCGAATACGCCAGTATGATGTCGGTTGCGAGACTAAAGAGCTTAGCAAGCGAATACCCAGACTTTCCTCCCTGACGTTTTGCGTGCTCTACCGGAACGATGGCAGTTCTAAAACCTGCCCATCGCACCATCACGGACAGATAGCGCATATGGTCTGACATAGAAAGGAGGGCGTCTACCACGCGACGATGGTAAATACCGAAGTTTGCAACGGTACCGTCCTGCTTTCTGCCAGAGAGGTAGCCGAGCGTGGCGTAGAACATGCGGGAAACAAATCGACGAATCATGTCATCATGGCGCTTTTGCCTAGAGCCAACTACTACAAAAAATCCTTCCTGTGCTTTTTGATACATCGCCAGAATCTCTTCCGGTTGGTCTTGTAAGTCGCAGTCCATAACGACGACCCACTCACCACGACTTGCCGACAATCCTGCAGTAATAGCAGGATACTGACCAAAGTTGCGAGAGAGGTTTAAGCCACGCACGCGCGCGTCAGATTTGGCAAGTTCTTGTATCACCTCCCATGCGTTATCTGGACTCGCGTCATTTACTAAAATGAGTTCAAACGATGGGGTGATTTTCTCTACGATTTCTACGACGCGCCGATGAAGCTCGGGGAGCACGTTGTGGGAACCATATACCGGCACCACCACAGAAAGTGCGAGAGAGGAGGTACGTTCCATAATGTGAATATCGTATACACTTTCGGTCGCTTTGGGAAGTTCCAAGGTTCAGTCGGTTATTACTATTGCACTTCTAGTCGGTAGGTTTGCAGCCGTGGCCATTTCCATTACTGCAGTACGAATGCTATAGCACCGTTAGAATAGAGCGCGCACGTTCTGCCCAAGAGTAGGTTCTAACGCGATTCAAGGCTTCCTTAGCTCGTACACCTTTGTCAGAAAGTGCACTCGTAATACCTTCCGCGAGAGCCCCTGCGTCATCTGCCGGCACAAGGTACGCCGATGTGTCATCAAGCACTTCACGAATACTGGGCAAATCACTCGCCGTAATTGGTATACCGCTTGCCATATACGCAAAGAGTTTTAGTGGGGACGTAAAGCGCACCGAAACTTCGTCCATGCCTGTGTTTGGAAGCACCAGCACATCAGCAGAAGCCATATTGTCTTTTAGTTCTTTATACGGACGAGGACCAAGAAATCGTACATACGGATACCGAGGTGAAAGTTCTCTAATCTGTTTTTCTTCACCCCCTATCACCACAAAAAGCGTGTCTGGTATTTTTCGTGATGCTTCTAGAAATGTTTCAGTTCCCTTCCACCCATCCAAGCGTCCCACGTACATAGCAATACGTGCTTTGGGCGGAAGCAAAAGGCGCTTACGCGACACTGCTTTTGTTTCTTTGTTTTCAAACTGCGCAACATCAACCCCGTCATGGGCAACCACAATACGGTCTTCAGCTATACCTCGTTCAACATAGAAATCCTTGAGTCCTTGTGTGATAGTGACCATCTTTCGCGCCTTCCCCGCGACCATGCGCGCTACCCAACCCCATGCCCCCGTATGAGACTCCCAGACATACCCGTGAGGTAGGCAGGCAAGCACCAACTCATCTCGCCCATACACCACATCAACGCTCGCGCGGTGTAGATACTTCCGGACCGAAAACGCAAAAGAAAGCGTTTCTAGAATAAAACCAACCATACCAAAAGAGACAGTGTCCCACGCGGGAAGTGCTTCTATGACAAAGTTTTTCTTGGCTCCGTAATATGAAAACGGGTTCTCGGTAATTCCTGTCTTTCTTTTAGGCACGAGAAGTATCACGTCATGCCCTACATCAGCGAGTGCTTCGCACGTTTTCACAATCTGAATACCGTGCGCTTTTTCTGTCGGCATGCGTACGTTTGCTACAAACGCAATCTTCATACGTACCGACGGCTCATTCATATGCTTTCAAAAGACGCGGAATGAGAAGCGGGAGTGAGTGGTTCTCTTGTACATATACACGAGAAAGAGGAAGCGTCTGAATCGCTTCATCAGTTGAGAAAACGGGACACTCGCAGGAAGCAGCTTCAAGCACTACCTTATCTAGGGAACCTGTGGAGATATGGATAAGCTGTCCAGCACGGCGGTATTCGTCACGCAGTTCTGACTCGGTGCACGGTCCAAGGAACTGTACTTCCCCGCCAATTCTATTTGCTACGTCTTCAAGATGTCTGCGCTCAGGGCCTTCTCCTGCAATACGAAGTAGTACTCGCTCTTTATGCGCCAGCTTCATGGCTTCATCGTGCTTTTTTACAGGCATCAAGCGACCTACTGAAAGCCAGTGCCCCTCGCGCACCACATAGTCGTCCGGAGTCCAGAAGTCAGTATCAATGCCATGCCCCATCACCTGCACTTTTTTTGAGGGGAGCCTAAAGCTTTCTTTGGAAGCGGTAAAAATAATATCTGCAAAAGATTCAGCGAGCCGTAACTTCGTATCCACCATCTTGTGGGTGTACCAAAGCGCTGACTTCTTTTTAAGAAACTTCCAGAGGAACCCGCAAAGCACCATGTATTCCGGATTCATATGCACGAATACCGCGTCATACTCTCTCCGTAGTTTCCACGATAGTGAGAGAACGCGTAGCGCATAGCGCATACGGCGCACTATCTTGCCAAAGAAACCAACCTTCTTTCCTTTCGTTTTCCCGAGTGAATGCAGGGTCACATTCGGCGGAAGTGCATGCTTCCCTTCCTGTAAACAAATAACTTCAATATGCTCACAGTGTTTTGCAAACTCTAAGAGCCAGTGGTGAAAGAAACTCAGTGCTGGGTCATTCTGATCTACCGTCTGCGTAGTAATTAAAAGTCTCATGGAAGTTCTGTAAGCGAGCGTACAACAGGCCAGCGACCATCTCCTGCTTTTTCGTCGCGACGCATTTCGTACAAAGCAATATTTGGAAAAGCAACTGACATAGCTTCAAGCTCAACGGGACGATCGTCAACAAAGAGTGCATCACTACTTATATCAGTCTCTAAAGACCTCAAGAACTCTGCCTTTGTTCCTTCCTCAAGATAATGCACTGCTTGTACAGAGGTGTTTGCCAATCCACTTTCTACCTTTACTCGTTGACGCTCTTTTTCACCAAACGTGAGAATCACTGTATCTTTACCGATAGTAGCAAGACGATCAAACGCATCCTCATATACAAACTGTGAAAGTTCACCTGGAGTAAACGCGAGTGTCCCATCATGTATAAGAGCACTTACTTGGTCCCACACATCCACCCTCTCACTTCCTCCAGTCAGTGTTTGATCTCTTTTGCTTGCAATCACAGAAGCCAGTTGCGCACGAATTGACGCCACTGCAGGTTTTTCCAAAAGATATAGATAGTACGCATCCGTATCAAAGAGGGTGCGGTCAAAATCAAGGAAGTACGTCATGATTTTTACCATATACACTTTCAAGTAAATCTATATCTTTTCCTGATTCAGTAAGTAACTGATTGTTTTTGCGAACAAGTGCATCTAAGAGGAGTGAACCCTTCCCGTCTTTCGTTTCTTTATACAAACGTCGAAACGCTTCTAGGTCTTTAATAAAGCAGTGTCCTCCCGCTCCTCTTCCCATTTTCTCGGTATGACCGCTCGCAAATTCCACACGCATATGTGAAGGACCAATGCGTGAGTCTTTCCCTACCGCTTCTTGTATCGCTTCATACGGCACGCCGTATGCTTTTGCGGTTTCTGCAAGCAAATTTGCATACACCACCTTCATAGAAAGAAACACGTTGCCTGCATACTTTACGAGCTCCGCTTCTCGTGCACTCATTACCTTTTCATACGGTGCTTTTGGAAGCACGGCGAGCACTGCTTGCACGGCCGTTTCGTGCGCTTCGTCTGTAACCGGCATACCAATGATGGTGCGCTCTGGGTGTGATGCGTCTTCTACTGCATGTTTTTCGCGCAAAAACTCTGGAGAGTGGAGCACGATGATTTTTGGAAATAGTTCTTGAAGCGTCTCGGTGGTGCGTGGTACAAGCGTGGACTTAATGACTGCAATTTTTCCTTCTCCTACAAGAGGGAGCACTGCGCGCACTACGCTGTCGTCAAACCCTTTTTCTGTGGTCGGGGTTGGTACCGCAATAAATACAATGTCGCACTCGGCAATCTTCTCTTTATTTTCTCTATACGGTTCCTCAAGCGCGTAGCGTACGACGGTAAAACCGCGTGCTTCAAAATCGTCTGCGTAGTGTTTCCCTATCCATCCTTGCCCAATAAATCCAATCGTCGGTTTCATATGAGAAGTGGTGCAAGTGCGCTCGCGAGCTTTTCTGGGTCGTGACGCGCGAGTGAACGAGGCACGGGGTCGCCAGGCACTGGTGGCACTACATGTACGGATGCTATCGGCGCACGCACGACATACTGACTTTCTGGCACATCATCAACCACTGGTGTTTCACCTTCTTTTTCGTATTTAGAAAGAACATCATCGGCAAATCCTCCGTTCTTGTGCATGAGTATTACATCAGGCGTACGACCAAGATACCGAGACAGTTCTTCTGCGTGCGCATTTGCAGTCATGCCACCCGTTTGGCCGGTTTTGGTAAACAAATTCATAATATAGATAATACGTGCTTTTGAAGAGACAACGGCTTCTTTCATTCCTTCCGGAAGAAGTGGCGCAATGGAAGAAGCGTAGAGGTCTCCCGGACCAAGAATAAGTACATCTGCGTTCTGTATTGCCTCTTGTGCCGTTACTGAAGCGGGTACTGATTCGGTAAGTGTGAGCGAATCAATACGTGGACGTCCCGGCACATGCTCATCTAGGTGGTGCTCCCCTTCAAGAACGGAGCCGTCCGTAAGTAATGCACGAAGGACGGCAGGAGTATCCGAAGCAGGAATAACGGTGCCAGCGACACGCAAAATCTTGGATGCTTCCGAAAGAGCTTCAGTGTCGGAGCCGAGCACGTCAGTAAGTGCCGTTAAAAAGAGGTTCCCAAGGTTATGCCCCTTTACGTCTCCTTTAGTGAAGCGGTACGCAAATAGGTCACGCATAACATCCCCGTCCTCAGCAAGGGCGACCAGTGCTTGGCGCGCGTCTCCAAGCGGAAGGAAGCCGTACGCGTCGCGCAGGCGCCCCGTTGAGCCACCATCGTCTGCGGAAGAGACGATTGCAGAAAGGGATAGATTCGGGAGACGACGAAGCGCAGAAAGTACTACAAAAGTACCTGTGCCTCCGCCTATGGTAACGACGTTTTTCATATGCCCTATGCGCGCCCCCGGAGGGTGCTAGAAAGGTCGTTCCGTATCATATCAGGAAGATTCTGAAATTGCCCGAGGTGAGCCGTTGCTTTCGTATACGCATTTTTCGCTAATACAGCACGTCTCTCGCTATCCTGTGAAAGCGTGTCCATAACTTGCGCTAGCGCAGTTACATCTTCGTGCGGAACAATACAGACATCTTCTTGTGTAAACACCTCTCCTACAATACCGACATCAGTGGTGATAATAGGAACCCCCGCTTCTCCTGCTTCAATAAGGGTGCGCCCGTACCCTTCATATGCACTGACCTGCACATACACATCGGCACTTTTTATAAGAGACGCAAGGTTAGTACTCCACCCTAAAAACACTACGCGTGAAGCAATGCGCAAATCTTTCGCTAACTTTTCTAGCGCCCTACGTTCTTTCCCGTCCCCCACCACCACTAATCCAGTGTCCGTACGCTTCATGCGCGCGAGCGCGCGCAAAATATCGCTCACTCGTTTTTCACCTACTAACCGTGAGGCAGTTAAAAATGTAAAAGGAAAACGCTTGGCACCTATAGACTCGTTTTTGGCAGAAGGCGTTTCGTGCGCAATTGGGACAATGTTCGGGACCGGAATACGGTCGCCAAGTGTCTCTTTCAAACTACGTGCAATACGTTGCGAAACCACTCGTACTCCGTCTGCCTTCGGCAAAAGAAACCGAGCTATATACACACGCATACGCTGTACCACTGATTCTTTAGCAAAGGCAGGACTGAGAAAGTCAGTATGTGTCTGGAGATGCAGTTTTGCGGATGTTCCTCGTGCTCCCAAATATGCTACAAGCCCCTGTTCAAACGGGTCTTGTGCAGAAACTATCTCTATTCCTTCTTTCTGTATGAGTGCACGAATTTTTTGTGGCAGAAAAATAAGTGGAAGTACACGACCTGCTATGGGGTGCAGTGTGAGCGGTCCTTCCACCTCTTTCTTTGCACTTTTTGGTGCACGA
>CAYMZP010000035.1:0-4850 GCA_964395025.1 uncultured Candidatus Saccharibacteria bacterium
GGTAAGTGCCTGCAGATGAGGGTACTGTTCATCAGCCTGTTCCAGAATAGTTACCTGTGCTGAAAGAACAGACTCAAGTTCAGAACTAATTTGAATTGCTTCGGTGTTCTCTCCACTTTCATCAAGAGTTTTAATAGTTTCTTGTACATCGCTAATGTGTTCACGCAAAGAAGCAATAGGTTGCTCGAGAAGTGTGATGTCTTCGTTACGAGCGACCAGTTCTGCTACTTCAGCGAGGCGACGATTCGCGCGCTCCGTTTTAAAGTCAGCTCGTGCCTCCTCGGTAAACAAAAGGGCTGCACGAAGTGGTTCAGATACCTCCACCTTAATCGGATACAGCACGTTTCCAGGTAGCGAACCTTCGGCGGCATACGCCATTCCTCCACTCCCAACTGCAAGCATGAGCATACACACACCTGCAACACGTAGTCCGTACAATAAAGAAACGTGAGAAGACGAGTGAGTAGGAAGCGGGTGAGCCTCCACATATGCTTGCAAAGTAGAGCGACCAGCGTTTTTTTCAGACACAGAAAGAGCACCCCACTTGTTCGTGTGCGTTAGTTGTTCTTCAAGCTGTGTGTGGTGTTTGTTTTTCATACTTCGTGTATTTTTTTCCGTAACTCTTCAAGTGCACGGTGAATGCGTACGGAAATGGTGTTTTTACTTTCACCCAGTATCGTTGAGATTTCTTCTATAGACAATCCTGAGCCAAACCGTAGTGAAAGCACTTCCCGATATAACGGAGCGAGTGTTTCCACATGCCCAAACAATATATTTTTCTCTGCAAACGCGTCGCTCTTAGCGTCTGGATCCGGCGGGTCAAACCCACCATCTTCTCGTAACGCATCCAAGGAGTATGGCGCATTGCGCGCACGCTCATCAGCACACAGGTTATGTGCTACTCGATACAGAAACGGTTTAATGAGGCGTATTTCTTTCCCACCCCTCAAATAGTCCCACGTGCGCGTAAAGGTTTCTTGCATAATCTCGCGGGCGCGCTCTCGGTCGTTCACATTGAAAGAACAGTAGCGGAATATTGCATCAGCATACTCGTCATATGCCGTAATAAATGTCTGTTCATTGATATTCCGCTTCATATAGGACTGGTGGCATGCAATTTCATTACAAGACTTGGGATGTAAGATTTTCCACCCCCAAGGGTCTTATACCTATCCCCGCCGTGCATGAACGGGCGGGATGTCATTGAAATTCTCATGCAATTACATCTTAGTCTAGCAAATACATGAAACGTATTAGTAAAAAAATGAGGACAGGTATCACTGCCTTTGTGGCAGTATCTGCCCTCTTCCTGGGTAGCGCCATTCCGGCGCACGCCATCACTATCGCTGAGCTTGAGGCGCAGTTGTCTGCACTCATAGCACAGCGTGCGGCACTTCAGGGAGAAACGACTGTGTTCACCACTGACTTGACTGTCGGCTCTGCCGGCGCATCAGTGACGGCACTTCAAAAATTTCTTATTAGCAAAGGGTATGCAATACCTGCTGGAGCAACCGGCTACTTCGGTCCACAAACCAAGTCAGCACTGAGTGCGTTCCAGTCAGCACAGAATATTGCGCCTGCAGTCGGATACTTTGGCCCGCTCACGCGCGCAAAAGTAAACGCAATGCAGACCAATACCGGCACGAACCCTTCTGATTCTGTATCAGGTAGTGGCGACCTTAAAGGAGGAGAAGCGTCTCTTGACCGTTTCCGCGTACGCGGTGGAGATGATGACCGAATTGAAGAAGGTGGCACCGCCGAAGTGGCAGAAATAGAGTTCCGCGCAAAAGACGGTGATGTACGTGTAAATCGTATAGACCTTACGTTCAACCCTTCAAACAGTAACGAAGAGGACGAACCGTGGGACGCATTTAAAAAAGTGCGTCTCCTAGTAGACGGCAAGAAAATCGCTGAAGCAGATCTCTCTGACGAAGACGATTGGCTGAGCGACGATGAGCCATATGTCTTCCGTTTGAGTAGCCTCAACCATATTGTGCGCGAAGGAAAAATGACGAAAATCGTCGTTGAGCTTGAAGCACAGAATGGCGTGGTATCAAACGCTACTGACACGTGGACCATCTACATTGATGATGACGGTATTCGTAGCACCGATAGCGAAGGTCTCAACCAGTATGTCGGTAATCCTGCAGAGACGGAAAGCTTTGACCTTGTTGAAAAGGGTGAAGGTGAAGCGCTTGTAGCGCGTTCATCTGCAAAAGACCTAGAATCAACAACGTTTGAGGTGAAGGATAATGGCCGTTCAAACTGGCAGACCATCTTCATCTTTGACCTTGAAGCAGAGGATGGAGACATTGCAATCAACGACCTTCCTATTGACTTCACTACCGGCACTGCCGATGTAGATGATGTGGTGGACGATGTGCGCCTCGTTATAGATCGTAAATCATTTGATGATTACGACTGGAACGGCTCTGGCACTTTTGCTTCCACGACCTTTGACATTGATGGTGACTACACCGTTGATGAAGATGATCGTGTACAAGTAGAAGTACAGGTACGCTTCAAGGCAGCAAATGGTTCAAACTATGCTGAAGGTGAAACTATCACTGCATCAGTAGTGGGTGCGAACATTGACGCAGAAGGCGCTGATGACCTTGCGGGTGAAGGAAACGTATCAGGCGAAGAACACACCCTTATGGTTTCAGGGCTCATGGTTGCCTTTGACAAGGCAGATACTACTCAGAAGAACGATACGTCCCCAAGCACTGGCACCTTTAGTGTGACCGTGAAAGTGACGGCGTTCGGAGAAGATATCTACGTGTCGGCAACCTCATCTACAGAAACTGCTGACTTCACCAGTATTCTCGCAAACTCAGGTATCTCGTATGACTTGACCGAGAATACGGCAACAGCAGTGAACATAGATTCAAGCGCTGAACGTACGAATGACTCATTCCGTATCCGTAAAGGAAAGACTGAGACCATCACGTTCATCGTTGCTGCGGACGGTGCAAACACCTTCTCACAACTTAAGCTTGGTGCGATTCAGTTCGGCACGAGTGCTGACAACAATCAGGCACACACGCTCCGACTGGACTCAAATCAGTACAAAACAAAAACTGTCTACCTCGCAAACTAAGGTAGGAAACCAAAACACCGCTCGGAAACGAGCGGTGTTTTGCGTTATATACCGCCCTGCATGGTTTCTGTTCTGAACGTATACTGCGTGCATGCTGAAAGAACGTATATATCGCGCATCCCCTAAACCTCAGGGTACAGGGTCTGTTTTGTACTGGATGGATAGAGACATGCGACTTCAGGACAACTGGGCGCTACTGCATGCAGATGCGCTCGCAAAAGAAAGCGGGCAGGAACTTATCGTTGCGTACAACCTCGTAAGTACTTTTTTGGGTGGTGGCCTTCGACAAGTTTCTTTTAAGCTTGGCGCGCTCAAAGAGATTGAAAAAGAGTGTGCCGAGCTTGGCATACGCTTTACGCTCTTAGTGGACGAAACAGGAAAAGAGACTCCGCGCCTGATACAAGAGTTAGTGGAGCGAGAGAAGATAGGTGTCGTGGTTACGGACTTTTCTCCCCTTCGTATGCAACGTGCATGGAAAAAAGAGTTAGCGGAGACTCTACCTGTTCCTTTAGTTGAAGTGGATACGCACAACATTGTTCCCGTACATATAGCTTCTAGTAAAAAAGAGTTCGCAGCGTATACATTACGCCCCAAACTTCACAAACTTCTTCCAAAATTTCTTGAGGAGTTTCCTCAACTCTCCTCTCGGCCTAAAGTAGAGCCTACGCAGATTGATGTTGAATCAATTACGTCACGTGCTGACGCAAGCATATCTCCCCTTTCTGCTCCACTCCCCGGAGAACAATCTGCCCACAAAGCGCTCAAACAATTTATTGAAGAACGGCTTCCGTCATATGGCACAAAAAGAAACGATGCGCTTGCCGACGCACAATCCAACCTCTCACCGTACCTCCACTACGGCATGATTGCGCCACAGCGTGTTGCTCTGGAAGTGGTAAAAGCAGTAGGAATGCCTATGGAGAAAATACTTCACGTGTCTAAAAACAAAGCGAAAGTGGAAGAAGGTACTCCGCTTCTCCTCATAGACCACGCCTCTGCATTCCTTGAGGAACTCGTTGTAAGGCGTGAGCTCTCGGACAACTTCTGCCTATACGAGCCCGACTACGATTCACCAAAAGGGTTTCCCGAGTGGGCACAAAAGTCATTTTCCGCACATAAGAATGACTCGCGCGAATATGTGTACACACAAGAAGAATTTGAAAAAGCTAAGACGCATGATGCACTTTGGAACTCTGCGCAAAACGAGATGGTGCAGACTGGAAAAATGCACGGATACATGCGTATGTACTGGGCAAAGAAAATACTGGAATGGACAAAGACTCCTGAGGATGCCATGCGTATCGCGATATACCTTAACGATAGGTACGAACTAGACGGGCGCGACCCAAATGGCTATGCAGGAATTGCGTGGAGTATTGGCGGGGTGCACGACCGTGCATGGTTTACACGCCCGATATACGGCCAAGTACGCTATATGGCAAAAAGTGGTGCAGACAAAAAGTTTGATACGAAAGCGTATATAGAAAAGTACGCTACCGGAAAACTACTTTAATAGAAACGATAATTTTGGTGTTGGTAGGGCGAGGCTTGTACTAAATAGGGGCTCGGCTCAGGCACACAAACACTGTCCCCTTACCTACTTAAAAGTGACCTCTAGTTCTTCCCTAGAAAATCTAAACTCATCTGCAATTCCGCAATATTTCATCTTCCCAGCCACGTCTGATTCTAGGGTTATAAACTCGCTTGTATAGGCACCCCCCACCCCTTCAAACGAAGAGTATGTTTTCGT
>CAYMZP010000036.1:0-4089 GCA_964395025.1 uncultured Candidatus Saccharibacteria bacterium
CGGTCGGTTTCTTTTGGTGCAATCTAAGCTACTTCTCTTTGCTCTTTCCCAAATTTACCCGTATCCACATCTTTCTTTGGAACAAAATCTACCGCATTAGTTGTGTGATTATACACGGGAATCCTATTTTTCTCTTTTTCTGCGCTTTCAGCTGGCACTTCATGACTTTTTCCCATTCCAATCATAGAAAAATTGTTAGTCAGTAACCCGTTTAGTATAGCAAAAAGCTCATACGGTATACTGGCTCTATATGACCTACTCTGTACGCACATTTACCCTCCCCGAACTTAAAGGAATTTCTAAAAAACAGCTTGATATACACCTCGCGCTCTATGAGGGATACGTAAAACACACAAATCTCATCCTTCAAACCATCCAGGAATTGCGAAAGGCGGACCCAGAGAAAAACGCCTACGCAATCAATGAGCTGCGTCGACGTCTCTCCTTTGAGTTTAATGGCATGCGCATGCATGAATACTATTTTGAGCAGTTTGAAACAGGCGCTGAAGTACCTGACGGAAAGTCACCTTTACGTACTTCTGCAGAAGAAAAGTATGGGAGCTGGGAACTGTTTTTCGCACATATTAAAGAAGTTGCAGGCACACGGGGCATAGGCTGGGTAGTGGTGTACTACGACCCTGCCGCGCGCACCATACACACCGCCTGGGTGAACGACCATGAGCTCGGACAGTTTGCCGGTCTTTCGGTAATACTTGCACTTGATCTTTGGGAGCACGCGTACATGGCAGACTACGCGCCGAGCGAAAAGAAAACGTATGTCGATGCATTCCTACAGAATGTGAACTGGGATATTCCTGAGAAACGTTATTTGGAGTATGTAACGTAGTGCCTACTCACCCACCACACAAAAAGAACGAGTGTAATGTAGGAAAGAAGAACGTACACGAATGGGAATGCCGGTACTGATACGGCAGAGAATGGTAACGAAGCAAGAAACTCTGTTACGGTCGTGATAAAAGACAAAACGAAGTAAGCAGGGAGCGCAATAAACGGCGCCACTGCAGGAATTACCAACCCTCCTAAGAGAGCGATGGTAGAAAGTGCCATCGCAAGCGGTACGAGCGGTAACACCACAATGTTTGCAGGCAACGATACCAGAGACAAAAGCCCATTTTGGTAGAGCAAGAGTGGGAGCACGGCAATTTGTGCAGAAATAGTGGAAGCAATAATACTTCGCAAAAATGGAGAGTGCATAAATGAAAGAAATCGTTCGGCAATAGGAGCGCCGAAAATAAGGCCGAGGGTTGCTATAAAGGAAAGTTGAAAGCCGGGGTCGTACGTCAAAAGAAGCGGGTTCCAAAGAAGCATCGCCACGAGTGCTACACACAATGCACGAGAAGCGTCGTACGTTTTCCCTGTAGCACGTCCAAAAAGCGCAATGCCTGCCATAAGTCCTGCGCGCACCGAAGCAGACCCTGCTCCTGCTATTAAGACAAATGCGCCAACAGTAGCAACAGCTGCAGGTACGGCAAAACGCCGTGCAAACAGACGGAAACTTCTATACACCGCTTCCGCAACAATCATGACGTTATATCCAGACAGGACCACAATATGTACAAGCCCGGTAATAATGAAACTTTCAAGAAGTGATGCGCCAAGACCCTGTTTCCCGCCGAGTAACAACCCTCCCGCAAGAGACGCGTGAGGTTCTGGAAGTGCAATGGAAAGTGCCTCTGTTCCTTTGAAGTTTAGATCTGAGAAAAATCCGCGAAGTGAATCTTTTACTCCTCTTCGTGGCGAAACCACTTCAACATGTGCACGCTCTAAAATGAACGAGGTGCCGTCTTTTTTAAGAAATTGGTCGTAGTGAAATACGTGGTCACCGTTTGTAGAAAACGCTTCCGGGCGCGTGAGCACACCTTCTGCTCGTACTGTTTCCCCATAACGAACTGATGGAAATGGTGGTGCTACTACCAGTACACGCGTATCTTCCCCGTCTATCTGAGTTTCTATCGTCAAACGCACTGACGTCTCTCGCACATCTGGGTCGTCCACCACCACACCAACCACTTCGGTAAATGTGTTTTCTTTTGTGCTATGCACTTCCTCAGATAGGTATGCAACACGGAAAGCACCGAAAGAAGCAGTGACGAAAAGAATTCCTAATAAAAAAGAAGTGGGTCGAACGGAAAGACGTATTGAAAATAGAAAGAAAACTGCCCCCAAACATAAAAACCACAGTGCGCCGTGCCAACCCAAAGGCAGGTAAACCGCACACACAATACCGAGTGCGAAACCGGCGGAGCCAAAAAAGAATGCCACGCGAGCATACTACCCGAACGAGAAGCGGGCGACCAGATGCTGGTCGCCCGCCATTCTCACTCTGCGAGATGGAACTTCTCGTACGCCCTTTGTGCACGCTGGCGCGAAGGAGTCGTGCCAACAGACGGGTACATATCCCATGTGCCGTCGTCTTCGTCTTCCAGGAACTGCAGTCGTACGCTGTCTAATCCCCGTTTGAACGAAATTTCAGCATAGGGGTAGTCGTCCGTTACGTGCAACACGAGACATCCCGGTATGTCGTAGTTCAGCCGTGAAAGCATCACTACCGCATGCCGGTACGCCGTACGCACATCTCGGAACCCTATGCGCCGTTTAGTGGAAGACGCAAGGAGGCCGATGGCGAGTGCGCGTACGAAGTCGTCGTGCCGTGTATGTGTGTACACCGATAAGGCGTTTCGGACACGTTCCACTCGCGCTTGGCGCGTGGACATTCAAGGTGCTCCCGTACAGTTCATTCCCCCCCCACTTTTGACTATAGCAAACGGTAGAAACTGCTCAACGACCACTGTCCATTGCTCTATTTGCAAGCTCGTCTGCATCCTGATTACGCTCGCGAGGTACGTGCGCAAAGGAAATAGTGCCAAACGAACGGGCAATGAGATTTTTCACTTCTAAAAACCGTGGAATGAGGTTTGGGTGCTTCACTTTGTACGCACCCTTCAGCTGTTCAATGACCAACTTTGAGTCCATACGTACTTCTACTTCAGCGTGCCGAAAGTGTCCTTCAGGAAATTCAGACAGGAGTGCTTTAAGTCCGCGCAGTACCGCTTCATATTCAGCAACGTTATTCGTAGCAACGCCAAGGTAATCCGACACTTCCGCAACGCGCTTCCCTATTGCATCAAAAACAACCGCACCTGCACCTGCAGGTCCTGGGTTTCCGCGCGCACCACCATCTGCATACAGCACGTATCTCATAGCATCTAGTATATCAATCACCCTCTATGCGGGTGTAACTGAAAGAAGCCGAACGCGCACAGGAGTTCCACGCGTAAACTGGTCGCGCTCGAGTGAACCTGCGATATGTGTCTCTCTACCTACTTCAAGAGAAGTACAGGAAGGCCCGAGCGCTCTCTTTGCATAAAACGTAACCGCTTCGCGCGCTGTGTCGTTTTGCACAAAACCAAGCTTTACGTGTTCTTCCCCTTTCCCAAACCAAGATACGTGCGTAATACGTACATTCCGAAACAGAAACACCGGCTTGGGATTATTCATGCCAAAAGGAGCAAGACGTTCTATCTTCCGGAGAAGCTCAGTAGTCGCTTCGCTCGCGGACAATTCTCCATCTGCAAAGAGTGCTTCTTGCTCTTCGTTTGTTGTTTTAAGTGCATGAAACGCTTGTGTCATACGTTCTTCGAAGTCAAAGACTGCGTGGTCTGCAAGTGTAAACCCACCAGATGCTTTATGGCCTCCCCCACTTGCGAATGTGTCACCCGCTGATTCAATAAGTGCCACAACAGAAACACCACCCCCTGCACGACATGAGCCTTTCATTGTCGTTCCACCCTCCCTCCCCCACAGAAAGACGGGGCGACCATACTCTTCTGCAACAGCGTTGGCGACGAGCCCTAAAAGACCCGGACGCCATTCTGGATCGCCCATAGCAATCACCGGAGGTAGTGCATCGGTACGAGATGCAATGCGCTCTTTTACCGCACGAGTAATGGCTGCACCCTTTGCCTTTCGGCTTCTATTTGCACGCTCAAGTTCTTTTGCTAGTTCTTCAGCTCGTGCTTCATCTGTGGTCGTAAAAAGCTCAAATGCATCACGCGGATTCCCCATACG
>CAYMZP010000037.1:0-3160 GCA_964395025.1 uncultured Candidatus Saccharibacteria bacterium
AATGATATGCAAATTACCAATCTCTTTAGCGTATCGCTCCATGCGTTTCCGTGCATCGCTTTCCTCTATAAAGAGTGACGGGTCGTTTGAAATAAAAAGTACGTTCATACGAGTGTTCTAAATAGTGTGGCCGTCTTCTGCACCATAGTTTTTGGAGAGAAGCGTACAATCGCGCGCTCGGGCTTGGTGCGCGTAGACGTCTTGAGTGCTTTTTGGATTGCGTGTGTAAGTGCAACCGTGTCCCCCGCTTGTACTAACACACCATCAGCAGAACTCGTAACTATTTCTGCATTACCTCCCACCGCAGTTGCTACTACTGGCACGCCAAGTGACACCGCTTCTACCAAAAGATGTGAGAACCCTTCGTAGGAAGAATTGAGCACAAACACCTTTGCTTCCATCATAACCGCGAGTGTATCTGCATGAGACAGTGCACCAGTAAATACAGTTTTTGGATGAACTTTTTGTGCATACGCAACGAGTCGTTCACGCTCTGGTCCTTCTCCGACAATTATGAGAGAAGCGTTTGGCAGAAGTGCTCCTGCATCTATCACACCCTCCATATGTTTCCACGGCACAAGGCGCCCCACAGAGACAATACGGGGATGTGGAAGCGTTGCTACTTCAGGCGGTACTGCTCCAGGAGAAGGCATGCGCATGGCGTTGTAGATAACGACAAACTTCCACTCAGGTATTCCCCATGAGCGCACCACACCTTCTAAATATGTACTTGGCACAATAACTGCACGCGCATGGAGCGCAACGGTCTTTTGTAGAAAGCGTAAAAATCGTACCGCAAGCGGTACACGTTTTGTTAGGAGAAATTCATCAAGTGTTGCGGTGATACCGAAGCGCTGTCTCCCTTGCTCCCATGCATAGTCACCCACAATCTTTACAACATATGGCTTACGCGCGAACCATGATGCGAGTGCTGATGGAACACCCGTTGAAACTGGGTCAAGCGCAAGCACGAGATCAGAGCTACGGGCGAAGCGGAACACATTCCATGCATACGCTATGTGTCTTAGGAACTTCGGTAGATGTCGTACATCAGAAAATTTCACCAAGACGGTATCCATCTCTTCACGTGGCAATAGTTCAACGAGAAGTGAGGCATACGTTGCTGGACCACCAGGGTCTGGTGGATAGAGCGGTGTAGCAATAACGACTTTGAGGCGCTTCATGACATGAGACGAGTAAACAGAGCGCGCATTTGTTCGGCTACCGTATTCCAGTCGTAGCGATGCGCTACGAGTGCTTTTGCATTTTCAACCACACGCTTTGCTTTCTCGGGATTATTCAAAATATCTTGCACTGCCTCTGCAATTTGTTTCGGAGCGTCCACGTCAACTGCCCACCCCGTTTCTCCATCTGTCAAAAAGTCCGGAATCCCTCCCACACGCGTTGCTACGACCGGAAGTCCTACTGCCATTGCTTCAATGAAAGAGATGCCTAAACCCTCTGAACGTGAAGGGCGGGTAAAAATGTCGCATACAGAAAGAACGAGAGGTAAATCTTTCTGTTCAATGTGTCCTAGGAACAACACACGTTCCTCTACCCCAAGCTCCTTCGCGAGCGCACGGAGCGCATGTTCTTCTGGGCCTATACCACCGACCACAAAGCGAACCTGACTTGGCATGTGTGGCATGGCACGAATGACCGTATCAACGGCATTCTTCGGAACAAGACGCGAGGTGGTTACGAGCCACACCTCTCCTTCTCTTTTCCCAAGTTCCACTGCTTTTTGCGTACGTTCTTCTTTCGTAAACGAGTGTGAAAAGCGTGTAGTTTCTACCGCATTTGGAATAACCTCCACAGAACGTGCGCCACGCTTCTTTGCCCAGAGAGCCAAGAACGTAGAGATAGTTTGTACTTTGTCAGCCAACGTAAATGCACGAGTAAAGAGTGGCCACACTGGCCGTGCGAGCTGTTCAATATGCTCGGGCGGGTCGCCTTCCTGAAGCGTTAAGAGATATGGCACATCCTTATGGAAGGTTTTAAAGATACCTGCGGGAATTCCTGTTGCGTGTGCCATCATGGCCCACACCGCATCAAAACGAAGTTTTCGGTGCAACCGGTGTGCATGTAGCACAGCGCCTATCTGATACCAATGTTTATTCAGATGCAGTGGAAACTGACGAAGGTCGGCCGTCGTCACGCCTGGTTTTGCAAAACCAATGCGGTGAACCGTCACGTTGCCAACTTTTTCCTCTCTCGGAAGATCTTTGTTAAACCGAAGTGTCACCATATGAAAATCAACATCGGACAGACGATCAGTGATTTCCTTAATGGCAACCTCTGCTCCTCCAATAAAAGGATGGTACTGGAGTGAAAAAATGAGTACGCGTTTACGCTTTGAGACAGTCATGAATATAGTCTGAGAGTTTTCTTGATGGCTTCCAACCGAGCGCGCGAGTCTTTTCAGTGTTCAGTTCTGCGTGCATGCGATTCCCTTGTACTTCTGGCTGCATGACCACTTCCCCGCCAAACATCTTCGCAACATCTAAAATGGAATACGCTGAGTCGTCTCCAATACCAAAGTCATCTCCCACTCCTTTCTCACCAATAAGCACCAGCGCATCAATGATGTCGTCAACGTGTGTGAAGTTTCTCTCCTGCGTACCGGGTGCATTTACCGGAAGCACTTCGCCCGCTTTGACTTTCTGACGGAAAATTTCTATCACCGTACCGTATGCTCCCGCACGCTCTCCCGGTCCATACACGTTGTAAAAATACGCAATAGCGTACGGAAGGCCATACCATGCACCGTAATTACGCACCAGCTCCGTGTTTACTGCTTTTGAAAACGCATAGGGACTTTGGTCTCTCCCTAAACCGCCGTCACCAAACTTCGTAGAAGAGCCGGCGTACACAAGCTTTGCGCCACGCGCACGACAAAACTCCACCACTGCAGTCGTACCAGCAAGATTTAAGTCAAAAACGGTGAGTGGTTCAGTAAAGCTTTTTTCAACACGCGAGTACTCACCTAAATGAAAAACGATATCGGGTGTTTCCGGTATATGCCGTGCAATGTCTTTGGTATGTCCTTCTCTATACACCACACCAGACACGGCACCTCCTTTTGTGCCGGCAAAGTAGTTATCAAGTGAAATAACCGAATGTCCGTTTTGAATAAGACGCGCACATAAATGCGACCCAA
>CAYMZP010000038.1:0-3040 GCA_964395025.1 uncultured Candidatus Saccharibacteria bacterium
GCAGGGAAGGCACTTACCCTTCTTCCCACATTCCCGAGAACGGCGGAAGCACTTGAAGCACTGCCGGGAATAGGCCCGTACACCGCGCGTGCGGTACTTGCATTTGCGTTCAATACTCCCGACGTGTTCATAGAAACCAATATCCGCACCGTCATCATTCACCACTTCTTTTCCCGCCCTACCTCCTCACGCCCGTCAAAAGATACAGCGGAACTGGTTGGGGATGGGGAGGTGCGAGAGATGCTGTTGAAAGCACTGCCACAAAGGCGTGCACGCGAGTGGTACTACGCACTCATGGATTACGGCGCACACCTAAAGAGAAACGGCGTACGCTTGAATGCGCGCAGTAAAGGGTATGTGAAGCAGAAGAAGTTTGCAGGGTCCATGCGGGAAGCGCGGGGCGCGATTCTTCGTACCCTTGCCAAGGGGCCTGTATATAGCAAGAGTCTATACGTGCTTTTAGGCACTGACCGTAGAGGGCAAGTGCAAAATGCGCTTTCTGCTCTTACCAAAGAAGGGTTGGTGAACATAAAAAAAGAAATAGTCACATTAGCCTAGTTCTTTCGTCCTTCACTGTATCGTTTAGAATTGCTTTGCTATACTCACTCCCATGAAAAAATACATACCTGCAGTCGTTGCGTTTTTGGTCATTATCTTGGCCTTTTTTGCGTTTACGCAGGTTGGAAAGGCGCCTGAAACACCATCTCTTGCTGAAGGAAATATGGGAACTACTACGGAGGAAGAAACCCCATCTGCCCCTTGGCATGACCCTTCAGTAGGTCTTAATCCGAGTGCGACAGGTGTTCTCACGAGCTCCGACTGGAAAATTGCAATGACCATCGGTCTCTCATGGGTCACCTCTCGTGCTGGAGAAACGTTGTTTGTACATGCAGAGAACGCAAGTTTCACCATCAACGAAGATAAGCCTATTGCAAAACCACAGCTTATACCGTTTCGTACAGAAACACGCACCATCGCAGGTCAAAGTGTCGTGGTGACCATCTACGACAACCCAGACGAAGAGTATGCAAACTTTGAATTTTTTGAACTTCCTCTTGGAAACGACACGTATTACTTCAAAGCAAAAAGTACTGTCGCAAACGACCCTGACTACGCGAGATTCTATTCAGGTATAAAAATAAAATAACTAACGGGACCCACTTGTAGGGTCCCGTTCTGTTACGGACACGTGGTGAAAACGTTAGCGGATGCCTTCGCGCTTCACCGTGTCGTTTTCTTCAGGCGTCCACGACCACCAGAAAATCTGGCCACCGCGAACGTCAAAGAAGTTGAGATGGACGACCCGCTCGCCGTAGATGAAGTTTTTTGCGCGAGGTATCATCACCATTTTTGCGGGATGTCCGGCCTGTCGTGCGTCGTATGTGCATTGTTCATACTGCGCCCGCTCTAGCCGCGGGTCGTCATGGTACATGAACTCCACGGATGCTTTTGGATATACAGCGTCAATGAAGTCTTGGAGACGTGTTCTAGGGAAGTCACTCCCCACAATTACAGTAACTTTTTGCAGTTTCTTTTCTATAGTCCGTCTCTGCGTGAATCGCGGAAAGAACGCGGCACGTATCGTACACGCTTCTGCCATACGCATCTCCTTTCGTGCCTGGCTACGGGTATTTATGCACTACCTGTATTACAAACACAACCGGTTCGGCCGGTTGTGTTTCGTTGCACAGGAGTGAGGTGCTATACCCCAATCAATACAGGAATGACCATCGGTGCTTTGTTGGTACGACTGAAGAGATAGCCGGCCATAGCGTCTGTGAGCTGGTCTTTCACATAATCAAGGTCTACTGGATTCATACCCTGCGTAGAGTCTTCCACGGTCTTCTTGATAAGAAGTCGCGCGTGATTCAAGAGGTCTTGAGATTCGCGCAAATACACGAAACCACGACTGATGATGTCTGGAGATTTGCGCAGTTTACCCGTCTTAAGCTGGATGGTGGCGATGATGACGAACATGCCGTCTTTCGCGAGCGCTTGGCGGTCGCGTACCACCACTTCTTGCATGTCGCCAATCGCAAAGCCGTCCACAATAAGAGGAGCATTCGGTACTTTTTCCTTGTGAATGGTGAATTTGTCACCATTCTCAATATCAATCACCATACCGTTCTCGGAGAGAATGATTGATTCGCGCGGGCGTCCTGCTTGCTCCACTGCTTTTGCATGGCACGAAGTCATGGAGTAGTAGCCGTACGCAGGCATGAAGAACTTAGCGTTTACGGTTTTGTTTATCCATACCAATTCACCTGCGCGTCCGTGACCGCCTGAGTGCACGTCGGAAGAGCGGTAGTGAATAAGGGTAACGCGATTGCGGTAGAGATTGTCTTTCAGTTTTTGTACTGAAAGTTCATTACCAGGAATCACAGACGAAGAAAGCACTATGGTATCGCGTTCAGTCATCACAATGTTCTTGTGTTGTTTTGTGGCAATACGCATCAGTGCTGCGAACTCTTCACCTTGTGCACCAGTGGCGAGGACCACGATTTTATCTGGAGAATAGTCACCAATTTCCTGAGCAGGAATCACGGTGTCTTTCTGGATATTGAGGAGTCCAATCTTCTGTGCAATTTCCAAGTTTGTTTTAATAGAACGACCTTCCATTACCACTTTCTTTCCGTACTTCTCGGCAATCTCTATGATTTTCACCATGCGCTCAAACTGAGACGCAAAGGTACCGATAATAAGGCGTCCTTTCACTGTCCGAATAATTTCATCAAGTGTTTCGTGCACTTTTTTGTCAGGAATAGAGAAACCATCTATTTCTGCGTTCGTGGAGTCGGCAATGAAGAGTAAGTTTTTTTCTGCGCCGAGTGCCGTCCATTTTTTCACTTCGCTCTCAACGGGCACTCCGTCGACGTGCTCCAGCTTCAAGTCTCCGGTCACAATCACGTTTCCTTGTGGTGTCTCCACAATGATGCCCATAGAGTCAGGGATAGAGTGTGTCA
This sequence comes from uncultured Candidatus Saccharibacteria bacterium, assembly GCA_964395025.1. GTDB lineage: Bacteria > Patescibacteriota > Minisyncoccia > Phycocordibacterales > Phycocordibacteraceae > C7867-001. Next base: position 2,964 of record CAYMZP010000038.1, read on the forward strand.
CCGGATAAAAGCGAACCTTAGTGGAGCCAATGGTGTGACTTGAACCGGGCTCTACTACCACCAAATTTGGCTTTGGC
>CAYMZP010000039.1:0-2685 GCA_964395025.1 uncultured Candidatus Saccharibacteria bacterium
CCTGCGACCCCCTCATTGCAAATGAGGTGCTCTACCAACTGAGCTAACGGCCCGAGTGAGGGTAATATACAAGACATTCTTATGTTTTGTATATTCGCCCGAACGAGGGATCGTATCTGTGCAAGCAACAGATACGGCCTTGTGCTAGGGCTTGGAGACTATACCAATACATTACCCTTGTTTCAATAGGTCAATATGAGCTGCCACAATAAAGTCATTCTCTGAAAGTCCTTTTATGGAGTGTGTGGTGAGCTTCACCTCTACTTTTCCCCACGAAAGCCGGATATCCGGATGGTGCCACTGGTCTTCTGCAATCTTCCCTACTTCATTTGTAAACACGAGTGCTGTTTTAAAATCCTTGAAGCCAAATAAACGAGATATTGAGCGAGCATCTTCTGAAAGCTTCCACTCAGGTACATTGCTCATCATGTCTTTTGCTTGCTCGGGAGTCATGGCGGGGAAATCTCCTTCGCACGGAATGCATCGTTTTTCAGTGAGGCTACTCATATGCGTTTGTGTGCAAGGGTGATGAGGTGGTCCATAAACTCACCAAGCTTTACGCCAACTGCAGAAAGAGATTGTGGCAGAAGTGAGTGCTCGGTCATCCCCGGGAGTGTATTGGTTTCCAAGTAGTAGATACCACGAGGAGAGACAATAAAGTCTGAGCGAGAATAGTGCCGAAGTCCTAAGCTTTCATGCATCAAACGAGCAACGCGGTGCATCTCTGCTACTTCTTCTTTTGAAAAGCGCCCGGGGCATACTTCATGCGTTTTACCTCCGTACTTTGCATCGTAGTCAAAGAAAGAAGAATTATGTGGAGGGACAATTTCCACCGTAGGGAGTGCGTACAATGCTTCTCCACGAAGTCCTTCAACCACACCGGCAGTAGCTTCCCTGCCTCGTATACGCTCTTCAATAAGTACTCCACCTGCACCTTCTTCAAGCAGTTTTGCAACAGCATTTCGTATTTCAAAAAGCCCATGGGCAAGTGAAATACCGACTGAAGAACCCCACCGCACTGGCTTTATCACTACCGGCTGATGAAAGGCACGTACCGCTTCTGCAGAAACAGCATCTATATCTTCCATTCTTTCAACAAACCGAAACAGCGGAGTGCGCACACCAGAGGTGACGGCGCGTTCTTTTGCGAGCGCTTTATGCATCGCAAGAAAAGAACTTACGTGGTCAGAACCGGTGTATGGAACACGCAAATGATGAAGGAGCTTCTGCACCTCGCCGTCTTCACCATACTCGCCATGAAGTCCCACTACAGCCACGTCCACTGCGCGAAGCGCATTTGCGGGAGTCGTCGGAAGACCACGGTGGTGCCACACACCTTTTCTGTCTATGTAAATATCGCGAACGGTATAGCGAGATGGGTCAAGCGCTCGGACCATAGACGCACCCGTTTTAAGAGATACGTCATGTTCTTTTGAAGGACCACCACGAAGTACCGCAACAATAGTGCCTTGCATTGCCACAAGTATACCGTATGAAGTTCATTAAAAACTGCGAACTGCTTTGTATTTTAGATGAGTATTGCTAGTATCTTTCCACCTCGGTATAGGACCGAGTGAGGGAGTACCCGAAATGGGCAAGAAGACACGAGATATCCCGCTTCAACCGTTCCACCTCTCGGTCACAACGGAGATGGACTACCTGAAGCCCGACCACAAGAATGCGAAGGTGCGCGTCGTCGCAGCCGCCTGGATGATCGCCACAACCGCATGCCCGAAAGGACGTGAAGCCGTGCGCCAATCGCTCGCACAGATGATGGACCGCTTCAAGGTGCGCAGAAGCAAAGACTTCAGTAGTGCCGACCGCGCCGTCTTCAACCACGCCTTCAAGGCGCTCAATCGGCAAGATGCGGAGGAGTCGGCTCGGAGGGCGGGACACGCAAACTCTGCAGTCGTCGCCGATGCTGATGCCGGTGACCAAGTCCGCGCAGCGCTTGTTGCCGGCGGTTTCAAGGGCGGAGGTGAACCGCAAGACGACTTCGGTACCCGCCCGAACCATCACTGAAGATTGGGCGACATGTGCCTTCAAACTCACGGCGGTCGAGGAAATCCTCGACCGCTCTTTTTATATGCGTTTACGAAGTCCTGCACGGCGGGCAAAACGATGGCGGGAAAGTGAAAAACGATGCGCTTCTGCGTTTACCAAAACCGCATCTGAATCTTTCACCCCCGCACGAATACCACCAATAATCTCTCGTGGACGATGCTTTTCGTCTTTTACTACTGATGCTACGGGAATTTGAAGCCCGAGCTCTTTAAGTGTATCTTCTGCAGTTTTTTTATGTGTTTTGCCACCGTCCACCACAATAATGCGAGGATACGGCCACTCCGGATGCCCAAACCGTCTGGTGAGTATTTCTTTGAGTGACGCTATGTCGTTATTCAAGCTCTTTCCTCCCACCCCTTTTATACGAAAAGTTCTATACTCCTTTTTCATTGGCACTCCACCTTCAACTACCACCATCACTCCAATGGCGTTCGTACCGCTTATGTGCGCCGTATCATACCCCTCTATACGCACAGGTGGTGCATCAGAGTCTTTGCGCCACTATTCACGAATAAGCGACACATCTTGAATGTGATCCAAAGTAAACAACTGTTTGCGAGCCATAGAGGCGTCTTCAAAACGTTCTTCCTGTGCGGACTTTTTCATTTCTTTTTGTAGCGT
>CAYMZP010000040.1:0-2105 GCA_964395025.1 uncultured Candidatus Saccharibacteria bacterium
CAGGCACTTACCGTAGAGTTAATGGAGGAAGAGCGCGAGACTACTGCACTGCTTGCAGGCTTGAGTCAGGAAATTGTATCTTCAAAAGAAACGTATGATGACGTTATTGACGAACAAACTAGGAGCATTACAAAACTCCTTGGCGCTCTGGAAACGGAGACACTGGATGATGTCTCGCAGATAAAGGCAGAAAACATTGATTCCACCCTTGCGTCAGTTGAGCGTTCATTTGCTGAAGCGCGCGAAAAACAAGAGGGAGGAGTAACACAGGAAGCTTTTCTTCAGCTCGTTGAAGCCGAAGGAGATTTGCGGGAAATTACCGTTCTTCTTGAAGCAAGGCGTGACTGGGTATTGGGAAGTACAACCTCAGTTGAGTAGTACTACGTCACTTCTATCTCGCGTATAGAACGATTGCGGTGGATGAGATCGTCGTTACGAACGAGCTCAAAGAATTCATACTCGTTTTTCACTTCACGACCATAAAACGCAAGGAATGGAGAGATGAGTGGCGTATGCATGAGACGCTCACGGTGTTCTTCCAAGAACGCACTGTACTGCTCGTATGCATGGTTTTCAAAGAGGTAGTTGAGTTCAAGGCCTGCTTTACGAGAGAATAAATAGAGCAGATATACCGCCCAGAAGTAAAAGAACGCGAATACGAGTGGAATAAGGGTGTGTCGGAAAATTCCGATACAGTTATGGCGTCGCGCAATGCTCGTCATGACAACGACGTGCATAGTTTCGTTGTCTTGTGCGAGGCGCGCAAATGCACTGACTTTAGAAAGTGCTATCGCACGTTTTTCGTTGCCATAAAAAGCGGACAGAAGGGTGTACGCAGCCACTTCCCATGACTGATAGGGAATACGCGCAATAACTTCTATTGCCTTAAACTTTGCATACGAAGGTGCTTTTCCGTAGACCGTATTTCCAAACCACATAAGTACGGATCCTAAAAAGCGGGGCACCGCACCGGGACGGTAATCATTAAAAGGACGCGCATACTCTGTTCGTAGCGTGCCATTGTTTAATTCACGCGCGAGCGACTCGTGGTCGCGCGAATCTTCCATCATGAAAAGTATAGTAGCACGTGCCACTTGCGTGGCCTCTCCATGAGTTATAGGCTTTGTACACAAAACATCTATGAAAGCAGTCATTATGGCCGCGGGAGAAGGAAAGCGTATGCGACCTCTCACGCTTGAGAAACCAAAACCACTCATTGAAGTGGCAGGGAAGCCACTTATTGAGCACGTGCTTGATGCGCTCCCACAAGAGATTGATGAAATTATTATCGTAGTTGGCTACAAAGGCGAGATGATACGCGAGCGTCTCGGTGATACGTACAAAGGTCGCCCTATACGATATGCGCATCAGTGGATGCAGGCAGGTACCGCACATGCACTTTCATTTGCACGTCCTTTTCTTGATGGCCGGTTCCTTCTCCTAAATGCCGATGACATTGTTGGTAAAGAAGCGATTGCCGAGGCGATGAAGCACCCATTATCTATTATGGCTGTGGCGCACGATGAGCCGGAAAAATTTGGCGTGATTAAAAAGAGGGAAGACGGAACAATGGAAGCAATTGTGGAAAAGCCGAAAGAGTTTATCGGCAACCTTATTTCCACAGGAGCGATGGTGCTTGATGAACGCCTCTTTGGATATGAAGCAGCAAAGCATGAAGCTAGCGGAGAATACTTTATGACGCATCCGCTTGGACTCATGGCTTCCGAGCACCCAATTATGGTGGTGGAACAGCCGTTGTGGATTCCGGTTGGATATCCGGAAGATATTGCGAAAGCTGAAGAACGCTTACGCGAACTGGGCGTTGAATAAAAAGTCGTGGAGTAGTAAGGTTCCTTATATCGCTGGGGTAAACCCTTCCTATGGTCGGGTTTGCGCGGCGCTCGTTCGGTGAACACAGAAGTGCATAAACGCACTTCTGTGTTACCTCACTCGCTGGTGTAAGTAAGGCTTGCATCAGCTACGTTCGCTCACATAGGAAACATGGTATGTTTCCTATGTTCACTCACTTGCTGGTGTAGCTCAGGTAGTTAGAGCATGGGACTCATAAACCCAAGGTCGAAGGTGCAAGTCCTTCCACCAGCACA
>CAYMZP010000041.1:0-1767 GCA_964395025.1 uncultured Candidatus Saccharibacteria bacterium
ACAAAAGAGCCGAAGATATTTCGGCTTTTTTGTCATATTTTCGCCGCAAGAGGCTCTGGTATACTAGGCATTAGCCATGGTTCGGACCCCTTTTATTGCAGGTTTCTTCGTGCTCGCCTCCCTTTTTGTTTTTGGCGGGGTGCTTCCTTCCGTTGAGGCGCAAGAGCTTTCCAAGCGCGAGCGTGCAGAGCTCGAGGAAGAGTATGACAAACTGCAAGATGAGATAGCACAGTGGCAACAGGTACTTGATGTAACGCGTGCCAAGAAAAATACTCTGCAAGGGGACGTCACCTCTTTGAATGCGGAAATAGCACAAGCAGAAGCACAGATACGTGCGAAGAATATAGAGATAGGGAAGATAGGGAACGAAATAGACCAGAAAACAGCACGCATTAATGAGCTTTCGGGAAGAATTGTAAACGGTCACGACTCACTTGGAGCGTTTCTGCGCAAACAAGACCAAATAGATGATTTCTCGTTTGTTGAAATTATGTTATCTGCGGACACTGCGTTCGCACTATTTGATGATGTCGACAATATCCTCACCGTACAGTCAGGTCTACATGAAGAGTTCGCAGAAATACGAAGTGTTCGAAGCGAAACCGAAGAAGAGCGTAAAGCACTTGCGGCACGTGAAGCAGCCGAAGCAGATGCAAAGTACATCGTTGAAACAAAGAAGCAAGAAATAGATAAGAACAAGCAAGAGAAAGCGCAATTACTTGCAGTTACTAAAAATGAGGAAGCAGCATATGGTCAGGTGCTTGCCGAGCGTCAAGCACAAGCAGCAGCAATACGTGCGCGCCTCTTTCCGCTTCGTGACACCGAAGGCATTCAGTTTGGAGACGCGGTTGAGTATGCGAAAGCAGCTTCTGCAAAGACAGGAGTCCGTCCTGCAATGATTCTAGCGATTCTCTCGCAAGAGTCTGCGCTTGGTACTAATGTCGGTAACTGCCTCGTGACGGACCTTACGACAGGAGACGGAAAAGGAAAGAATACGGGCACTCCTTTTTCTGGGGTAATGAAAGCACCGCGCGACACTGTGCCGTTTGAACGTATTACGAAAGCACTGGGGAAAGACTGGGCGACGACTCCTATCTCGTGTCCGCAACCAGGAGGATACGGCGGCGCTATGGGACCTACCCAGTTCATTCCTTCTACGTGGGAACTTTTTGAAGCGCGTCTTAAGGTAGCGCTTAACGTACCAGCAACTAATCCTTGGAACGCAGGGCATGCCATTATGGCAACCGGCCTCTATCTTGCAGACGTTGGTGCAGCCCTTCAAACGTACACCGCTGAACGTGATGCTGCCTGTATTTACTACTCTGGTCGCTCATGCGCCGCAGGAGCAGGAACAAGCTATGGTGATCAAGTTATGGCAAAGGTAGCGAAGTTCCAACAGGATATCGATTTCCTCAAGGATAATTAGCGCTTTAGATTATCCACTGCATGTCTCAGTACTTTGAGGCATCTTGGTGTATCGTACATCTATACATGGCACATAAGCTACCTGCCTTGAAAGGTGTTCGACGCATTGCACTTGTCGCACTTTTTGGTGTTCTCATTTTCCTTGGCTTGTTGATAACTACTGTGACCGCACTTTCAGCAACAGGAGTGCTTCGATGGTCAGGAGTATGGACGGGAAATAATTTCTCTTGCGATCAGGGGTACGCTGTTACCCTCTATCACTACGACTGTGGCTGTTCGAACAACACGACGTGGTATGCCTGTGTTCCAGACGGTACTCCTATTGCAGCGCGTTCGAGCGTC
>CAYMZP010000042.1:0-1573 GCA_964395025.1 uncultured Candidatus Saccharibacteria bacterium
CTATGATATCTCCATGCGTCGCTTCCTCTGGATTGGCATAGTGCTTCTTTTGATACTGCACGCTGTGCTCTTCGTAGTGCAAGGAAGAGAGGAGCAGAAAACGCTCACAGTTTCTTTTTTCAATGTTGGTCAAGGTGACGCCATTTTTATACAAGGCCCCACGGGAAGACAAATGCTTATAGACGGAGGGAAAGACCGTTCTGTGTTGCGTGAGCTTGGAAAACGCATGGGCCCTATAGATAGAACGCTTGATGTGGTGGTAGCTACGCATCCGGATGCAGACCATATTGGCGGACTATCCGGAGTTTTTAATAAATACGCTGTAGGTACGTTCATCTCTTCTGGCATAGCAAACGACACGAACCAAACAGAAGCACTCATGTTTTCTGTGAAGAACGAATTGGACGTAGAAGAACATGTTGCTGAAAGAGGCATGCGCATCGTGCTTGGAGGTGGGGCATATGCAGATGTCCTTTTTCCAGACAGAGAGGTACCGGAGTTAGAGCCAAACACCGGCTCCGTGATTCTTCGTGTGGTGTACGGGAATACCAGCTTTATGCTCTCGGGTGATTCTCCTCAATCAGTGGAGAATTGGCTTGTCGCGCTTGACGCCGATTCGCTAGATGCAGATGTTTTGAAAGCAGGACACCACGGTTCTCGTACTTCTACGAGCGAAGAGTTTTTGAAGGCAGTCTCTCCAGAAGTGGTCGTAGTTTCTGCAGGGAAGAATAATTCGTATGGTCACCCGCATGAAGAAGTGCTTGAGCGCATTGTTTCTTTTGGCGCGCGAGCGGTAAGCACAGCAGAAAGCGGAACGATTACGTTTGTATCGGACGGCACACGCATTTACCAAAAGTAAACTTTACAAAAAAGAGTAGGGAAGTAAGGTTGAGAGTGGACGACTAACCGCAGAAGAAGGAACTGAAACGTGACAACCCAACAGACTGCATTTCATCGTCGCGCCATCGTGACGAAGTATGCCGAGCAGGTCACTACGTCGCTTGTGGAGCATCCACAGCGGACGGACGACGCGCTCGGCAAGGACCTGTCCCTTTTCGGCCGTACGCTCTGGCGCTATGCCGAAGGAACGCTCGGCGACTACCCGTCGCCGTTCTGGGAGAACGTGGTTCTTCCGAAACTCGCAGAGTTCGACGAGATTGATCGCCGACTCGTCGCTCTCGCCATTTCGGCCGAGATGCTGGGAGGAGTCTTCGAGAAACTTCTCGCAGATTCGGTGGCGCCGGCAGTCGCCGCCTAAAGAGAGGGAAGAAGCACGAAAAGAAAACGCCCCGCCATTTCTGGCGGGGCGTTCCTACTTTCTTTACACAATCCCTGCTTTCTTGAGTGTTTTGTATGCACCGTTCTTCTTGATGGTGCGGAGCCCTGCTACAGAGATGTCTACGAGCACGCTCTTGCCAAGTTCTGGTACGAAAATACGGCGCTTAGAGAGGTTGGCTTTACGGCGAGTTTTACCCACAGGGTTAAACTGCGTTGCACGCGTGCGGTTTGAATACCGCCCGCCAACTTGCGTGCTTTTTCCGGTGATTTCACATTCGCGAGCCATAGTGGGGGC
>CAYMZP010000043.1:0-1554 GCA_964395025.1 uncultured Candidatus Saccharibacteria bacterium
GTCGTTACCGGTCTTAAAGAGCCGGGGCAGGTGGCAGTGGGTGATACGGTTGGTAAAACAGGAGGCGCGCTTCCAGCACTTTCTGGCTTTGCCCGCCCGCGTCCGGTGGTATGGGCATCTATATATCCTGAAAGTCAGGACGATTTAACGGTACTTCGTCAGGCACTTGAGCGTCTTCGTCTCACCGACTCATCACTGTCTTTTGAAGAAGAGTCTTCTGGTGTGCTTGGGAGAGGTTTCCGGTGCGGGTTTCTCGGTATGCTCCACCTTGAAATTATCACCGAGCGCCTACGTCGCGAGTTTTCACTTTCTCTGGTAGTTACTATTCCCACTATTGAGTACGTAGTGACGGATAAGCATGGAAAGAAGTCCACTATCTACACACCATCAAAATTCCCAGCTCACGGAGACATTGCTGAGGTTGCAGAGCCATGGGTGAAAGTCACACTCATTACTCCTCCTGAATCTCTTTCAGGACTGCTCCAGCTTTTCTATGACCACGAAGCAGATGTGCGCTCCACTGAGGCATACCAAGACGGTCGTATGGAAATTATCGCAGAAATGCCACTACGCGAACTTATGCGTGGTTTCTTTGATCGGGTGAAAAACGTTTCTTCGGGCTACGCGTCACTTTCCTATGAGTTTTTGGATGAGCGTGTGGCGGACGTGGTGCGACTAGACATTCTTGTGGCGGAAGAAGAAGTTCCCGCATTTGCACGCATTATCTCAAGACGCCGTGTACAGGAAGAAGGTGAGCGCATGGTGGAAAAGCTTTTTGCCATCATGCCAAAACAGCTCATGGTCACCAAAATTCAGGCGCAAGCGCTCGGGCGTATCATTTCTTCTCGTACGCTTTCAGCGCTTCGCAAAGACGTGACCGGGTACTTGTATGGTGGCGACGTGTCTCGTAAACAAAAACTGCTCCAGAAACAGAAGAAAGGGAAGGCGCATAGGGCGCAGTTTTCTAAGAATAGGGTGGATATACCAGAAGAGGTATTTATGAAAATGGTGCAGGATTCCGACCGATAATAGCCAATCTGCTTCGTTCCTCATTCCGGTCCTCACTCACCGTACGTTTAGTACGGCTCGCTTCGGTCCTCATTCGCGCCTCGCATCTTGACCATTCTCGGTCGGAATAGTCGCCGAACATCCCGCGATTCGCATCCAGAGCGTTTTTAACGGTCTGTCTAATACCAATAGTGTTGGTTGGTATACTCAAAAGATGAATAGGAAAAAGCGTCGTCCTTTGCACGAATACCTTTTCGCCATACTCCTCCTCGCATTGTTAGTAGGACTTATTTTTCTATTGGTCGGTATCGTAGGGAAAGAGGAACGTGCACGCCGTTCTGCTGGGGAGGCGAAGAAAGAGCTTGAGGCCTTACAAGAGCGTCAAGCAACGCTTGAGAGGAATGTCGCAGACTTAGAGACTCCTCGGGGTGTAGAAGCTTCATACAGAGAGCAGTTTGGCGTTGCACGGCCGGGAGAAGAGGTTATTATCGTCGTACAACCGCCTTCAGAAGAGAAGCTAAATCCTCTTTCGTGGTGGGCACGTTT